>JAKEEH010000462.1 GCA_022616725.1 Limisphaerales bacterium | reverse complement strand
TCGAGGATTTCGAGCGGCTGCTGGCCTGGGCGAAGGAGCGGCCACGGCCAATCACCCTGCGATTGATCAAGGGGGCATACTGGGACTACGAAACGGTGATGGCCGGCCAGCGCGGATGGCCGGTCCCGGTGTTCGAGGACAAGGCGGAGACCGACGCAACGTTTGAGGTGATCGCCCGGCGGATGCTGGAAAATGAAGCGCACGTGCACTGCGCGTTCGGCACGCACAACATCCGCAGCATCGCGGCGTGCATCGCGCAGGCGGAAGACCTCGGGCTGACGCCGAAGCACTACGAATTTCAAATGCTTTACGGGATGGCTGAGCCGATCAAGCGGGCGTTGATCGAGATGGGTTATCGGGTGCGCGATTATTGTCCGATCGGCCAAACGCTCCCGGGAATGAGCTACCTCGTGCGGCGGTTGCTGGAAAACACATCGAACGAGGGTTTCCTGAGGTCTGCCTTCGCCGAGGGAGTTGATGCTGATGTTTTGCTGCGTGATCCGAACGAGATCAAGCCCGATCGGAAGCTGCCGGCAGTGAAGCTGCCGTTTGCGAACGAGCCGCACACGGATTTTTCCATCGCTGCAAACCGGGATCGGATGCGGGCAGCACTGGAGCAAGTGCGTCCGCGCCTTGGCGGGCGCGTGCCATTACTCATCGGCGGCAAAGAAGTTTGGGCCGAGAGCGAAATCGCGTCGCTAAATCCGGCGAGGCCGTCCGAAATCGTGGGGCGCGTGACTTGCGCGACTCGCGCGGACGCGGATCGAGCGGTGGAACAGGCGCTGGAGGCGTTTCCGAAATGGAGCCGCGCGGATGCGGAGGCGCGGGCCCGGAAGCTGGAACGCGCGGCGGAGTTGTTGCGCCGGGACCGTTTTCAATTGGCCGCCCTGGAAGTCTTCGAGACGGGAAAAAACTGGATTGAGAGCGATGCCGACGTCGCGGAGGCGATCGACTTTTGTCAGTTTTATGCACAGGAAATGCGGCGCATTGCGCGGCGCGAGTATATCGTTCCCGGCGAAACCAGTCTGCAGCATTACGTTGCGCGTGGCGTGGCGGTGATCATTGCGCCGTGGAATTTTCCCCTGGCGATTCTGTGCGGAATGAGCGCGGCGGCGCTGGCGGCGGGCAACTGCGTGATCATGAAGCCGGCCGAGCAGTCCGCCGTATGCGGGTCGCGGCTGGCGCAAATTTTTCATGAGGCCGGAATCCCGCCCGGCGCGGTGCAATTCCTCCCCGGAAAGGGGGAAGACGTTGGGGCGCACCTCGTCGCCCATCCGCAGGTAGCGGTGATCGCGTTCACGGGCTCGCGGGAGGTGGGACTGAAGATTTACGAGACGGCCGGACGCACGGTCGCCGGCCAGGCGCAACTCAAGAAAGTGATTTGCGAGATGGGGGGCAAGAACGCGGCCATTGTCGATGCGGACGCCGACCTTGACGAGGCGGTGCCGGAGATCGTGTATTCGGCGTTCGGTTACCAGGGGCAGAAGTGTTCCGCCCTTTCGCGGCTGATTCTCCTGGAGAGCAATTATGAGCGGGTGCTTGAACGCGTCATCGAAGCCACACGGAGCCTGCAAGCGGGCAGCCCTGAAAAGCCGGGCACGGCTATCGGGCCAGTGATCGACGCCGAAGCGCGGCAGCGGATCCTGCGCTACATCGAGATCGGCAAAGACGAGGGCAAACTTGTGTTCCAGGGGGAGCCACGGGATGGAGAAGGGTATTTCGTGCCGGCGACGATTTTCGCCGACGTGCGGCCGGAAGCGCGCATTGCGCAGGAGGAGATTTTCGGGCCGGTGCTGGCGGTGATCCGCGGGCGCGACCTCGACGAGGCTATGGCGATCGCGAACGGAACTCAATATGGCTTGACAGCCGGGTTCTTCTCGCGCAGCCCAGCGAACATCGCGCGCGCCGCGGCTGAACTGGAGGCCGGGAATGTCTATATCAACCGCAGCATCACGGGAGCGCTTGTGGCGCGACATCCGTTCGGCGGCTTCAAGATGTCCGGCGGCGGAACCAAAGCGGGCGGCCGCGATTACCTGCAGAATTTCCTCTTCCCGCGCGTGGTGACAGAGAATCGGCTGCGCCGCGGCTTCGCAGATTTGCCGAGTGCAAAGCCGGGCAACGGTCCTGGCGAGTAGCCGAAATGCCGAGGCCTGCAGCAGTGCGGTGCTTGCCGTGACGACCTGGCTCTGCTGCGTCGCTACAACTGCGTGCTCTTTCCTCGGGCAAGGGTTTCACGCGTCCTCTGTACCAGCACCTCCAAGCCTCGCCTCCAGGTTTCGAGCCATGCGCTTTTCGTCGCGGCACCGGCATTATGTCCAGCTTCGACAAAAACGAATTCGCCATTTTCGAGCGGCGGAATGTTTCCTTTCATCCGGATCCGCGACTCAAATTCCAGCCGGATGGTCCACATGCCGGGGTTGAACCAGGTCCAGAATTTTTCGACATCGACTTCGATCGGTGTCGCAGAGGGGAAGTCCGGGTCGTCCTTTGTCACGACCCGGTAGCCGCTCTCGCGAAAAGCGCGCGCGATGGCTTCCTCGACCAGCAGTTCGACGGAACGCCCTTCGGGCAGGACAATGTCGCCGAGTTCGTTCCCGAAGCCACCACTCTTACGGGCGATCGCTCTCACCGTAATAGCTTTGTCTCCAATCTCTTTTTTGTTTTTGAGGGAAGGCGTGGAGTGCGTTGTTGGTTTTATTTCGAAAACCCGGCGATCACTGACGCGGGAAATTGTGACTGGATTGCCTTGCGGCGGGTTTGACGGCATGTTGGGAACGCGCACGTCGATCACGTCCCGACCGGCGGCGCATCCTGTAACGATGAACGCCAGAACGGCGGTGTGAAGTATGCATTGGGATAATCGCTCAGGGTTATGAATTCTTTTCATAAGGGCCTCAGATGCAAAGTAAAGTTCTCCAGCGTTCTGTCCAGCCAAAATGAGACGCGCGTCGCAACGGCGTGGCGACATTTCCAACTCACACAAACCTGGCGCGCGACCGGCAATCTCACGATGGGGTTGCAGTGCGGCCCCGGCGTAATTCAATCAAAACGGCCGATAACGCTGGGCAATGGGGATGCGCCGGCCCACGCCGAACGCTTTCGTTGTCACCTTCAATCCGGGGGCGGCCTGGCGGCGCTTATATTCGGCAAAATCTATTAATCGGATAACTCGCTTGACAGTGGCTTCGTCGAAGCCCGAGGCGATGATTTCCCCGGCCGACTTCATCTGCACGACGTAGGCGTCGAGAATGGCGTCCAACACATCATAGGGTGGCAATGAATCCTGATCGGTCTGGTTCGGGCGCAGTTCCGCCGAAGGGAGCTTGGTAATGGACGGCTCGGGAATGATCTCGCGTTCGCGGTTAATCCACCTGGCAATGCGATAGACCATGGTTTTGGGCACATCACTGATGACGGCCAAACCGCCGCACATATCGCCATAGAGCGTGCAATAGCCAACGGCCAGCTCGCTCTTGTTGCCGGTGGTAAGCAATAGAGAGCCGAATTTATTTGACAATGCCATCAACGTGAGTCCGCGCAGGCGCGCTTGCATGTTTTCCTCGGTGACGTCCTCGTTGCAGCCGCGAAACACTTCTTTCATTTGTTCCTTGACAGCTACGAACATGGGCTGAATAGGCACCACGTCGTAACGAATGCCGAGTTGCCTGGCGAGCAGGCGCGCATCGTCGAGGCTGCCTTGGGACGAGTATTGCGAGGGAAGGCAGAGGCAGCGCACGTTCTCGGCGCCCAGCGCCTCCACCGCGATTACGGCCGTCAAGGCCGAATCAATGCCGCCGCTCAAGCCAAGCACGGCCGATTTGAAGCCGCATTTATGCATGTAGTCGCGGAGACCGAGGACGAGCGCGCGGTAAACCTTTTCCTCATCGGAGCCGTCCGAAGGCTCGACCTTTGGCGCTGAATCGGTGTCCGTGACGAAGAAATCCTCCTGGAACATTTTGCCGCGCCCCACAAGCTGACCGCGATGATCAAAGGCCAGGCTCACGCCATCGAAGACGAGTTCGTCATTCCCACCAATGAGGTTGCAATAAAAGAGGGGCCGTTGAATTTTCCCCGCAAGGCTCGCCAGCATGTTGTGACGGATGCGGTTCTTGCCGAGATTCCATGGCGAAGCGGACACGTTGAAGATCACTTCCGCGCCCGCGGCGGCAAGGTCGGCAATGGGGTTGCGCCGGTAGCGGCGATCCTGCCAGAAATCCTCATCGTTCCAGGCATCCTCACAAATGCTGATGCCGATCCTTCGGCCATTGAGATCGACCGGAGAATTCTCCGTGGCCGGCTCGAAGTAGCGGTCTTCGTCGAAGACGTCGTAGGTGGGTAGCAAGGTTTTGGTGCGGCGCGCAATGATCTTTCCGTGTTGGAGAAGCGCGGCACTGTTCGTGGTCTCTCGACCGGGCCTGATGGGATTCATATCCACATAGCCCAGGAGCATCGCGGTGCGGCCAGTCGCTTTGGCCAGGCGGGCGAGGGTATCAAGGTTGGCCTGGACGAAACTGGGCCGCAGGAGCAGGTCTCGAGGGGGATAGCCGCAGGTGGCCAGTTCTGGATATAACACGACGTCCACGCCCGCTGCCGAGGCCTTTTCATAGACCTGAAGGATTTTGGCGGCGTTTTCAGCGAAATCGCCGACCGTGGTATTGATCTGTGCGATGGCAACTTTCATGCGCAGGGCACTTAATAGCGCAAATGCACTAATAATTAAATTGTTAAGACAGTTAAAGTCCGTTCCGCTCTTTGGGCAGATCGCAGAACGGTCCGTGGTGCACTGCTCCGTCCATTCGAAGAACCTATCCCTTTACACAGATGAGCGGCTCCAACTTTGCCACCATGCGCGCCAAGTGCGCATGATCGGCAGCTTCCACCACGGCACTCACGTCTTTGTAGGCGCCGGGCGCCTCTTCGGCGACGCCGCGCGCGGAGGGACTGCGAATGAGGATGCCCCGCCCCGCCAGTTCGTCCATGACTTGCCGACCTTGCCATCGGCGCGTGGCCTCATGGCGGCTCATCGCACGGCCAGCGCCGTGAACTGCCGAACTGAAGGCTTCGCCTTCACTCTCGGTCGTGCCCGCCAGAATGTAGGAACACGTGCCCATGCTGCCGCCGATGAGCACCGGTTGGCCCGCCGCACGCAGTTCTGCGCAAAGCTCGGGATGTCCAGGTCCGAAGGCGCGTGTCGCGCCTTTGCGGTGGACGTACAATGGCCGCCGTTTGTTGTCGAGCAGGTGCTCCTCAACCTTGCATGTGTTGTGCGACACGTCATAGAGGAGCGCCAGCTTCGCGGTCGGGAAATGGTGCGCAAAAACCTTGCGCGTGAGATGCGTAAGGATTTGGCGATTGGCCAGCGCGCAATTGATTCCCGCTCGCATCGCGCCGAGATATTTCTGGCCGGTCGGAGAGTTGATTGGCGCGGAGGCAAGCTCGCGCTCGGGCAACTCCAAATGATACTTCGGCGCGGCGACGACCATCTCCTTGAGAAAGTCGGCGCCAATCTGATGCCCAAGCCCGCGCGAACCACAGTGGATCGTCACAACGACATCTCCGTGCCGCAATCCGTAGATCCCCGCAATGCGTCCATCATAGACGCGCGTGACTTCCTGCACCTCCAGATAATGGTTACCAGACCCAAGGGTGCCCATTTCATCCTTCTGCCGGCGCTTGGCCTGTTCCGAAACGCGCTCGGGTTCGGCCCCGTTCATGCAGCCGTGTTCCTCAATGCGATTCAGATCCTCGGCGAAGCCAAAACCCTGCGACACCGCCCACTGCGCCCCGCCTCGCAACATGGCGTCCATGTCCGGACGTTCCAGGTGAACGCGCCCCGTGCTGCCCACGCCCGCTGGTATTTGACGGTAAAGCGAGTCAGCCAGCGCTTTCTTTACAGACTCGACATCCTTTCGCGTCAAACCAGTCAACAACGTGCGAACGCCGCACGAGATGTCAAAGCCTACACCGCCCGCGGACACAACGCCGTCTTCGTCCGCATCGAATGGGCGACGCCACCCACAGGGAAACCATAGCCCCAATGAGCGTCGGGCATGGCAAAGGACGCCTTCTTGATGCCCGGCAAAGCCGCGACGTTGACCGCCTGTTCGAGGACCTTGTCGTCCATGTCGCGGATAAGTTCCTCGCTGGCGTAGATGACAACCGGCGCGCGCATCTTGCCGGCGGGTTCGATGCGCCAGGCGAATTCGGATTGCCGGGTAAATCTGGAAATGTCCATAAGCTGTGTCTCCTCTCGTCAAACATCCACGACGCATTGCGCCACCCAGCCGCCATCCTCGGTTGGCCGGACGCGCAACTCAGTATAGGTCGCGCCTTTGATCTCGACGGCTGGCTGGTGCCTCGCCACGTCCACTGTTTCACCCCACATCGTGGCTTGCAGGCGATGGCCGGTCATCTTCACCTCGAAGCGATGGAAGAGCATCTTGCGATGGGCCATTTCATAAACCAGCGCATTGAGCCAGTCAGCCAGCAGCAACTCATCATCCGGCGCCTCGCAAACGACCGGAACCATTTCCTGCGGTTTCACCTCTTCTGGATCCGTTATGACGCCCGTGAGAGCCAGCGCGGTTTGCGCGAACGCCGCTTCTTTCGTCGGTCCAAACCCGCGCACGCCGATGTCGGCCTGATGATGGAAATGTTCCCAGTGTTCTGCGGTCATGTTCAAATTATTTGCGAAGGTTAGAAAACAGCCGCCACGCCAGCGCGACGCGATCACGAACTATTCTCATAATCTCGCCTCCATCTGAAATTTAAATACCCATAGAGAAACTTGTCATTTCAGCGGCAGTTCATTGGAACAAGTCGCCAATAGACTCGCGCGCCGCCAGGCGCTGGATGGCCGCAGCGAGCAACGGAGCCACACTGATGACCTTCAACTGGGGCCAATCGCGGTGGTGCGGGGCCACGGTGTCGGTCACATAGATTTCGCCCAACGCGGGATGGCTCAGCGCGCTGCGGGTGCCTTCCACAAGCACGCCGTGGGTGGCGGCAACCCGGATCTCCGGGCGCGCGCCGGACTTGAGCAACGCCGCAATCGCGCGCTCAATCGTGCCGCCGGTGGAAATCATGTCGTCGATGATCAGGCAGGGACGGTCTCGCACGTCGCCAACCACTTTGATGATCTTCGTTTCCGTGCCGCTCTTGCGTTGCTTGTGCACTACGGCCACGTCGGCGCCGAGCCGCTGCGCGAAGTCACCTGCCATTTTCACCCGGCCTTCATCGGGCGATACCACGACGGTGCCGGGCGAGAGGCGGTGCTTCAATTCATCGCACAGGATCGGCACGGCGGTGAGATTATCGACGGGCAGGTGGAAAAAGCCTTCGATCTGCGCGGCGTGCAAGTCGAGCGTGACGAGGTGATTCAGCCCAACGGTTTGGCAGAGGCTTGCCACCATGCTGGCCGCGATCGGTTCCCGCCGAGCGTGCCGTTTATCCGAGCGGGCATAACCGAAGTAAGGAACGACGGCCGTAACGCGTCCGGCCGCGGCGCGCCGGCAGGCATCCACCAGCGACAGCAATTGAAAGAGATTCTCGGTGACCGGCGGCGAAGTGGATTGAAGGACAAAGACCGGATGGCCACGCACTGGCTCATCCAGGTGCACGGAGATTTCGCCATCCGGGAATCGTTCAACAGTGCACGGACTGACCGGATGGTCGAGGGCGCGCGCCACCGCCGCCGCGAGATCGGGATTGCCTGTGCCGGCGAAAAGCGAAAAGGGTGGAATTCGTATTCGCATGAGAGCCTCCGTGGTTTATTGGATTGTTTCCAGGTCAACGCCCGGCGGCGGTTCTTCACCGCCACGCATGGTCAGATCGACGTAATAGATATTTTTCACGATGTGTTCTCCTCTTCTTCGCCCGCTTCGGTTTCTTCCCTCTCTTCAGCAGGCTCCTGTTCCAGCTTTTTGAGGTCTTCCATCCTGGGCTCCTGCGTTTCGGTTTCTTCAGGCGTGGCGGCAAAACCGGCTGGCACAGTCCCTTTTGCCGAAGCGACTTGGCCCAGATGCGGGCGACCGACAGCGCCCTGCCGCTCCAGTTGCTCCTCGGCGTCTTCACAAAATCGCGTCCAGGGAACGGCGTTGAGGCGCGCCTGTGGAATTGGCTTTCCGGTCAGTTCGCAATTGCCGTAAACATTGTTCTCGATGCGGTGGATGGCTTCATCGATTTCATAAATCGCGTCCTGCTCGGCGGCCAATTCGCTAAGCGCCAGATCGCGGTCAAACTCGTCGGTCGCTGCGTCCGCCATGCTCATACTGTAGGTCGGCGTTTCCTCCAACGCTTCCCCCGCCAACTCCGCTTTCTCTTGAAGCAGGCGACCGCGCAGTTCAAGCAGGCGCCGGTAATGTCTGGCCCATTTGGGATTGATTTGCTTCTGCTCGGCCCGCGGAAGCAGCTCTTCGCTCCGCGCCGAATGGCTAGCCGGGCTCTTGCCCGTTCGCAGAACACGGCTGCCCCGTGGTTTTTTTGTGGTCGCTTTCATGCTGCCTTTCTCGCATCAAAAGTTCTGCCTTTGCATCCGAGCATCCATCAACTCTCCTCCAGTTCACCCAAACACGTTTCCTCTTGTAAAATATAGTCCAGTTTGCCATCCGCTGCTTTCTCATAAATTTGAAGCTAATCGCGTCCTCTTCCACCGATCAGTGTTTCCGTTGTAATCCCTCAAAGAAGTCTCCAGATCATCCGCGAGTCTCAGCGCGAGTATTATCTGGTTTTCGCGTTTGCCGTTTCCGACGGTTTTGGTTAAGCCGACGCGGCGATGCTTCGCGGCCTTCGAAGTCGCCCGGAACTGGCACGCGAAAGTTATTGATTTTGCGGAGCTGGCCTGATATGGTTCGCTCGTTCCATCAATAAGGTCTCTGAGGAGTGCGGACCTGCAAGGTTGTTCTTTTGATCGTAACGCTAAGCCGGATATGCCGGTCACGAGTTGGTACAACGTCAACCCATGTAAAACGTCAACCGAGGTAAACATATGAGAAAAACCTGCCCTCTTTCTTCTGCCATGTTCTGCCTGTCAGCATCATTCCTATTTCTGGGCGCCGTCGTCAATGGAGCCGATTATCCCTCCACAGTCCTGGCCGACGGCCCGATCGCCTACTGGCGCTTCAACGACAGCGGGACCGTCGCGACGAATATAGGCAGCCTGGGGGCGGCCGCTGATGGGACCTATACAAATGGTGCTGTCGCGGGAGCCGAAGCGCCGCGACCACCTCAATTCACGGGTTTCGAGGCCGACAATATGGCCGCTCAGCTTGATGGGGTGGATGATTTCGTCGTGGGCGTGCGCTCTCTACTCAATGGCCTCACAAATGTGACCATGAGCGCCTGGATACGGCGCGCGGGCGCTCAGCGCAATCGCACCGGCCTGCTGGGACAGGACAATGTCATCGAATTCGGCTATATTGACAACAATACCCTTCAAGCCTGGGTGGACAACTTCCAGACCCCCGTCAATGTCATAACGCCGTTCCCCGACCTGGAATGGGACCATGTGGCTCTGGTCGTGAATGGGGACGCGCTGCAAATGACAACCTACACGAATGGACTGGCTGCGGGGAGTGCGCCTTTGCCCAGCACCAATTATAATTACCTGAACAATACGAACTTTTTTTTAATCGGGGGCGACACTTTTGGCAACGGTGTTTCGTTTAATGGCCAGATTGACGAGGCGGCGGTTTTCGACAAGGCGCTGAGCGCAGAACAGATCGCCGCTCACTATTTCTCCGCCGCACCCAGCCCACCGATCATCATTAGACAACCCGAACCCGTTACTGTATTTGAAGGCGCCACGGTCCAGCTTTCTGCAGCAGCGGTCGGCAGCCCGGTTCTGCAGTATCAGTGGCTGTACTTTGGGGACCCGGCCCCGCTTATGAACGAGACCAACGCCACCCTCGTTATCAGTAATGCAATGACGTCACACACCGGCAGCTATTCCCTCTTGGTCTCCAATGAATTCGGGACGGTTGAGAGCACGGTGGTTGATGTCATCGTGAACTCAACTGAGCCCCCGATCATCACCCAGCAACCGGTGTCCGCAACCCGCTACGCGGGGTTAAAGGTTACGTTTACGGTTGTCGCGACCGGCGGTAGCAATCTGGGATACCAGTGGCAGACGAACGACGTAAATCTTCCCGGCGCCACAAACGCCATGCTCATGATAACAAACGTCCAGGCGGCCAATGCCGGTAACTACAGCGTGATCGTTTCAAACGCCGCCGGCGTCACCCCCAGCGACGTCGCCGTGCTCACGGTGATCATGCCCCCAGCGGGCTACGCATCCGCGATTGTGGCCGGAAACCCGCTGGCCTATTGGCGCCTGGATGAGGCCATTGGGCCTACCGCGTTCGATTATGCAGGCGGATTCGACGGCACCTACAATGGTACGGCGAGTCTGGGCGTGCCCGGCGCCTTGGCCGGGGACGAAAATGCGGCCGTGCAGTTGGACGGCGCAACCGCCTACGTCGGTACTCCTCTGCAGTTGAACAATATGCCGAACGTCACCATGGTGGGGTGGATTAATCGCGAAGTTGATCAACTTGCCCGCACCGGATTGTTTGGCCAGAACGATCTTGTTGAGTTCGGGTATATTGATAACAACACCATCCAGGCGTGGGTCGATAACTTCGATACCGCCGTCAATGTGTCGCCCAACCCGATCCCCAATCAGCAGTGGGGGCAGGTCGCGCTCGTGTTGAACTCCGGCACGGCCATTGTTTATGTGAATGGTTCGCCGGCGGGGATGGCTACCTTGCCGAGCGCCAACTACGGATCCAACGGCTTCCTATTCAACATCGGCGGCGGCGGCGTTTTCGACGCCACGGGAAACTATTTCAACGGCCGCATCGATGAGGTCGCGGTTTACAACCGGGCGCTTACCGCCAACGAAATCTGCAGTCTCTACACCCTCGGCTCGGGCATTCAACCGTCGCTCCAAATCGAACGCAGCGGCCCATTCTTGCTCGATACCAAGCCGTCTGGTACTCCTCATCCGGCGCGCAACTTCGGCGCCGAGTGGGTGGCCTCCAGTATGGATAATAACTTCGTCACGCGCGAAGGCCTGATGACGTTCGCCGCTTCGGAGTTTGACCAGATCGCCGTCCCGCCTCACACCGATTTCGACACCACCAGTGGCACGATCATGTTCTGGGTGCGTTCGGCGGGCACTACTGGAGGCGGCGATTTCGGCGCCATGCTCTTTGATCGGCGTCCAACCAACCCCGGCGGCCCGCCCGGCGACGTCATTGTTCAAACGGACAGCGGCGCGATTTTCGTCCAGGCTGCCTCAGGGACCGGCGGCGCCAACAGCTTCCAGACGACTCGCACGATCAACGACGATCTCTGGCATCATATCACTTATGTTTATGACCAGTCGGCCACCGGATCGATCAGCCTCTACATCGATGGAATGCTGGACGCGTCGCAAACCAACTCCACCGCCTGGTCCTGGACACCTTCGCAGCAAATCGAACTGGGCCGCTCTCACGATCCATTCTGGCGCGCCTTCAACGGCTCCATGGACGACGTGCGTATCTACAACACGATGCTCACGGCGGCTCAGATCGATGAGGTTTACACGGGCGAGAGCGGCGGCCTGGTCGCTCCCGCTTCCATGGTCCTGCGTTTGAATTTTGATGCGGCCCCCGCCGGTCTTACTCTCCGCTGGACCTGCGGCATCCTTCAAGAGGCTACTACGCTTGTGGGTAGCGGTCCCGGCACGATGTGGACCGATGTGGCCGGCGCCACTACGCCGCACTCCTTCCTCCCGACCGGTCAGACGAGATTCTTCCGCTTGCGCCAATAGGAACCCGACAAGAACACACCGGGAGGATGGCAAATAGCCGGGACTTTAGTCCCGGCCATTTCACAAAGAGGTGACCTCCTGGCCACAATCGGAGCCGCCGCCAACGACGCCCGAAATATTGATTGCATTTTTTCAGCCGTTTGCTTATGACTTACCTGTTCCCAGCAAACTATGTCGGTCGAGAGGGACTTATGCGGCGTCTCACAAGTTCAACGGGTCGGCCTCTCCGGCGTTTGGCCATAGCGTCGGCGTGCAGAGGATCATTCCGCGCCGAGCCCATTCGTCACTGCCGGGATGCGTTTCGGACTGCGCCTCCAAACAGCGGAATTCTGACAGCAACTTCCCAGTCTCGACTGCGGTCATAAGGCAAACCAACTAACCCCAACTCAACATGAAAATGCTATCAAACCCACGAATTCGAAGCGATTGCCGATTGGCCAATCGCAAATCGCAAATCGCAAATCGCAAATCAATCGTTTCGGTCCTTTGTGGTCTTCTCCTCGCAGTAACCTCGCAAGCGGCCAATATCGCATGGGTAAGCTTCCATCCCGACGACAACACCCCCTCCGCAGCCGCGGCGACTGCTGGATTTACCCAGGCGCCCGATATCGCTTACACCCAACTCCTGCGGGCGAATGGCCATACCGTTACCCGAGTGGTGAGTTCCGACATTCCTAACGCGGCCGTCCTGAACGCAGCGGATCTGGTCATCATCAGCCGTTCCGTGCCGAGCGGGCATTACGAGCTCGATGCCGAGACTGCAGCGTGGAACGGTCTAACCGCTCCGGTGATCATCATGGGTGGCTACGTCCTGCGAAACAACCGCCTGGGATTTACCACAGGCACGGGCATCCCGGACACCGATGGCCCGATAAAACTGACGGCTCTCGTACCCAGCCACCCGATCTTTGCGGGAATCTCTCTTGATGGTGGCAACACCATGGTCAATAACTACGCGCTTTCCGGCACGAATGGCTCCGTCACCTTCACCAACCTTCCACAGCGCGGCATCTCGGTGAACACCAATCCGGTTGCTGGTGGGGGGATGGTGCTGGCAACAGTAGCGGCTGGCGATCCGAACGTCGCGGGCGGCATGATCGTAGCGGAGTGGCAGGCAGGAGCTACCATGGGCAACAGCCCCCCAGATACCCTGGGTGGCCGTCGGCTGGTTTTCCTCAGCGGGACCCGCGAGCTGGCTATCACCGCGGAAGGTGCAGGTATCTATGACCTCACCCCGGATGGCGCCCAGTTATTCCTGAACGCCGTAAATTACATGGCCCCGGCGCCAGCGGGTTATCGGGAGACGGTGCTGGCCGATGGTCCGATCGCCTATTACCGCTTCAGCGACAGCGGCACTGTTGCAACAAACGAAGGCAGCCGCGGCGCCGCAGCCGATGGCACCTATATAAACGGGGCGACTACCGGAGCCGAAGCGCCGCGGCCACCGCAGTTCGTTGGTTTTGAAGCCGACAACACGGCCGCACAGCTTGACGGTGTGGATGACTTTGTCCGCAGCGCAAGCGGGTTGTTGAACGGACTGACCAACGTGACGATGAGCGCCTGGATCCGCCGCGCCGGCGCGCAACGCAATCGTACCGGCCTGCTTGGTCAGGACAACGTCATCGAATTCGGTTATATTGACAACAACACCCTCCAGACGTGGGTGGACGACTTCGCCACACCTGTCAACGTCATCACTCCATTTCCGGACCTCGAATGGGACTATGTCGCGGTGGTCGTGGATGGGGACGCGCTTCAAATGACGACCTACACGAATGGTCAGGCCGCCGGCACGGCGCCTCTGCCCAGCACGAATTACAATTTTCAGAATAACACCAACTTCTTTGTGATTGGCGGCGACGCGTTTGGCAACGGCGTTTCATTCAACGGCCAGATCGACGAAGTCGCCGTGTTCGACAAAGCGTTAACCGCCGACCAGATTGCCGCGCACTACTTCTCCACCGTCGCCCAGCCGCCGACTATCGTTCGCCAGCCTCAGGCCACGAATATCTTTGTAGGTCAAACGCTGGCGTTATCGGTCGAAGCCATTGGTAGTCCCCCTCTTCGGTACCAGTGGCTCTTCTTTAACAACGTGCTTCCTGGTCAAACCAGCGCCACTCTGGTGATCAGCAATGCCCAGTCTTCGGCTGGCGGAAGTTATTCCGTGCGAGTTAGCAACCAATATGGAACCAACGAAAGCGCGACCGTGGACGTGAACGTCCAGGAAACTCAACCGCCGACCATCACGCAGCACCCCCAATCGACCACTCGATATGCGGGCACGACGGCAACGTTTACGGTGGCGGCAACGGGCGGCGCGAATCTAAGCTATCAGTGGCAGTTCAATGGTACGAATCTGCCCGGGCAGACCAGCCCGGCGCTGACTCTCAGCAGTGTTTCCAGTGCGAATGCCGGTCCGTACCTGGCTGTTGTTGGCAATACGGTTGGCTCGGTCACCAGCGTCGTGGCCACCCTGACTGTTATCGCCGTTCCGCCCGGCGGCTACGCGGCAGCGGTAATCGCGAGTCAGCCCTTCGCCTATTGGCGCCTGGGAGAAACCAGCGGCCCCACGGCCTTCGATTATGTCGGAGGCAATCACGGGAGCTATAGCAATGTCGTGCTCGGGTTGCCCGGCGCCATCGCCGGCGACCCCGACACAGCCGCAGGCTTCAATGGCACCAACAGTTGGGTGGGCACGCCTGTCAGCCTGAATGGGCTCAGCAACCTGACCATGATTGGTTGGATTCGGCGCAACGGCCCGCAGGACAACCGCACTGGTCTGTTCGGGCAAAACGATCTGGTCGAGTTTGGTTACATCAATAACGACACTATCCAGGCCTGGGTGGACAACTTTAATACTGCGGTCAACGTGTCGCCCAATCCGATTCCCGATCAGCAATGGGGTTTTGTGGCACTGACCTTAAATAACGGCACCCTTACCGTTCAGGTCAACGACGGTGCCGACGGCATGACCAACTTGCCCAGCGCCAACCCTGGCACCAGCACGTTCCGGTTTAACATCGGCGGCGGCATCTTTGACACCTTCACCGCGAACGGTAACTGGTTCGATGGTCGCATCGACGAAGTGGCCCTCTATAATCGCGCGCTCTCGACGTCCGAGCTGAACGCTCTCTATGCTCTTGGGGTCCCGTCGGGGCCGGTGATCACATGTTCAACCAATATAGTGGCCGAATGCACCGGTGGCCTCACGCCAGTGAGTTACACCGTAACCGCAGTCGATTCCGGGGGCGCCCCCGTGCCCGTTGTTTGCGTGCCGGCGTCCGGCAGCGGTTTCCGAGTCGGCCAGAGCAATGTGGTCTGCACAGCGACCGACACATCCGGCCTCTCCGCCAGTTGCACCTTCCAGGTCGCCGTGACGGATACGACACCACCGCAGGTCACGTGTCCC
>JAKEEH010000461.1 GCA_022616725.1 Limisphaerales bacterium | reverse complement strand
CAAGCAACGGTTCCAGATCGCGCGGCAAGAAATCGCGGCGAATCGGCCAATCCGCCTTGATCCACGGATAGCTGGCAGGATCAAATTTCCAGAAGTGCTGATGCGCATCGATTCGCATTGCTTACGCCGAAACTGTACAAACGAACCACCTCTGCTGAAGCGCTGTCCGCGACTGGGCATCCGCGCATTCAGCAAGCCCGCCCTTTGCATGCACTTGCAGGTTGATATTTCCGATAAAAGGGTTCTGGCCCGACTACACGTCGCAAATGTGCACTCCCTGGTTGAGCGATGCGAGCGGGTCCGGCCGCTTGGGCACGAATTCCTGCGCGACGAACCCTTTGAACCCCGTTTCGGCTATCGCCTTCATCACCGCCGGATAATTGATCTCCTGCGTCTCATCAATCTCGCCCCGCCCGGGCACGCCGCCCGTGTGGTAGTGCGCAATGTAGGGCTGAAACTTGCGGATCCGCACGATCAGGTCGCCTTCCATGATCTGCATGTGATAGATGTCATAGAGAAGTTTGAAGCGCTCGGAGCTGATTCGTTTGCAAAGTTCGACGCCCCACTCCGTGTGGTCGCATTGATAGTCTTTGTGATCGAGCCGGCTGTTCAGAAGCTCCATGCAGATATTGATCTTCTTTTCTTCCGCGAACTTCATGATCCGCTTCAGGCCCAGGGCGCAATTTTCCAGCCCCTTTTCGTCGTCCAGTCCGCCTCGATTTCCCGAAAAACAGATCAGGTTCTCCATCCCTGCTTCTGCGACGGCTTTGATCTGCGCTTCATAGGCCGGCACGAGTTTGTCGTGATGCTCGACGCGATTCCAGGCTTTGCCAATCCCGCCAAGGCCATCGACAGTCGGATTGCTCACCATGGCGCACGTCAAGCCATACTTGCGTAAGGTTGGGAAATCCGCCGGCTGAAGTAGTTCGACCGACGCCAGGCCCATCTCTTTGGCGGATTTGCAAAACTCATCCAACGGAATCTTCCCATAGCACCATTTGCATACCGAGTGGTTGATACGGCCTTTGAGATTGGCGCCGGTTTCGGCGGCCTTGATCCCCTTGGCAAGAGTTGCGGTGATCGCCGCAGCGGCAGTGGCAGCGGCGGTGTGGCGAAGCGCGGAACGACGGGAAATCGGTTTCATAGTATCAGGTGGGGTAGATTGTTCTTTTTCACGACTGCGAAGTACACCCAAAACAACGTCCGCCGTCAAATGGAACTGGCTGCCGCCTTCTTGCCAGGAACGCCCGCTCCGGCGAAAACCTCGCCGAAGCTTGCCACGGCCCGAGCCATGCTAAACATTGATCCGGCATGACGTTCCTCCCGATTGTGGACCGGGAATTGCGCGTAGCGGCGCGGCAACGAGCCGTGTTCTGGACACGCGTCGGCGGCGCGGCTGCGGCTATTCTTCTTTCCGCCTGGATCATGCTCATCCCCGGCTTGCAGACGCCGCAGCGCCTCGGGGCCGCGCTCTTCACGACGGTCGCTATCGCGACGTTCCTTTATTCAGCCATTGCCGGGCTGTTGCGCACTGCCGACTGTCTCAGCGAGGAAAAGCGCGAAGGCACCCTTGGGCTGCTGTTTTTGACCGATTTGAAAGGTTACGACATCGTCTTCGGCAAACTGGCCGCCACCTCCGTCAATGCTTTTTATGCCATGCTCGCCACCTTCCCGGTTATGGCCATCTCTCTCCTCGCCGGGGGCGTGAGCGCGGGGGAGTTCTGGCGCGTTGTCCTGGTGGCGGTCAACAATTTGTTCCTTTCACTCGCGATCGGGATGTTCTGCTCTTCCATCTGCCGGGACGAACGCCGCTCCATGGGCCTGGCCGTCGCGATCATGGTCGTTATGGCCGGGGGCCTGCCATTGGCCGGGGGTTTGATCGCTGAAGCCAAAAACATCCGTCCCCAGCCGTTTTTTTTCATTCCCAGCCCCGGCTACGCCGCCTTTATGAGCTTTGACGAGACGATCAGGGCCTTCCGAACGTTTAACTACTTTTATCATTCCGTTGCGTGCGTTCACGCCATGGCTTGGATGCTCCTGGCGTTGAGTTGCTATGCCGTGCCCCGGGCCTGGCAGGACAAAGTCGAAACCCGCGGCGGGAGCCGCCTTCGGTCCATCTTTCGGGACATTGCCTATGGCGCAGTGGCAAGGCGGGCGCGGGTCCGCAAGGTCATGCTCGACATCAACCCGATGTATTGGCTGGCGGGTCGGGACCGCCTGAAGGTCGCGCTCGTCTGGTTTTTCCTGCTCGCCGTTGGTCTGTTCTGGCTTTGGGGATCCAGAAAGTACCCGAGGGATTGGAAGGATCAGTTTACGTACGTGATCTTCGGCCTTGTCCTGCACACCGTCATGAAGTTTTGGATCTCCACCGAAGCCTGCCGCCGGTTCACCGCCGACCGCCGCAATGGCGCGCTGGAGCTTTTGTTGTCCAGCCCGATCTCGGTGCGAGACATTCTCAACGGCCAGTTGCTGGCTTTATTAAAGCAATTTGCAATACCCGCCCTGATCATCGTCCTGGCGGACATCGCATTTTTATTTTCCTACCGCCAGGACGAGGAATGGGTGGTGGTCTGGGTCGCCGGCATCGCGATTTTCGTCGCCGATCTCATTGCCCTGGCGTGGGTCTCGATGTGGACCGGGTTAAGAAGCGTCAATGCAAATCGGGCTGCCGGCGCGGCGATGTCCCGCATTCTCGTTCTGCCGTGGCTTTTGTTCGCCCTGACGATGACCGCCGTCGCCATTTACGATGAATTTTACCGGGGAACGTTGCCCAATTGGGTTGACGATGAAATGACGGCAGTCGTGGCGTGGACCTTAATCTCGGGATTCGTGGACGTTTTCTTCGGTGTCTGGGCGTATCGCAACCTGACCACAAAATTTCGCGAAACAGTGGCCGCGCGCTTTGAGAAGAAGCCCAAGCGATGGTTCTGGCGTCGCGAGCCGGCGCTGACGCTCGTTAGTGTCACCTCCGACCTGCGGGCTCAACCAAAAACGGCGCCCATTTCGGGGGCCTGACTCGCTGACCTATGCGCAGCAAGTCAGGCCGGTGCAAGTTGGGGACGCCGACTGCCCCTGCAGGCCGGGCTGCAGAACGAACAATTTTCAATTTTCAATTTTCGATTTTCATTTCTTAATTCCTGATGACCTTCCTCCCGATTGTGGAGCGCGAGCTGCGGGTGCGGGCACGGCATCCGGCGACATTTCGCATCCGCATCGGCGCGGCCATCCTCGCCAGTCTCATCGCCGGGTTCTTCTTATTGACCAGTCGGGGTTGGTCCACGCCCGGCAAGATCGGGAAGACGATGTTTTGGGTGCTGTCGAGTCTTGCGTTCTTCTGGTGCCTTTTGGAAGGGCCTCGCAACACCTCCGATGCCCTTAGCGAAGAAAAACGGGCCGGCACCCTCGGGCTGTTGTTTCTCACGGACCTGAAGCCGTATGACGTGGTCTTCGGCAAATTTGTCGCCAATTCGTTGAACAGTCTTTACGGCGTGCTGGCAATTTTGCCAATCCTCAGCTTTCCATTACTGCTCGGCGGTGTGACGCCAGGTGAATTCTGGCGCATGGTGCTCACGCTTCTTGCGGCGCTGTTGTTTTCCCTCGGCGCCGGCATCTTGATTTCCGCCGCGAGCCGCGATGAGCGGCGCGCCTGGTTCGCGACGGTTGGAGTAATTGGATTCCTGGTGGTCATTCCGCCGCTGTTCCGATGGCTGCCCGGCTCCACGCAACTCCTCGCCTGGTGCAGTCCGGCCGTGGCGGCAATCTCCCTCGGCGACGCGGCGTTTTCCGCGCGACCGCAGCCATACTGGACCTCGATTTCCGGCACGATGCTCGTCACCTTTGGCTTTTTCATCGCTGCATGCCTGGTGCTTCCAAATTCCTGGCACGACATTCCGGTCCAGCGCGCCAACCGCGAAGTGGGCGCAAGAAATCGCCTTCGCCGGGAGGTGGCGCGGCGGCGCTCGATGCATCAGAACCCCGTCGTGTGGCTATTAGCTCGCGACCGCCAAAACTCGTGGCCGGTCTGGCTGGTTGTCTCCGTGATTGTGCCGGCTCTCATTGCGTCGATCTTGATGAAGGGCGCTTCTTTCCTCGCCATTCCATTTATAATCGGAGCCGTGGTGGTTCATTTGCTGCTGGCGGTCTTTGTGGCCGCGCAGGCCTGCTTCATGATCGCGGACACACGAAGTTCCGGCGCGTTGGACCTGCTCCTTACCACTCCCATCAACTCAGAACAGATCATCGCCGGGTATTTGGAAGCGCTTAGGCGCCAGTTTATGGGTCCCCTGTGTACGCTTGCGTTCCTCGAATACCTTGTAGTCTTAAATTTTGGCGGCTTCAATGCGTCTGGCGATATTGATCTCCTGCTCATATTCTTGCTTCTCCTTGCGCTTGGGATTTTTGCGATGGACTTGCTGGCAGTCGCCTGGTTTGGCGTTTGGGCCGGCTTAACCACCAAACGACCCGCGCACGCGGTGATGAAAACGATCGCTTACGTTTTGATCCTGCCCATGCTGTTCGCTTGGTGCTTGTGGCCTGTGATGGCCATTGTCAAGGATGCTATTTTTATCAACTACGCCCGCAACCAGTTGCGCCTGCACTTTCGCTCGATCGTCACCGAAGGAATTAAGTCCGCAGCGCTGAAATCGCAGCGGCCTCTCTCATGGCCGCCGAAGTTGCCAAACGTCCTGGAAAAGTGATGTAACCCTCGACGTACAGAGGGGATTACAGAATACGTTGCGCGCCGTCCGCGTTGGGTTACCGTTAGGTGCGTCCGCCATGATGCTGTTTCCCATCGCCGAGCGCGAGCTGCGCGTCGCCACGCGCAAGGCGGTGACTTACTGGAGCCGGGTCATTGCCGCGGTCCTCGCCGCTGGGCTCGTCCTTTGGATGCTGGCGACCCTTGGCACTCTCGTCTCCCCTGATCTTCTCGGCGCCCGCATGTTTGCCGTGCTCGCCCACGTTGCTTTCTTCTGCTCTCTGTTCCCGGGCGTGGTCCTCACGGCCGATTGCATCAGTGAAGAGCGCCGCGAGGGAACGCTCGGATTGCTCTTTCTCACCGACCTGCGCGGGCACGATGTTGTTTTCGGCAAACTGCTGGCCACCTCCCTGCGCGCATTTTATGGATTGATCGCCGTCTTTCCGCTCATGGCCATTTCCTTCTTCGTCGGCGGCGTGACTTTCGGCGAGTTCTGGCGCGTCATGATGGCGCTGATCAACACGCT
>JAKEEH010000460.1 GCA_022616725.1 Limisphaerales bacterium | reverse complement strand
GGGCAACCCGGAGCGCGTGAAGGGTACGTTGACCGAATGTCTGGGTGTGTGTCAGGGTGGGCCAATCGTGGCGGTCTACCCGGATGGCATCTGGTATCACCACGTCACCGAGGCCTTGATCGATCGCATCGTCGCCGAACATCTCATCGGTGGCCAACCGGTGGAAGATTATGTTTTTCACCGCCTCTATCCAGCCGGTCAGGAGCCTGCCTATGCGCCCGCCGTGCGCGGGGATACTGGTTCGTTTGGAACGACCGAACACCTTTCTCGCATAGATAAAGCCGATGATTGAGTCGCATTCCACGACCGGCACAGCGGGCATTGCCGCACGCCAAGCTGCTCGCAAAGCCAACATCAAAAAGGGACTGGTCATCGTCAACACCGGGCACGGCAAGGGCAAGACCACCGCCGCGCTCGGGCTCCTGTTGCGCGCCTGGGGACGCAATATGCGAGTGTGCGTGATTCAATTCATCAAGAACGAAAAGGCTCAATTTGGCGAGCACAAAGCGGCTAAGAAACTTGGCATTGAGTTCATCAGTTCAGGCGACGGCTTCACCTGGTTGAGCAAAGACTTGGACGAAAGCGTAGCCCGCGCTCGGCATGGCTGGGAGATCGCCCAACAGAAAATCACCAATGGTGATTACGACGTGATCATTCTTGACGAAATGACCTATTGTTTCAAATACGGCTGGTTGGACTTCGTCGACGTGCGCGCGTGGTTGATCGAGCACAAGCCACCCATGCTGCATCTGGTGATTACTGGGCGCTATGCGCCTGATGAGTTGATTGAGTACGCCGACCTAGTAACAGAGATGAAACTGATTAAGCACCCGTTTAAAGAACAAAGCATTCGTGCCCAGGCAGGGATTGAATTCTGATGACATCGCCCAAAGCCAACCGCGTGCTGCGCCCTGATGGTCGCTTCATTAACGTGCCGCGCCATCGCGGGCAGTTGTTCGTATGCGCCACCGGCTGCTGTTGCGGCCACGTTGCGCGTGGCTTCGCACCCGTGCGAACGGATATCTTTCACGAAGAGTGGGAGCGGCGCAAACTCCGTAACAAAATTCATCTTACACAGGGTGGCTGTCTCGGCCCGTGCCCGCTGGCCAACGTCGTCACCCTGTTCTTCGATGGGCGCTTTATCGGCTTTCAAGGCATAGACGATCCCAAACTTATTCTGGCGATCTACGATTACCTGGACGCGATGATGGAGCGTTCGCCAGATGACTCCGCCAACATCCCACTCCCGTTGCTCTTGCAAGATCGGGCCTTCGATTATTTCACCTGGTCGTTGCTGGAGGCACAGCACACTGCGCCCGCTCACGAAAGCAGGGGGATTGAATCAGCGCCGACTCCCGACAACCCCACCATTCTCTTTCTCACCCATGCCGACACCGATTTGCTGGCCATCAGCAAAATTATTCCAAAGCTACCGGCTGACTTCCCATCGATTCACGCGTTTAGTTTGAATCCGCTTAAGAACGAAGTCCAGGTGAGCGCGTTTCTCGATGAGCAACTGCCCGGCGTCCAGGTCGTCGTCGCCCGGTTGCACGGCGGGCGCGTGGGCTTTCGGCAGGGCTTTGAGGCCCTCATCTCTGCTTGCAATGCGCAGGGTAAGGATTTAGTCTGCGTACCGGGAACTGCAGATCCCGACCCGGAACTCACCGCCGTCTCAAATGCACCCCTGCCCGTCATTCACGATGTGTACAACTATCTCACTCTCGGCGGACTCACAAACATTGGGAACCTCTTCCGCTATCTGGCCGACAACCTGCTCGTGGGTGGCTTTGGTTATGACCTACCCACAGAGCAACCGCAGCACGGCATTTACTACGCCGACTCATTACTCTCACAGGACGAATGGCTGGCCCGTCATTACAACCCTGCGCGACCAACGGCGGCAGTTCTCTTTTACCGCGCCCATTGGCTCAGTGGCAACACCGCCTTTGTCGATGCCCTATGTGAGGCGTTGACCACGCACGGGTTCAACGCCCTGCCCATCTTCTCCTATTCACTCCGAGAGCAACGCGATGGGCGGCCGGTCGCGTTCGATTATTGTGATGCGCCCGATGGCCGGTGTCTGTCAGATATTGTTATTTGCACGATGTTGTCGGCCTTCGCTGCGACTGGAGAGGACGCGCGACGGCCAAGTGAAGACGTGCCTTTACCTGACCTGGGCGTGCCGGTCTTGCAGGCGATTACCAGCAGCATGGAACGCGACCAGTGGGAACTTTCGGCGCGCGGCCTCTCGCCATTGGATACCGCCCTCCATGTCGCCATGCCCGAATTCGACGGGCGCATTATCACTGTACCAATCACCTTCAAAGGCGTGAAAGGCCGGGCCGATGACGGCGAGCCGGCTTGCCAATGTGGAGACTCTCGGTCAGTAATCAAGGAAGCGCCGTCGGCAATTCCTCAATATATTCCCCTGCCCGATCGCGTCAGGCGCGTGGCCGAACTCGCCCACCGCATCGTTCATCTGCAGCGCAAACCTAATTCCGAAAAGCGGATTGCCGTCATTCTCACCAACCAACCGGGACGCGCCTCCCGCATTGGGAACGCCGTCGGCCTGGACACCCCGGCCAGCCTCATCAACCTGTTTCAAGTCATGCAGGCCGCCGGTTACCGGATCGAACACCTGCCACCCACTGGCTCCGCGTCACCCAGTGACGCCCTCATCCACGAGTTGATTGACCGATGCGCCTACGATGTCGAATACCTCACCGACTTTCAACTGGCGCAAGCAGCGGGGAGCGTTGTGGACGAACGTTATGCTGAGTGGTTCGCCCGTTTCCCGGAGCGCAACCGCCAGCAAATGGATGCCCGTTGGGAAGCTGCGCCGGGCCGCGCCTTTCATCACGCGGGCGCGCTCAAGTTTGCCGGGCTGGAGCTTGGCAACGTCTTTGTTGCCCTGCAACCGCCACGCGGCTACGGCATGGATCCGCAGGCGATCTATCACACGCCCGATCTGCCGCCTACGCATCATTACGCTGCCTTCTATCGCTGGCTGCGCGAGCCGCGCGACGCGGAGCGCGGTGGCTGGGGCGCCGATGCCATTCTGCATATGGGCAAGCACGGCACGCTCGAATGGCTGCCGGGCAAAGGCATTGGCCTCTCCGAAACCTGCTACTCCGACCTCTTCCTGTCCGACTTGCCGCTCATCTATCCCTTCATCATCAATGATCCCGGCGAGGGCATGCAGGCCAAGCGCCGCGCCCATGCCGTCATCGTAGATCACCTCACGCCGCCCATGACGACTGCCGACGCCTACGGCGATCTGGATGAACTGCGCCAACTGGTGGATGAGTATTACCAACTTGAAGCGCTTGACCCCAGCAAACTACCCATGTTGCAGTCGCAAATCTGGGACGTGATCAAACGCGCCCGCCTCGACGAGGATCTCAAGCTGCTCACCAAACAGCAGCATGGCAACCATAGCCACGATTGGGACCCAACCGAGACCGAAGACGGCACGCCGGTCTCGCTGGCCGAAATGCGCGGCAAAGATTTCGCGCACCTCATGGAAGACCTCGATGGCTACCTGTGCGAACTGACCAGTGCGCAGATCCGCGACGGCCTCTACATCATCGGTGAGCCGCTAGCCGACGAGGCGCTGGTTGATTTACTGGTGGCGCTCACCCGCCTGCCCAACTTGGATGTCCCCTCCCTGCGCGCCTCCGTTGCCGAGGCACTGGGACTCAACCTGTCTGAACTGCTTGATCACCCCGGTGCGCGCTATACTCAATCGCCTGCTCAACCCATCACCCCATTCTTCGCCGCCAACGCCGACGCACTCGAATTTATTGACGCAGCCTGTTGCCACTTGGTCGCCGACTTGCAGGGAAATAATTTCACACGAAGCGTCCAATCCCCAACCCGGCAGGGGCGCTTCGCGGTCTCCAATTACCAGTTCCCAATAACTCCTACTATCCACCGTGTGCTCGACTTCATCTGCAACACTCTCGTCCCCGCTTTGCGAACTTCTCAACACGAGGAGGTCACCCAGATTTTGAATGCGCTTGCTGGACACGCCGTGCCAGCCGGGCCGAGTGGAGCGCCCACGCGCGGCATGGCTCACGTGCTGCCGACAGGCCGCAACTTCTACTCGGTGGATCCCCGGAGTTTGCCCAGCCAGACCGCCTGGCGGGTAGGCCAGGCGCTGGCCGATGAACTCCTTAAACGTTATATGCAGGAAGAAGGCGCGTATCCCGAAATGGTGGGCCTGAGCCTCTGGGGCACGAGCGCGATGAGGACCCACGGTGACGACCTGGCTCAATGCTTCGCTCTGCTCGGGGTACGACCCTGCTGGCAATCGGAGAACCGGCGGCTAATCGGCGTCGAGCCGATCCCCCTGGCCGAACTAGGCCGCCCGCGCATTGACGTCGTCATGCGCATCTCAGGCTTCTTCCGCGATGCCTTCCCGCATTTGATCGCGCTGATGGATCAGGCAGTGCGATTGGTGAGCGAATTGGATGAGCCGCCCGATCAGAATTTTGTTCGCAAACACGTCCTGGCCGACTCGGCTCGCTACGAGAGTGGCGGCGTGACCCTTGATCAGGCTCAGCGCCGGGCAACTTACCGCGTGTTTGGCTCCAAACCCGGTTCGTATGGCGCTGGCATTCTGCCGCTGATTGACGAACGCAACTGGCAGGGCGCCGCCGACTTCGCCGAAGCTTACATCAACTGGGGCGGCTACGCCTACGCAGAGCGAGGCGATGAGTACGGCGTGGATATGCGTTCGGTCTTTCGAGAGGTGCTGGCCGGGGTGCAGGTTGCGGTGAAAAATCAGGACAATCGCGAACACGACATCTTTGATTCGGATGATTACCTGCAATATCACGGCGGCATGATCGCCGCCATCCGGGCTTTAAGTGGCAAATCGCCTCACCGCTTCTTTGGCGACAACAGCGATCCGGAGCGTGTGAAGGTGCGCGACCTGCGCGAGGAGACTCGCCGCGTTTTCCGCAGCCGCGTCGTCAATCCAAAATGGATCGAAAGCATCACCCGGCACGGCTACAAAGGCGGCCTGGAACTGGCGGCCACGGTGGATTATTTATTCGGCTACGACGCCACCGCCGATGTCATGGAAGACTGGATGTATGCGCAAGTGGCCGAACATTATGCGCTGGACGAGTCGATGCAAGAGTTTCTACGGCAGAGCAACCCCTGGGCTTTGCAAGCAATTCTCAGCCGGTTGCTGGAAACCATTCAGCGCGGGATGTGGAACGCCGACGAAGAAATGCAAAAACGGCTGCGCGATGCGTACTTGAACATTGACGGCGATCTCGAAGATCGACTCGACCGGGCCTGGGCGAAACATACGGCCCGCGCCACTGATCACTAATGACTGGTTACCGATTACTGATCGGTAATTATTCGCGTTTGAGGCGGCTTCACCTCACCGACACCCTAATCGTTCAACAAACAAAGGAGACTTGAATGAACATCACACCACAACCAATTCCATCGCTAGCAGGAACCAACAAGTGGTTGCTCGGTGCAGCCCTGCTGGGCTTCCTACTCCTCATCTATCTGGTCGCAGTGGATCAGGGGTTTTTGCTCAGCCTGGTCCAGGGCAACATCGCCTTCGATCAGAGTCTGATTCATGAGCTCACGCACGACGCTCGCCATGCGGCCGGGTTTCCGTGCCACTGAGGGAACACAATGAACACTGTATCCCTCGGCAACGTACTTAAGGCGGCGCTCCTGGCCGGTTTGGCGGCCGCCCTCGCGGCCGCTGCTTTCCACTCCCTTGTCACCGAACCGGTGATTGACCAGGCGATTGCCATTGAAGAGCAGAGGAGCGCCGCCGGTGATCCTCCCGGCGCGCCGGTCGTCAGCCGTGACATGCAGCGCATAGGCTTGTGGATCGGATTCTTGATGTATGGCTTCAGTTGGGCCTTGCTCTTCGGAACGTTGTACTACCTGGCGCAACGGTGGTTGCCGGGATCAGATGCGTCGAAGCAAGGGCTGGCTTTGGCCCTGCTGGGTTACTGGGCTATTGGGCTGATGCCGTTTCTCAAATATCCGGCCAACCCACCGGGCGTAGGGGACCCGGTGACCATCGGCTACCGGCAGACCCTCTACTTCGGACTGCTGGCGATTACGCTCATCGGCGCTGGGCTGACCGTGGCGCTAAACCGTCGCTTCAGCCGGTCAGCGAACAGGCTGAGAGGCAGATGGCTGACGCTGGTTTTTCTGGTCGTCTTCAGTGCGGTGGTGTATTTCGCCATGCCTGGCAACTCGGATCCGGTTCAGATGCCCATGTCCCTGGTGACCAACTTCCGTGTGCTCTCGCTCATGGGGGTAACCCTCTTCTGGAGCGTGTTGGGATTGGGTTTTGCACGGTTCGTGCGATCGTCCACCGCCGGACAAGCTTGACGCTTGCCTTGCACCATGAGGTTTAGAGGTGAAGCCGCCTCTGATGCGAAATATCGAGCATCCCTTGTCCACCCTGCACCACGCGCACGCCGCCAACATTGGGTGTGCGACTCTGCCCGGCACCTGCGGCGAACTTTTCCAGGGCCTGCTCGACGATCAGCCCTGCCTGGTGTCCTGCCCGATTGACTCATTTGCAACTGCGCGAGTCGCCGTCGCGCCAAGCAGCCAGCGCTGGCGAAGCGACCAAGCCATTCCGAAAACGCTGGCGGCGCTCTCGCTGGCAACCTCACAACTCGGTTTTCCACCAGGCAGTGAGGTTGTGATCGACCCTTGCCTGCCTCGCGGGCGGGGCTACGGTTCCAGCACCGCCGACATGGGCGCCGCGCTTTACGCGTTGGCCCACGCCGCAGGGCAGTCGTTGGATCCAGCGGACGCTGCTCGCCTCGCCGTTCAAATCGAACCGAGTGACGGCACGTTCTTTTCAGGGTTGACGTTGTTCGCACACCGGGCCGGTGAACGACT
>JAKEEH010000007.1 GCA_022616725.1 Limisphaerales bacterium | reverse complement strand
GCCGGCTCCTTGGCGTTGTACTGGGCCGGCACGTAGACCCAAACGTCGCGCACGGTCTTGGGGAAGACTTCGCTGTTCCAAACCATTTTCACCATCTCGCCCGTGGGCACGTCCTTGTGTTCCATAGAATCGGGGCCGAGCTGGTAGTCGTCTTTGGCTTCGATCATGGCTGTGAAAAGGAAGAGCGTGAGTAGAGAACAACAACGAAGATACATGAAGGTCCTCCCATGTGATTGAACCATCCTGTTTACGTTTCGCGCTCGCTTCAAGCCCTGTTGCGGCGGAGCATGAAGCGAGCGCGAAACGTAAACGAGTCATTGAAATAACTTTCAATCCGCTGTCAGCTTTTTCCCCTTGCTCCTCCACAGCCGGTCCTTCAGCGACGGAAACAGAGCCAGGGCGTTGTCGCGCAGAATCTGCCGGCCGATGCGCTCGGCGTGTTCCATCGTCAATTCGCCGCGGTCGACGCGCTCGGCGAGCACCTCGGCCAGGCATTTCCGCGTCATCAGGGTCGCGCCGTAGATGCCTTCGGCGTGGTTGCAGTCGGCGCCCCAGAGAATCTTGGTCGAAGGCATAACGTCGAGCCATTCGTGAAAGGCGCGCTTGGCCATGTAATAGCTGATCGTCGGCAGCCAGCACGAATCGACCCAGACGTGGTTGGGATAGCGCATGGCGATCGCGCCGGTCTCGCCGACCCAAGGGTAGCCGCCGTGGAAGAGAATGAACTTGGTCTTCGGGTTGGCGTCGATGTAATCCACCAGCAGGATCGGGTTCGAGCCTTGGATGCGGGCGTTGCCGGTGTGGATCTGGAAGGGCAGCTCGTGCTTGGCGGATAGGCCGGCCAGCTTCCACATGATGAAATCTTCGAAGGCCTTGATGTCCGCCTCGTTCAGTTCATCGCGGCGCTTGCCGAAAACCTTGGCGGCCCGCTCATGAGAAACGCGCTCGAAGGACAGCGTGCGGCGATAAGCAAGCGTGGTTTTGATCACGACCGCGCCGCGCCGCTTGGCCTCCGCGAAGATAAGGTCGAGCACGCGCAAGTAATCGTCGAGCGTCTTGATGTCGATCTTGTGCTGCTTGGCGAATTCATACGGGCTGTCCAGGGCGTTTTTGAATTCGTCGGCATGATGGCCCTGGATCATCGTGGTGACGTTGAGCACCAGGACGCCGAATGGATAATCGATCTTGAAGTCGAAACGGGCCCAGTAGGGATCGTTGAACATGAGCTCGATGTTGGCCTTTTCGGTGACCACTTCATAGAGCCAGCGCTTGTCGACGTAGTTGCGGAAGATTTTTTGGTTGAGGTCGCGCGCTTGCTCGTCGCTGATGCGGTCGAAGTCGACGCCGTAGAGGTCCCGAAGCGCCTCGGCCTGATAGCGGTAAAAGCTGGCGGCGCGGACATCGTCGAAATCGTGCTTCGCTTTCGCCCACCAGCCGTCGAAGGTCGTGCCCGGCTGCCAGGGCGTGATAGACTTGATGCGCGTGAGGTAACTGTTGCGCCATAGGCCGGCGAGATTCATGCCTTTGCCCATCTCGGTCTCGACATAGCCGGGCAGCTTGTCGAAGGGGAAGAGATGATCGTGAGTGTCGATAGCGGGCACGTCGTCGAGGGATGCTTTGATCTTCTTGTAAGTGGCGGTGGCCGGTGTGTTCTGTGCCTGCAGGGCAGCACTAGCTGATAGGAAAACACAAACGCACATTGCAATGGATCGACCCATGGTCAATGAAGGTATCATGTTGCCTGCGAATTGCGAGGGGCAGGGCGTTTTTTTTGGTTTGATTCTCGTGGCACTGCGTGTCGTTCACCGGTTAATATCAGGCTTGTAGTCGAGATTCAAAACGAGGTCGGCCATGAAGAAACGGTTCCTGGTCCGGCTTGGCGTTTTGCTTCTTCTAGCGGCCGCCGCGTTCGTGTTTGTGCTTTGGTGGACCACGCCGAACCATCGGATCAATGTTGATAGCTTTAAGAAAATCAAAAACGGGATGACGCTGGACGAGGTCGTGCAGATTGTCGGTGTGCCGCCGGGACATTATGGCGCTCCATCAAAGAACCCTGGCACAATCTACCTGCTTGCCTCGGACGCAGTGCTCGATCCATTTAAATTCGAAGGCACAGAGCACGTTGAAGAATGGCATTCCGACGTCGGCAAACTTATGCTTATTCTCAACAAAGAACACATCGTGATCGCGGCACAGTTTGAATCGTATGGTGATGACGGCCTCTTGGCCAAAATCCGGCGTTGGCTCGGGCTGGTCCAGGTCCAGTAGCGCCGCGAGGGGAGGAATCGCTGTGAAGAAATCGACCGGCAAAATCACCCGCCGCCGTCTACTCCACGCCGGCGCTGGGATCGCCGCGGCCGGGATGCTGGCCGATGGCGCCACCGCTGCGGCACAGAACAACGCCCGTCCCAGCGTTTATGAAGCCCTCGGCCTCAGACACGTCATCAACGCAACTGGCACGGTGACCAACCTGGGCGGGTCGATCATGCCGCCCGAAGTGGTGGCCGCCTGGGCGGATGCGTCCCGGCATTTCGTCAACTTGCTCGATTTGCAGGCCAAGGTCGGCGAGCGGATCGCCAAACTGATCGGAGTGGAGGCGGCGCTCGCGACGACGGGGGCGGCGGGAGCGCTCTTGCTCGGCACGGCCGCCGCTGTCACGGGCAGCGACCACAAGCTCATGGGCCGGCTGCCGGACACCACGGGCATGAAGAACGAGGTCATCCTGCAGCGAGCCCATCACTCCTGCTACGACAACCAGCTCACCAACGTCGGCGTACGCTTGATCGACGTCGAGACGCCGGCCGACGTCGCCAAAGCCGTCAGCAAAAGAACTGCTCTTATGTTTTTCATGAACAAGGACGATGCGAACGGCCGCATCCGCGCCCGCGACTGGATCGAGCTGGCCCGGCGGCATAAAGTTCCGACCTTGCTGGCCGCCGCCGCCGACGTGCCGCCCGTCGAACGCCTGTCGAGCTACAATCGCATGGGCTTCGATCTTGTGGCCTTCAGCGGCGGCAAGGCCATGCGCGGCCCCAACGACACCGGCCTCTTGCTCGGCAGCAAACCGCTCATCGACGCCGCCGCGCTCAACACCAATCCGCACTGCCCTTCCATTGGTCGGAGTATGAAAGTAAGCAAGGAAGACATGATTGCGCTGCTGGCCGCCGTGGAACGCTTCGTCAAGTTGGATCACAAAGCCGAATGGCGCGAATGGGAGCGGCGCATCGGCGTCATCGAAACGGCGTTGAAGGACATTCCGACGCTGCAATGTGAGCGCATCGTCCCGCCGATCGCCAATGAAGTGCCGCACTTGTTGCTGACCTGGGACGAGGCGCGCGTCCGGATCAGCCGCGCCCGGCTAACTCAAGCGTTGATGGAAGCAGATCCGCCCATCCAGATCGGCCGGGTCAGCGGCACCGGCGAGCGCGGCGTGCTCATCTCCGTCCTCACGCTGCAAACCGGCGAAGAGCGCGTCATGGCCGAGCGGCTGCGTGCCATGCTGAGGGGAGCAGTGGGGCGCGAGAATCGATGAAAAACGTCACACAGTTGCTGGGCGAGGAAAAGGTGTCAGGAGTCCTAACACCTTTTTATCCAAGAGGCGCACGCCGTCGATCTGCTTCTGCCTGGCCGCGAGCACGCGTTCGAAGACTTCGTAATCGCCGTCCTTGTGGAAGAAGGCAGCCCGGCTGTTGCCCCGATTGAGGTCGTGATAGACGTCGCCGCCCAGGGCCTCGCGTATTGGTGTGCCGATGCGCGATATGCTAAATAACATGAAGGGCCGATGCAAGAATAAAGGTCCCGATATCCTGATACCTTTTTATCCTCGTGGACGTGCGGGCGGTGGATGAGTTCACACATCAGATTCGCGCGTCAAGCCGCGGCAAGTGGGTCGAGACCGATCGGCTGGGCGGTTTCTGCCTATTGATCGAGCGCGACCGAGCAGAACAGAGTTGCGTCCCCTTTTCTTCCTTCGCCAACCCCAGTTCTTACTCTTGAGGACGCACTAGGGATGCTCGGAAATGAACCCAGCGTCGAGGCTCTTCCTTTCCCTACCCGAAAGGCTGAACAATGCACTGATGCCGTCGGCGTTGAAGTCACTGTCGCGGGTACGATCCGTGCCTCGGCCGTCGTCCGTAACACGGTGGTCGCGCGGTTTTTCGATAACAACATAATAGATTCCTGGCGCGACATTGACGAAGCGGTAGTTGCCCTGCGAATCGGTCCACGTGCCACCGGCAAGCCTGCCCGATTCGGCAAAGAGCCTGACCATGAGGCCCGCAATGCCGCTTTCCCCAATGTCTTGGACGCCGTTTCTGTTTGCGTCGCGCCAGGCCCTTCCGCCGACGCTCTGTTGTTCTTGCTCGGGTGGCGGCTGCACGTTGAGCGTCACAAAAGCGTCGTTGCTGTAGTTCACGCCATCGAAAGCCCAGTACATAAAGGAATCCGTGCCAACGAAACCGGCGTTAGGTGTGTACTCGAACGAGCCATTGGAATTGAGAGTTACCGTCCCGTTCGTGGGAGCCGTTTTCAGAGTCACTGTCAGCGGGTCACCTTCCTGATCGGAATCATTCAAGAGGACTCCGGGTGAAGAGATGGACAGCGTCTGTCCTTGGAAAGCGTTATAGGCATCGTTGTTGGCCATAGGCGCCATCATGGCGGGATTCGCGGCCGTGACGATAGTTCGGATAGTGAACTTGTAACCAATGATCGCTCCGTTATTATCCAGGATGCGGGCCCACTCCGGCATCTGGGCGCCGTCGTAATCGGGAACGTCCAGCGCGTACCAATGGAAGTTCGGCATGCGATTGCCGAGCATCCCGTTCGACCAGGCGATGACCGTGTCCCCATGGTCCAGCGTGTTGAAAATCGCAGGCCGCTGGAAGGCACCGGCCATTAGCCCGGTGGCCGGATTGATTCCCGTATCCCTTGTGGGGGTATCGAAATCCAGTCCTTCGCCAGCCAACGAGTTCGCCAAACCGAAATTAGTCCCTGTCCCGAAACCGAGTTGGAATTGAACCCCCGCGATGGCTTGCCCGGTGAAGTTGATCAGCTCAGTCTCGACGTAGTACTCAGTAATGCCGGCGCTGTTGTTCACCCGGTATTCGACGTCGATGTACCCCATGGCGCCGAAACCAAGCTCTGGCTGAAAAAATTGATCTTTTCCACAGGGTTGTCGTTGTTCGGGGCCGGATTGCCAGGAGAACCAGGCAGAAGGTTGTACGCGCCGGGGTTCTGTAAGCCCGGTCCGACTGCTTGAATGATGCTTGGCACCGTCCCCGGATTTATCCGAGGCTCCAGTTCCTCAACGAACAAGCGGGGGAGTTGCCTGCGAACCATGGTTTTCCTCCTGAGCAAGAGATGTGTGGCGGGAATCGGTTCCGAATCCGCTATTTGTCCTTCGAATCTTGACCCTGGGTGTCAAGCGGGCCGATGTCCCAGACATTGATGAACGATCGCCCTGGGTTGAAATTCCAGCCTGTAGTCGCCACGAGGCGACCATCAGGTGAGACTGCCACGGCAATATCAGCCTCTCCACTGATCCCATCAGTAAGTCTTTTAGAGTCGTTGAGGGAAAAAATCCCGAACGACCCCTTTGCGGTGCCAAAAACAAGCAGCTTCTCGTTAGGGGGCACTGCTAGAGACATCACCCTCCCTTCCACTGCAAGATTACGGAGCAATCCTCCTACTTTCTTTCCCTCCACATTCCATATCCCGATGACAGAATTGTGACTGCCAACAGCAAAGGTCTTTTTGCCGGTGAAGGTCAAGGAGTAAATACCGCCGAAAAAATCCGGTCGGTTCAACTCGACTTTCGAGACTAGCTTTCCAGTGCCCACGTCCCAAACACGTGCGTGCAAAAAACCATGGCCACCGGAAAGCAATGCACTCCCATCCGGGGAGAAGGACAGACTGGTGAAAAAACCAGGGTCGATCGAGGCAGTCCATACTTCCTTGCCGTTTACAGAATCGAAGACGTACACGGTTCGGTAACCGGAGACCGCTAGACGTTTTCCATCAGGGGAGAAGAGAACTTGATTACAGTACAGAAATTTTTCCCGGTTCCACAGTTCCTTCTGCGTGGCCAGATCCCAGACCCGGAGAGAACCGGAAAAGCCTGTACCGGCAGAGGCAAATTTGTTTCCGTCCGGGGAAAAGGCGAGGGAGAAAACGGAGGAGGTGTCCTCCGGGTAAACGAATTGCTTGCGGATTGACTTACCGGAGGCCACGTCCCAGAAGCGAACAGTGCCATCCATATTCCCCGCGGCCAAAATCTTGCCATCGGCTGAAAAGCCGACAGACACAAAATGCCCGGCATTGCCTTTGAGAACGTATCGCAGCTTGATTTTTTCTCTGGACGCATCGTTTCCAGCCGATCCGACACTGGCACGGCTGAGCAGCAACGCGATCAAGACGAAGGTGATCCACTGGCACCGGAAACGAATCATGGCGAGCTCAACGTTGGGCACTTGCAAAAAGGCCCGCGGACGTTTTGGCCTTCGGGTGAACATGGCCTTCCTCGTCGATAAACTACTGATGACAGGAATCAATTCCGAAGCTACTTCGTTTCCTTCGATGCTGAGCGTGCTTTTTCAAGACCACTGATGTCCCATATTTTGAGCGACGATCGCGGCGGATTGAAGTTCCAAACCGTGGTTGCCAAGAGACGAGCATCGGGCGAAAATGCCACGGCAACGTTCGCCTCTCCGCAGATGCCATCAATGAGTCGTTGGGAGTCTTTCAAAGAAAAAACCACGAACTCCCCCTTGGCGGTTCCAAAAACAAGAAGTTCTCTATTCGGAGAAACCGCCAATGACATCACCCGCCCCTGTACTACTACGTTGCCTAGGAATTCGCCAACTCGTTTGCCTTCTACATTCCATGTTCCGTGGAGAGCTCCATGACCGCCTATGCTAAATGTGTTACTGCCGGTGAAGACCAGGGAGTGAACGTCGCCCCGAGGTAACTCCACCTTGAATTCCTCTTGCCTTTTGCAAAGGTTCCAAAGCCGGACATGGCGGAAGCCGAGACCCCCGGAAAGCAACGTTTTTCCGTCCGGAGAGAAGTCTAAAAAGCTGAAAAAGCCCGGGTCGATGGGAGCCGTCCAGATTTCCTTACCGGTTGCCGGGTCGAGCAGATAAAGGGTTCGGTACCCGGATACGGCAAGGAGCTTTCCATCGGGGGAAAACACCGCTTGATTGCAATACAGAAACTTTTCGTGTTTCCACAACTCCTTGCCCGTGGCCACATCCCAACACCGCAGGGAACCGGAATAGACTGTGCCGGCGGAGGCAAGTTTTTTTCCGTCTGGGGAAAACGCGAACGAGAAAACGTTTGTGAAATCTTCCGGATGAACGAAGACCTTGCCCGTCGGTTTTCCGGAGCCGACCTCCCAAAAGCGAACGGTGCCGTCCATATTTCCGGCGGCCAAAATGTTGCCATCGGGGGAAAATGCCACGGAGACAAAATGGCTGGCATTGCCTTCGAGGACGTGACGCAGTTTGATTCTATCTCGGGCCGCATCGTTTGTACCCAGCCCACCGGTCGCAACGAGCGGTGCACCGACGAAAACGAGCCAAAGGACGGTAGTGGTAAAGCACCGTTTTGGAGCAAAGAGCCAGCAGCGCAGGGAAGATTGCCAAGACATCGCTGAGCCTTGTTGCTTGCGAATGCATCCTGCGGCCCGTTTGCCGCCCCGGAATGACCGTGGAAGTATCAACTAGTAGTGAGTGGCCAACTGCTCTTTTGTAGGTGAGATTCTAATGGCGCATTCGTTGGTTGGCAAAGGTTTTTTCAGGCCAACGATGCCGCAAACAGCCGCTCGCGTTAGGAGTTGTTTGGGGATGCTAACTTACCATAGCCATGTGCGCATTTTTGGCTGTATTTCCAGGGTGTTTACTGTTGCTCCGGCACCAGAGTTTTCCAAGTGAGCAATCTTGGACCGAACCTGCGGCGACGCCCCGACACCATAAACAGGAAAATGAGAATTTGACTTCCAAACGCCACAGCAGATTCTTCAATTATCTACTCGCGCCCAGCTGCTCCCTGGTCAGCTGCAAGATAGGGAGTAAAGGGAAAAGGGGTCCTAACACCAATCGTGTTCGGCTCATTGTTTGCATTGTAGCGAGAGTTGCGATAGGTTTGCCGCTGGAGTCGTGTTGCAGTCGTGTTGGAATCGTCGAGTGGTGG
>JAKEEH010000459.1 GCA_022616725.1 Limisphaerales bacterium | reverse complement strand
GCCAGAGGACAGGCGCACTCCACGACGCAAGCGCAGGAGCGTGGGCCGTTGACAGTTCCGCCAGGTCGTGGAGTGCGCCTGTCCTCTGGCGCTTTACGTCGTACGACGAGGTTCGAGGGTTCAACCCGCGAAAGCTCCTGTCGGCTAAATCTCACCCCGGCCCTCTCCCCCGGGGAGAGGGAGGACTTGTCGAACGGCCTGGGAACAATCCATGGCCAATGTTTCGACGGCAGCTTCCTGGGCAGGGAAGAAGTTTTTCCGACGACGGTGTTTGGAGATGTCGGTGGCGGGTTTGTGGAAAGGGTTCTCATCCAATGAGTCGTTTTGCTTTCAGATTGAATTCGATCGTGAAACTGCGCTCCTGATCGCGCGAACTTTCGGGGAAGGGCGGCAGGCTCGTGACGGAATCCAGCGCGCGACGCACTGACTTGTCCAGCGCGGCATTGCCGGACCGGCGGATAATCTCGGTCGAAATCACCCGGCCGGTGCGATGGATCACCACGCGCGCCAGCGCCGCCGAATCCTCATCGGCGATATCCGGCGCGACCTGCCAGGCATTGTCGTAGGCGGCCATCACGAATTGCAGATAGCTGGCATACGCAGCGCCGCCCGGCCCGGACACTTCGACTTGCGTGCCCGATTGAAACCCTTCGCGCAGATTCTGGCGAATTTTCCCGAAGTTTTTGGCGATCTTTTCGCGCGCCGCAGCGGCTTCGGCCCGCGCCTTGGCGTCAGCGGCTGCTTTGGCCTTGGCGCGATCGGCAGATTTGTTCACCGGCGTCAGTTCGATGAGAGCGGCCTTTGTTTTCGTGGACTTTAGCGGATCCTTGGGAAGGTTGTTCTTTTGCGCCGTTGGCTTCGGCTCAACTTTCGGCTCGGCCTTGGCAACGGCAGGCTTTGGGGGCGCTACTTCTGTTTTGACGGGCTCCGGCGGCTTCGGTTGCGGCGTCAACGTTTCGCCTTTTTGTCGATCTTCGGATTGCGCAATCTTCGGATTGCCACCGCCGCCGGCCAATGCGTCTTCGATTATCTTTGAGGGAACCACCCGCAACATTGCAAATTCGTTCGGTTTCTTCTCCGGTGTGAAGAACGCCGCGCCGAAAACGAGCACGAGCAATAGAAAGCCGTGCATCCCACAGGAGGCGACGAGGCATTTCTTTTGCAAACGATCTATCATTTCAGCGGGTTTTCGGGGTGGTGCGCAACGACACCTGGTCGATCCCGGCGAGTTCAAGCCGGTTCAGGATTGCCGCCACGTGCTTATAGGGGCCGTTCTCGTCGGCGCGCAAGTAAACCAGTATCTTCGGGTTGCGTTTGTGTTCCTGCATCAACAGCGCCGAAATCTGGTCGAGTTCCATCCAGCGTCCGCCCATCATGTACTTCCCGTGGATGCTGACCTCAATTGTTTTTATGTCTTTGGGGTCGATCTTCCGGTCGTCCACTACGTCGCCGGTCGGCAGCTTCAGGCTGAGCCCCTGTTCCAGCAGCGGCGTGGTAATCACAAAAATAATCAGCAGCACAAACGCCAGGTCCAGCAGCGGAGTGATGTTGATGTCACTCAGCGTGACCAGCGAATTGCGTTGCGAAAAGCGGCGCATCGTTGCTCTGCTCTAGAAAATCGTCTTTTCGTCGTCCTCCTGCAGATAAGCCGTTTCCATGTGGGAAACGAGCTCCTGCGCGAAGTTATCCAGCTCGACGGTGATGACACGCAAGTTGTGTACCAGCCAGTTGTAGCCGAACATCGAAGGGATGGCGACCAGCAGGCCAGCGACGGTCGTCACCAGGGCGGCGGCCACGCCCGGGGCCATCGTCGCCAGGTCGGCCTTGCCTTTGAGCGCGACGTAACTGAAGGCGCTCATGACGCCCCAAACCGTCCCCAAAAGGCCCAAGAACGGCGCCCCGCTGACCGCAATCGCCAGCAAAATCAATCCTGATTCGAGCTTGAGCGATTGCTGCGCAACTGTCCTCTCCAGCGTGCGTTTGACGTATTCCATCCCCTTCAGCGAGATGCCGGAGCGCCGTTTTTCGGGGCTTTGGGACTTGAGCCGGGCGTCGAGTTCGCGACAGCCTTCCTGATAGACCATGAAGAGCGGGCAATCGGGCACCTGCACGCGCCGGTCGTAGATGTCGAGGACGTGTTTTTGCGTGCGAAACTCCGCCTCGAAGAGCCGGTTCAGCTTCTTCGCGCGCCGCATTTGCATGGCTTTGGACGCCATGACCGACCACGCGAAGATGGAAAAAATGACCAGGCAAATGATGATCGCCTTGCCTTCAGGTGTGGCTTTGTCCCACACGTAAAGCAACTCCGATTCAGCAAAAAAATACAACGGAACGTGCATTTAAGAGTGTTTGACCAGGCAAACCGGCCGGTGGAACTTTCGAAGTCCGGCTCGCCGAGTGGTCGAAACGTTTCGCCTTGTTTGAGAGTTAGCAGAACCGCGCGTTCAAACAAAGCGAAATTTTGAGGCGAAACAGAAAAATCATCCCGCCCTGCGACCCCGAACGGCCGGATGGGGGACAAATGGGACGCCGGTCTCCGGCAAGGGGACAATTGCGCTCATGAAACGATGTGTGCGTCTGTTCGCCGCTACTTTCCTGTGCTCTTTAGCTCGACTTTCGGCACTTCGTCAGCCTGGCTTTTTGCGGAATCATGGAAAGCGTAGAGATGCGTGTTCGACGCGATGTAGATCACGCCGTTCGCGACGACCGGCGTCGAATAAACGGGCGCGCCGAGGTTGGGGCCATCCTGCTCGCGACCGTCGATGCTCATTTTGCTTAGGATCTGTTTCTCTTTGGACGCAGCCAGCACCACCAGATCGCCATCCTCGTCGCCAACGTACACTTTCCCATCCGCCACCAATGTCGATCCCCACATGTGCGCTTTCATGTCGTGGACCCAATGGACTTTCCCGGTCTCGGCATCGAGACAATGGACGAACCCGGAGAAGTCGCCGACAAACAGGAGGCCGGTTTCGGGATCGATCGACACTGTCGAGATGCTGCGGTGAATCTTGTTGTATTGCCAAAGAAAGCCGGTCTTTGTGACGTCGCCGGTCTTCGTTGCATCGATGCAGACAAGATTTCCCACACCCTCGCCGTGCTCGGGGTCCTGGCCGATCGCGACGTAAATGCGGTTCTTGTAAAATACGGGCGTGGCATTGATCTCGCTCGGGCCTTCGGCGGCCGGGTATTTGATGGGCTTGCCGTCTTTGGTTTTCTTGTATTCAAGCGGATTGCAGTCGGCTTTCCACACGGTTTTGAGCAACCCTGTGTCGCCTTCTTTCACGGGCTTCGGCTCGAATGCGTAACACCAACCGTCGCCTCCGCCGAAAAACACCAGGTTCTTTCCGTTGACCTTGCCCGCCGACGGCGAACTCCATTGGCCGTGGTAAATGCGCGGGCCGATATGGGCGTCATCTTCGCCGGCGAGTTCGCCCGTTTTCTTATTGACAGCAACGAAGCTCGGCGACAGTGGCGAAGGAATATTCGAATGGGTCCAATCCTGGCCATTGGACGTGCAAGCATAGACCAGGTCATCGAGGACCAGAATCGAGCAGTTCGAAGCGTTGTGCGGGAACACACCCAGCTCGTCCATCATGTCATACACCCAAATGATATCCGCGTCTTTGGGGCCAATTTTCGCGGGCGGCAAACCGGTGTCGAGCACGGCGTATTTCGCCTCGTCCTTGTAGGGACCGTCGTTGCCATTGGCCAGGCCGTTCACGTCGAGGCATATCAATTCGCAGCGGCTCGTCACAAGATAGACGCGATCCCCCTCCACAGTGGGCGATGAAAGCAGACCCAGATTTTCCCAGTCGTTCACCTTGCCCGATTTGAGTTTCGGCACCACCAGTTGCCACAGAAACTCGCCTGTCTTCTCATCGAACACCATCAGGATACTGCGATCACCCTGGTGCTGCGCGTCCCGGGGCGAATCGTTATTGGTCCCGACGAACACCTTACCGCCGGCGACCGTCGCATTGCCGTAACTTTGGGAGCCGAGTTTGGCCACCCATTTGACGTTCTTCGTCGTTTTGAGGTCCACCTCTTCGGTGCCGGACTTGAATTTGCCGGGATCGAATTTCGCCGGAAGACCCTTTTCTGGAGAGTACATGTTGCGGCCAAACGTGGTGCCGCCCCACTGCGGCCAGTCGGCGGCAAGGGCGGAAGACGCCCCTAGCCCCGCGGCCAGGCCTGCCGTCAAGAGCAATCGAAATGCGGCTGTAACCCCCAATGTCAGGAGGGGGCTAATCTCGTTTTCACCGTTCTTGCGCACGGCCGGGTCCTCCGCGTACGCGGTTCGTGTCTTTGGCGGCTCATCGACTGCCTCTGCAGAGCAAAGTTTGATGCTAGTCTGGTCAGAGGCTGGCCCAATCAGCCCCCTCGAATTGACTTTTGTTTGGCACCGAGGCTGCGCCCGCAGGTCGGGGGTTACAGACCGAGGCGCCCGCAGGTCGGGGGTTACGCTGCGAAAGAAATTCGTTGACTTCATATTAGTTTTGAGTGACTGACACGTTGTCGATGTAAACCCGCATATCCTGCGGCGCGAACCCGAAGAGCCCTGGCGACCCGCTTTGATGCGCCGTCCTGTGCGGCACCTCCAGCGTCCACTTCTCCGGCTCCGGATCGTCCCGCTTCCATGCCTTTGCGCGCACCACCCCCGAGCCATCGGAGTTCGTATCGACTCGCGCCTTAAGACGATACCACACATTGGGTTGCCAGCGGAAATTCGGCGGATCTTCCGCCGTCGGCACGCGCAGCCTTTCGAGATTGGAGTTCACCTCGAGCTTTTGTTCATTGCCTTTCAAAACAATGATGTAACGCTGATTGATCACGCCGACCTCGGACATCTTGCGGCGGTTTCCCTCGCTCAGCACATCGGCCTGGATCGTGTAGTTTTTCATTTCAGGTTCGCCAATAAACACCGTGCCTCGCTGAAAGAATTTGTTGTCTATCGTCTTAACGAGCGCCTTGTTGCCGTCCTTCTCACGCACTTCAAACTTGAATCGTGCCCCGATCCACGGCAACGGTGGATACGCGAATTTGGTGGGTTCTTCGACCGTGTTGGTCGTCGTTTCACTAAGCTGGAAGGATTCGAAATCCTCCTTGAGCGGCAGCCCGGTAAGGACCCTCCCCCGAATGTATCCCTTCAAGCCGTCGAGCGTCGCCTCAAAAGCGCCTGCAGATACTTTCGCGGTTTTCGGCGCAACCAATTCGCCTGTCCTGTCAAATGCGGCATCCATCCGAGATCGGACGCGCGCCGTCGGTGGAATGTAACTGGCCCACTGCACTGCCTTCAGATCTTTCACGTTTTCGACGGTAAACCCATTGGCATCGAGCCTACGAATGCGAAAACCAGCGGCCTGTCCCGGATTCAAGAGCACTTCGGAAGGAATGATCTGTAACTGCGTCGCCTTCCCAGCGGAGGGCGATTTCTCAGGCTGAGGCGGCTTGGGCAATCCCGGGTTGTTGCCCTTTTTGCCGAAGCAATACAGCTTGCGTGTAGTCTGGACATAAACCTTGCCATTGTAAGCCGCTGGAGTCCCGAAACAGCGCCCATCCAGGACCGTGTGGCTTAGTTGTTCGCCTACGGTTTCTTTTGGCCGTACGACATAGAATGCGCCTCGGGTCCCTGCCTCTCCTGCCCCCTCACTACCTTTACTGGCGGGATCATCCAACATCGGGACATATAACTTACCGTCGGCAAACAACGGGCAGGCGTTGCGCTGTTCAATCCCAATTTTAATCCGCCAATTGATTTTGCCCGTGTTTACGTCCACCGAACACAAATCGCCTTTCTCGCTGACAACGTAAATCTTGTCTCCGGCGAGAATGGGCGAACTCGTGGAAGTGGAGAGTTCGTTCGCCCACAACTCGGCCTGGGCGCGCTGCACCACGACTGGCCCCGCCGCGGTGTTCGTGGGCGCGACCTTGGGGATCCTCAACGCTACCATCTGACCCGGTTCGTAGGGCGTGCCATAAATCGCAATCACCTTGTCATTATTATGCACGAGGACGGTGGCGTTGATGCCGGCTTTGAACAGCGGGATGCGCCACAGCGGGTCGCCGGTGCGCGCGTTCACGCACACCACGCTCCCATCGCCCGTCGCGGCATAGAGCACGCGTTTGCCCTCCAGAAAGCCGAGATATGGATGGGAGAAGGAATTGTCACGAGGCCGGTCGCCGGGACTGGAAGACCAAACCAGTTCGCCAGTTAGCTTGTCAAAGGCGTAGAAGCGGTCGCCGCCGGGGCCCTGCGCGCCCCAATTTGCCGTGATGCCGCGGGTAATCACGAGGTCCGCATCTATCACTGGCGAACCTGTTCGGCTGTTTGGGAAGGTCAGCCGCCCGAATTTCTCCATCATCGAATGACGCCATAAGGGCCGTCCATCCGCGGTGAAAGCGGCAAGGATGCCCTGCGATCCCTGCATGTAAACGTTGCCGGTTTCCGGATCGATGGTGGGACTCGAAGTGGCATAGCGCAGGTAAATCGCGTCACTCAAGTAATCGTTGTAGCGGCGCTCCCAATGTTTCTCGCCTGTTTCGGCATCGAAGCACGCCACCCCTTCCTGCAAATCCGGTCCTTCGCCGAGGTACCCCATGATGTAGAGTTTGCCGTTGGCGATGACAGGGGTGGATTGCCCTGGATAATCGGCGGTCCACAAGGCTTGCTTGCCGTCGATTTTGTCGGGCAAACCGGTCTCAAGTGACACGCCGCTTTGCTGTGGCCCGCGCCAACTCAGCCAGCCCTGGACCGGCGCCGATTTTGCAATTGAGCCTGCCAACCACGGCAGTCCCACTGCCGCCGCAAGAATTAATCGTAAGTTCATGTTCAGTTTGGCCTTTAGCCGTGGAGTTTCGGCTGTGGCCGAAACTTCGTCCCGTTTCACCGCTGCGAACAGAGTTGCGCCGAATAATACTTATACGTATTATTTTTGCGCAACATTCATTTTTGGTGACCGCCCATAAACATTTGGCCGGCGATTTGCCCATCGACTCGCCGGATCGACGACGCCTGCCCCCTTTGCTTCGCCGCGCCTGGTTCTGTCTCAATCAGGCTTTCCGCCGGCGCATTGCCAGCCTCGAGATCACTCCGGACCAGTTTACCGTTATGCGCACCCTGCTTGAAAACGAGGGAATTACGCAGCGCCAGCTAACCCACCTGATTTCCAGCGACCCCAATACCATCGCGTCCTTGCTCGAACGAATGGAGACCGCGGGTTTGATCGAACGCAAAACGCACGAGCGCGACCGGCGCGCCCACAGCCTGCGGCTGCGTGCCACCGGCCAGAAGAAATATGAGCAGGCGCGGGCGATTGCGATCGACTTGCAAAGTCAAGTCCTGCAAGTTCTGCCTGACAACAAGCGCGAGGAATTCCTGGAGCATCTTGCCCTCGTCGCCGATGCCTGCCGTGGGGCGGCCGAAGCGGCGCCCAGGAAAGGCTCTGCACCCAAACCTGGAGAAGAATTATGGCCGAAAAAGTGAAAGTTTGGTTCGATGCTGAAGCGGATTACCTTGAAGTGCGATTCAATGATGCGGCGGGTTACATGAAAGAAACCAAGCATGACGCCGTCATGGAACGTGTTGACGCTCAGGGTAACATTATCGGCTTCAGCATCTTGGGCGTGAGCCGATTCAGAAAGGATAAGCCGCTCGAAACCGAACTCACGGTTGCCTAAGCTCGTCGCTGACGCCTGTCGCGGGGCGGCCGAATCGGCGCCGCATTTCATGGGCTTGGTTTCGCTCCCCAGGAACCCCGTTTGTGCCTTGCCAGCGTTGGGCTCCCGCATAGACTGTTGGAATGAAAAGCTTTCGTTGGGCACCCGGCATGTTCCTCATGGTTGCGGTCGCCGGGTTCTCGCAAGTCACCGTCGAAGTGATCCTGGATCAGGAGGTTTTCCTCCGCGACGAATCCTTGCCGGTGCAGGTGCGTATCACCAACCGCTCCGGCCAGACCTTGAAGTTGGGACGCGAAACCGATTGGCTGAGTTTTGCTGTGGAAAACCGCGACGGCAACAGCGTGTCCCGCGTAGGCGACCCCCCCGTCAAGGAAGAGTTCTCGCTGGAGTCGTCGATGGTGGCAAGTCGGCGCGTCGATCTCGCGCCTTACTTTAACCTGAGCAATCCAGGCCGTTACCTCGTTACGGCCACCATCAAGATTCCCGAATGGACACAGGAGGTGGCCAGCAAGCCGCGAAACTTCGATATCGTGCGCGGCACCAAGTTGTGGGAACAAACCGTCGGCGTGCCCGGCAGTGGCGCGGCGCCCGAGCCGCGGAAATATATTCTGCACCAGGCGCAATTGAAGCGGCTCACCCTCTATGTGCGGATTACGGATGAAGGTGAGTTCAAGACCTTCCGGCTCATGCCGGTTGGAACGCTTGTTTCCTTCAGCCGTCCTGAAGCGCAAGTGGACAAAACGAGCAACCTGCACCTGCTCTTCCAGTCCGGGCCGAGGTCCTTTACCTATACCGCCGTGACGGCCAACGGTGACGTGATTGTCCGGCAGAGCCACGCCTACACGGCCAGCCGCCCTAATCTGCGCGCCGATGAGGATGGCCGCATCCGCGTTGTGGGGGGGGAACGGCTTATTGCGCCGGACGATATTCCACCTCCCGCAGAAGCTTTGAAGCGTTGAAAAGTCCCGGCGCCTGACGGGCTCGCGAAATAACTCTGATTCACTCCCGCGCTCTCAGCAGCCGATACAGCCAGCTCGGATCTGTCCTTCCGCCTTTCCCCATCGTTCCTGTTCGTTGGGAGTTTGGCCGGTGTGCTACCGTGAAAACGCCTGCTTCATCTGCCCTTTCCCATCTCACTTCAGTGCACTTCAGTGAGGTGACCGCTCAACCACCCGGTCTCATTAACACCTCACTTCAGTGAGGTGGCCGCCGGCGATCCAGAGTGCTGTTCCTTTCCCTCTTTGGCCGCGGGCCAAAGAGGGAAAGGAAGACCTCAGAGCATTTCCAGCAAGTAATCCTCGAACCACCCCTTCTGCTCTTTGGCGGTCCACGTGAATTCCTGCCCACACCGCTCACACTTGAAGTCCGCATCCATATACCAGTGGCGAGGACAGACACTGTAATTTTGTTTCTCAATGTTCGCCCGAACCGCGGTGTCGTGGTGAACCGCCAAAGCGCCGAAGAAAAAATGCCTGGGCATTCGTTTCGGGTGTGTATTTCCGAAAATGTCCATGGCATCACATTTGGGCCCCAGAACGTCCAAGCTCGGCGACCGCCGCCGGAAACGCCCGGTCGGCTGCAAGAGTTGCTGACAAATTACCCCCGCCGTCCGACTGCAAAGCGGGGCGACGGCTAGATGCAATGCCCTGGTTAGAGCTCTCTCTCCCAATTCTGAACCAATTTGTATCCACGTGATGCCAGCGGCTCGATGACATGGTTGAGGTGCGACTTCGTGTTCGCGTAGAACGTAATCCAATCATCGTGGTCTGCATAGAAAACAAATGGCTTCGGTGTCGGAATGCAAATGAAATCCGGGCCGTCCCAAAAAGCTGCCACCAACAAAGCGTGCGCCTCCTCTGCCGAGTGTGCCGAGACGGAGGTGTCGTGAGCCAGCGTAGAACCCGGAGGACAAAGCGCACTCATCCGCTCCGTATCGAAAACAACCTCGTCAATCGTAACTGTCACCGCCTCTACGCGGCCGTGAGCCGTCATAATGGTGGAGACAAATCGGTCCAAGTCGTTGGCCTCTGGCCTCTCGACAGTTTGCTGAAACCGCCAAGGGGTTCGGCGGAACTTTTTGAGCGCACCTGGAGTGGGTGTGGCGGTCATAGAAGGTCTAGCACGGCAGACCCGCCGATCAACCGACAAGGGAAAGGAAGAGCATGAACACACAAACACAAACAACGTCTCGCGCCACCAAAGAAACACAGATTCCCGCAAGCATCGTCTGGTTTGAAATTCCCGCGGATGATGTCGAGCGCGCAAAAAAATTCTACGAGAGGCGCTGCGATTGGATTATCCGTAGCGCTGATTTGCTTTTGGGCCGCCGAAGAGATCATGGTTTGCTCAAACGAAAATACCGCTGGTCGCCAGTATTCGTCAGCGTCACGAAGAAACGGTTCGACACGATTGTCGGGGAATTGGTCACCGCGTTCCACGTCGGTGCCGGCAAACTTTCCGCATACTCCAGGCGATAGCCCGTGTAATTCGTTGGCCATCCCAGTCCCACCTCCGTCGGGTTGCGCCGAGAAATGGCCAGCAGAAGTGGAAATGCCGCATATCTCAAATTGTCTATGGTGTGTAATTGATCGTTGTTATCACTGAAAGATGAGGCAAAGCCGATGGGCACGTCGCTGACGAAGCCGCCAAATATTGGCCCGACCTGAGTCGGCGTTCGGAAGTCGATCACGCCGATCTCGACATTATTGACATCAAAGATCCGGTAAACGTGCGTGTCATCGGCGCTGCTGCGTTCCCAACCAACGGCGTTAATCAGCGTCGTAAAGCGCCAGCGGATCGTCTGCCCCGTGTTCGGG
>JAKEEH010000458.1 GCA_022616725.1 Limisphaerales bacterium | reverse complement strand
TGCAGCGCTGGCTTTTGGGAACTCATCAAGGTGCCGTCGCGTCGTCGCATTTGGATTACTATCTGGATGAGTTCACGTTTCGCTTTAACCGACGAACTTCAGGATCCCGCGGACTGTTGTTCCGACGACTGGTCGAGCAGGCCGTAGCCCTGGGGCCGGTGCGTGGCGACGAGTTGGTTGGAGGTGTCCAGCCACAAGGGATAGTGGTAGGGGAATCAAGTGCATAGCCCTATTACGATATTACGATTGCGGGTTGCAAAGCGGGCACGATGCGATAACGGCATTGGAGCAGAGAACAGATCACCATTTCAGGGCTTGCAAGCGGCGGGCGACTTCGTCGGCGTTGGCGCGACTGTTGAAAGCGGAAATACGGAAATAGCCTTCGCCTTTGCTGCCGAAACCGCTGCCGGGAGTGATGACGACGTTGGCTTCGTTGAGAATGCGATCGAAGGCTTGCCAGCTTGTGATGCCGGGCGGAGTCTGGACCCAAATGTACGGCGCATTGACGCCTCCATACACATTCAGACCGGCGGTTTTGGCGCCTTTGCGCAGGACCTGTGCGTTGCCCATGTAGTGTTGGACTAGTGCGCGCACTTGTTCTTTACCTTCGACGGTATAGAGGGCTTCGGCGGCGCGTTGCACGGGGTAGCTGACGCCATTGAATTTGGTGGTCATGCGGCGCTGCCACAACGGGTGCAGGCTGGTCCATTTGCCGTCCGAGGTTGCGGCGTTGAGGCTTTTGGGCACGACCGTGAATGCACAGCGGGTGCCAGTGAAGCCGCCGTTTTTGGAGAAGCTGCGGAATTCGATCGCGCAGTCGCGGGCGCCGGGGATCTCATAGATTGAATGAGGAATGGCTGAGTCGCTGATATAGGCTTCGTAGGCGGCGTCATACAAAATGATTGACCGATTGTTGAGCGCATAGTTGACCCAGGACGCAAGCTGCTCCCGAGCTGCGGTCGCGCCCGTGGGATTGTTCGGGTAGCAGAGGTAAATCAGGTCCACCTTTTCACTGGGCAGCTCCGGAACGAAGCCGTTCTCGGCTGTACAAGGCAAATAGAGGAGGCCGGAGTAGCCGCCGTCGTCCGCAGGACCGGTGTGGCCGGCCATGACATTGGTATCGACATAGACGGGGTAAACGGGATCCATAACGCCGATGCCGTTTTGATGACCGAAAATGTCGAGAATATTTCCGCAGTCGCACTTCGAACCGTCGGAAACAAAGATTTCGTCGTCGGCGATGTCCAAACCGCGATCGCGAAAGTCATTCTGCGCAATGACGTGGCGGAGGAACTCGTAACCCTGCTCGGGTCCGTAGCCACGAAAGGTCTCGCGTTTGCCCATTTCATCGACCGCGGCGTGCATTGCGCGGATCGCGGCAGGCGGGAGAGGTTCGGTGACGTCACCGATGCCGCAGCGGATGAGGCGTTTGGCGGCCTCGGGGTTGGCCTGACAGAAAGCGCTAACGCGCCGGGCGATTTCAGGGAAGAGATAGCCGGATTTGAGCTTCAGATAGTTGTCGTTCAGGTAGGCCATGGGGTTCGTTAAATCGTTGAATCGTTACATCGTTGAAGGGTTGAAGAGTTAAAGGGTTAAAAAGTTAAAACGGCTAAATGTTAGATTATTTTGGGCGGAAACCGGGCGGGAGGTTTGATTTCGCCGGCTCGGGTTCCTGCGGTTTTTCGGGTTCGGGCTCGGGAGCAATCTCTTCGGGTTCGCCCAGGCGTTCACGGCCTTTTTTAGCGGCTGGCGTTTGCGGGTGTTCGGCGATGATTCGACGCAGCACGGCTTCGGCTTCAAGCGGCTTATTGAGTTTGCCGGAATAAAGGTTGGCGAGATGGATCGCGGCCCAACCCCAGCGGTCCGGCTGAAGCTTTTTTTTCAGGATTTCCTCATACTCGAGCGCGGCGGCGAGGTAGTTGCCGAGGTCCTTCTCGTAAATCTCGGCGATACGGATCGCGACATATTGCTCGAGGGGATGTCTTTTCAGGTAGTCGCGCATGAGTTGGATGGCTTCGAGATGGTTGCCATTAGCCCAGACGCGTTCGGCCTCATCGTATTCCGGGTCACGAACGCCTTCCAGGTTGTCGTTGAAAACGAGATTTTCGATTTTAGTCGCGACACCATGACTGAAATCGCGGGCGAAAAGGAGCGCCAGGCCGACGAGCGAAAAGAAGGCGAGCGCCGCATACGCGGCCCAGCTGCCGCTGCTGGCTTGATTGGACGAGGTCGGAGAAGGTGTTTCGCCTGTTTGAGTGGAGAGCACAGCATCGGACCGAGGCCCACCGGCATTTCGATAGGAACGCGCTGCCAGCCCGCCAAAGAGCAGTAGGCAGAGCAACAATCCGCAGTAGAGTCCGGTTTTGACTTTCCGGTTCATTTCCATCTGTGGAAATCTACGAAAAACCCAACGATACCGGAATCCGGGAAATTACTGTCCCCACTTCGCCCTTAATTATCATAGCTCGGTGCATTATGCTTGTGATTCTCGCGCCCGCTCACACCACAAAAGTAAGCACACCAACGCCAGGCATCAAATTAGAATTCCGACCACGGCCGCAGTCATATAACAGGCCAGAAGGCCCCCCAGCATAGCGCGCAGGCCCAGTTGGGCAAGGTCCTGGCGCCGGCCCGGCGCTAGAGCCCCGATGCCGCCGATCTGGATGGCGATGCTGGCAAAATTGGCGAATCCGCAAAGGGCGTAAGTGGTCAGAACGAAGCTGCGGGACTCCAATTCGGGCGCTTTCTGGCTCAATGACAAATAGCCGATAAACTCGTTGAGAACGATGCGTTCGCCGAGGATTTGCCCCACGGCGACACAATCACTGGCCGGAACGCCCATCGCCCAAGCCAGCGGCGCATTGAACCAGCCAAAAAGCTTTTGCAACGTAATCGGATCCGCAACCCCGGCCAGGGTTTGAGGATAGGCCAGCAAATAGTTAGCAAATGCAACGACCGCTACGAAGGCAATCAGCATCGCCATGACGTTGATGGCCAGTTTCATGCCTTCGCCTGCGCCGTGGCATAGAGCATCGATGCCATTGGTGGTCTCGACCGGCACCTGGGCGGTGGTGCCGGCGGCGGTTTCGCTGGGCTCGGTTTCGGGCAGGATGATTTTGGAGATGAGCAAGGCGGCGGGCGCGCTGATGACGGAGGCGGTGAGAAGGTGTCCGGCCATATCCATGTAACCGGCGCGCTGGCCGAAGAGGACGTATGCGCCAAGAACGCTGCCGGCGATGGTGGCCATTCCGGGAATCATCACGGCCAGCAACTCACTGCGAGTCATTCTGGCAAGATAGGGTTTGATTACGAGCGGCGCTTCTGTCTGACCCATGAAAATGTTGGCCGCGGCGGCGAGGCTTTCGCTGCCGCTGGTGCGCATAACCCGCTGCATGACCCAGGCCGTGGCGCGCACGACTTGTTGGAGAATCCCATAGTGATAACACAGGGACGAGAGCGCGGATATGAACACGATGATGGCGGTGACGGTGATGACAAAAATAAACGTATTCTCCGGGCCGAACCTCTCCGTAAGGAGCGCCTTGTTGGCCAGCGGCCCGAACACCATTTCAGCGCCTCGATCTGCAAACGTGAGCAGGCGAGTGACCGCGCGATTCGCGATGTCAAAGAGGGCCGCGCCGACATCCGTTTTCAGAATGACCGTCGCGGTGGCGACCTGCAAAAGGAGGCCGGCCCACACGGTGCGCCACGGGAACTGCCTGCGGTTGAGCGATAAAGCCCATGCCAGGGTGATCATCACCACGAGACCGAAGAGGCTGATCAGCTTGAGGTGCACGGGCGGACACTAGTCCGTAATCCGTTAGCAGTAAATCAGTGAGTGCGGATTATGCCTTCCTGATCGTTGCTGCGCTGATTAACTTTCCGGAATGCGCATACTCGTGGTGGGGTGTGGTTACGTCGGAATGCCGCTGGCCGTAGAGCTTTCCCGGCAAGGTCACCAGGTGTTTGCAGCCAGCCGACACGTGGCGGATGTTCCAGCCGGCATTACTTTCATACTTTGCGATATCACACGTGAGGATCAGCTTGCGCGATTGCGCGGTGATGTCGATTGTGTCGTAAATACAGTCTCATCGACAAAAGGCGGCGTCGAAGAATACCGCGCCGCGTATTACGAAGGCACGCGCAATCTCCTCAGCCGGGTCCGCTGCGGCAAATTCATCTTCACAAGCAGCAGCAGTGTTTATGCGCAGAACGACGGCAGTATCGTGACGGAACAGAG
>JAKEEH010000457.1 GCA_022616725.1 Limisphaerales bacterium | reverse complement strand
GCAAGCCAAAAAATGAGGCTCGCCGCAACAACCGGAACTTTTTTGCAACGCACCCGGCGCTTGCTGCTGTCAAAGAAAAAGCTGGCGCAGTTGAAGCGAAGAAACTAGAATGTTGCCAAACGCTGCCAACGTCGACCTCCATGGGCTTGAAATACATGTGCCACCGCGTAAAGGTGGAAACGTGGACACACACGGCGAGCCGCGTTCGCGGTTTTCATCAATGCTTGGCTTCTCACACGGTGTTTCAATGCAGAGCGCTAAAGGGATTTGGCATAATGCTTTGCACTCTTTTGACTCTGTCTGTGTCTGCTCAGATTATGGTAACTGGCGTGGCCGACCAGAACACGTACTATACTTCAGCGACATTTACGATTGTGGCTCAGCCCGGCTTCACCTACTCGGCTTTTCTGAACACCAATCCTGTGCCTGTGGGGGTCGCTTTCACTGTGGACGAGCCTGATTTTTACGAATTGCACGTCATCCGCAGCGAAAGCGCAACGGGCGCAATAGACGATCTTCTTGTCCGCTTCATCGTTCTCGCCAGCGAGCGCCAGTTAACAGAAGTCGGTTTGCGACGTCAGGTTCCCTGGCCGACGATCACGTCGTCGCCGGACGAATTCTCAGGCGCTCACTTGCGTGTGCTCGCGTCGGACCGGTTTCCCACCGGCTATGAGATCCCGGTCGTGGCGTGGGTGGAGGACGAGTCCGGTCATGCTGTGCGTGGCAACGGGTTTGCCACTGCGGCAGGTCATCCCTCGATCCAGATCAGGCGCGGAGTTGGCTCTGGCTTTCTCGCCTCGAACCACCCCGCAGGCGCACTGAACTATGCTCCCGCGGTGCAGGGCTTGAGCACGAACAAATCAATCGTCCTGGAAAGTAATACCACGTGGACTGTCGTTTCGGGCGTGCTTAGCGGAATTAATCGCTGGGACCATAACTCGCGGATTTATATCATTACCAATCTGACTCTCAATGCGGGCGCGACTCTGAGCATTGGGGCAGGCACTATTGTCCGCATCAATCCGCATACTGACATTACAAACAACGGCACTTTCAGGATCAATGGCACCCGCGACCGGCCGGTCGTATTCATGCCGAACGCCCGCTCTCAACCCTGGGGCGGATTCATTATGCGCCAGGGCACCGGAGAAGTTGTCGGCAACAGTGTGATCTTTACCGGCAGCGGCGCGGTTGCCAGGTGGTTTGGGTTCCCTCCCGTAAATCCCAACAGTAAGCGACCGGAGCAGGCCTTGTTTTATCTACAGGACACACAAACCGTGTCTCTCACAGATTCTGCCGCAATTTCCTTAGCTGGCCAATTCGGTTACGCGCGCGGAGCAGGCGCTTTTGTTCTCGAGCATTTCCTCCTGCAGCGTGCCACCAGCGGTGGCCAGTTTGGCGGCTCATTGAACGTGAACGACAGCGCGTTCATCGAGTTCCCCGAGGATACTGCCGATTTTGTTGCTGGGGATAACAATGCGTTTTCAATTGGTCTGGGCGGCTTCACCAACTCGCTCATCGGATGGGCGAAGGATGACGGCATCGATCGTGGCTACTGCAGTTTTCAATCCTGCTGGTTCGAAGGGACATTTCATCACGGCAGCCTCGCAGGGGTGTTCGCGAACATTGTTGCGGACAAGTCCGTTTTCATCGGCTGCGGCCTGGGCGTTGGCCATTATTCATCAAGCGGTGGTGTCACACGTTGCCTGCTCACCGACAATCAGGTCGGGGTACGCTATCAAACCGCCGGTGTCATCGCGACCGACTGCATGTTTCTGCACAATGAGCATGACTTCTTCGGCTACGATAGAGGCGTATGGACACAGGCTGTTCGACAGATCACAGCGACGAACAATTTCCTGACTTCTCCGGATACGAATTACCCGAACAATCACGTGTGGCAACCGTCGGTTGACGCCTGGCGGCTCGGGGTCTTTGGTGCACGCGGACATGTCGGTGTCGGGCTGGCCGTGCGACCCAAGGAGAATACTCTCGCCATCTTTCCTGATGGAATTCCGGTGGGACTCAGCATGTACTGCACAAACGAGGTAAGAGTGGAATACTCGATTCTTGGCACAGATGGGACGAGCGCAACCGGCATGTTGACTTTTCCGCCTGGCAAGACCCGCGATCGCATTCCTGTTCCACGTGGCTTCACTGGAGTCTTACGCGTCGATCTGAAGAACTCCGTTAATGCTGATATCACCGGACCCGCTACATTGCTCTTTCAGAACCTTCCCGGTAAAGTGCTTTCTCCGTTCGTCGCAGCCTGGAAATACTTGGACGACGGATCCGACCAAGGCACTGCCTGGCGCACGACGGCTTTTGATGACAGCAACTGGAGCAACGGCGTCGCTCGGCTCGGTTTTGGGCCTGATGCCAATGCCACAACGACGATTCGCCGTTATCTTTCCGGAACTAGCGGCCGGCAAGTGACAAATTATTATTTCAGACGCGCCTTCTTCCTCACCAACGATCCTTCTGACTTTGCCAGTCTCCAGTTCCGATATCAGCGCGACGACGGGTGCATTGTTTATCTCAACGGCAACGCCCTATTTACTAACAACATGCCTCCGGGACCAGTGAACTTCATGACGTTCGCGGCAGCGACGGTGGGTGTCACTGGGTTCCATGAAACGCAACAGTTTTGGACGAATACGTTTGATGCCACGCTTTTGCAGCCGGGCACAAACATCCTCGCCGTCGAGGTTCATCAAGCCACTTCTGGTTCCAGCGACCTGCTCTGGGAGATGGAATTGCAAGCCCTGCCCTCGCCCTATTCTCGCTTGAACATCACCCGTTTGGGTGGCGAGGTCGTGCTCTACTGGAACGATTCAGCATTCAGTTTACAGGCCGCCGACGGAATTAGCGGCCCGTGGCGACCTGCGGTTGCGACAAACAGTCCATCGACATCGCCATTCAACGGTACGAGCTTCTATCGGTTAACCAAATAAGGTGCGACGATCTGTTTCGAAACGATCGACCAATACCTTTCAGCGCACACCACAACTCAAGTTTTTTTAAAATCGGGAACGTCCCAGCCCTCACCCCCTTCCCCTCTCCAGGGGAGAGGGGGGATAGCTAAGGTGCGGTTCGGGCCACCTTGCTGAAGCAAGGTGTTAATAAGAGAAAAACTTTGGTTGGCGCACCCAATGTTGAAAACGTTGGGCTATTGGCATTCGGTCCCTTCGGGACGTGGATTGCTCGCAAGAGAAACGCCAGCCTGCCGCCAGCAACTGGAGCTCTATTCCAGCGCAGCTTGTGCGTTCCGGGATTCGGCGTCTGCACCCTCGTGGGGCGGCCAGGGAATTTTGTTGCCGCGTGAGTCGACACGGAGGGAAGGATGAACAGTTTTCTGTACGTATTCCTGCTCCGTCGGAGTGCGCATGCTTACCAAAGTGTCGTACGAGGGGACTCGGAATTCGCAGGTATACTTTCGCCCGAAACTGTCCTCGGCAAACGCTATTGCCTTGTTATTTAGTTCGACACCTATCCAGTCGTGAACCATTTCATCTCGCCTAGAGTGCGGCTTTCCCGGTGGCAATTCGATTACCTCGTTGTAAGTCATGATTCCATTCTCAAAGTAATCCACGCGCTGAAACCACCCGCGGCAACCTTTATCCCGGCGATGCATGTTGCGGATTTCGCGTTTTTTGGCGCGCTGTTTCGCGTTCAATTTGGCAGGGCCCTTGATGCCGTAACGCACAATGTGCAGGGTCTGGCCGCCGGTATTCACGATGGTCATGCTTAGCAAGTACTGTGAAATTTGGCCCCGAGCACCCCCAATAGTGATTGATGCAGTAACTGTCGCTCTGCGCCTGTTCATCCAACCTTTTATGCCCTCGATTGCAAAGGAAACCAGGCCTCCAGCGATGGCGCCCCAAAGTGCCGCTAAATATTCCTTTTCCATACTTGGTTTTTAACCGCATCCGACAGATGCCGACCATTACAAAATGCAACTGAGTTGGTAACCATCGCGAGCGCAACTGGTCAGAGGAATTCGCGTCAATGAATTTCGATGAAGGCTTTCTGTGGAACGGTGCGGCGAGGGTGCGGAAGAATGCGGGAACAAAGTGGTGGATGGTTGAGGGTTGAGAGTTGAGTGTGGAGAGGCGTGGTAGGATGGGCGCTGTGTTGGAGAAGCGGGACGACAAGTGGGCCGTGGTATGGTATCACCTTGCACGCTTTGCATAGGGAACGAACGCACGCGAGCGAGGGGGCAGTTGCCAATGCTGTCACGATAAAAGGAACCCGTTGAATCGTTGAACCGTCGGGTCAGAGGCATCATAGTAACTTCTGCAAATTTTCTCGTGACATGAAATGCACAGGGTCGATTTGCAGAGCGCGACGATAGTACGCAATCGCCGCGTCTCGGTGGCCTAGTCTGTTCTCAGCATACGCAAGCGCGGCGAATATGTCGGCCGTTTCGCAAAGCTGTAGAGCTTGGGTAAGTGACGCGATGTTTCGGGCATGCTGTCCGCGGTCGCGATACTCCAAACCGAACTGATAATGAATCTCCGCCAAATCCTGGCGCGTAAAAAATCCTGGTAAGGTCCGCTGGTAACAGAACTCGCAAATCTCGAACTCACGAAGGGAGGTTTCGACGACAGCAGAAGGAACGGCAGTGCGATCGACATCAACAACCTCGCCGTCTGGAGCGGTCCATTGCTCCGGAGAGGAAAGGGGAAGCTGTGTTTTGCAAAGTGTGCAGAGGCTCATCGCAGTGCCTGCCATGAAATAGCAATTTGCGAGCCAGCAGAGGATTGCAGATTTGAGATTTGAGATTTCAAAAGGCGCGCAGCGACGGCTTAAGGGGACGGCTGGGTAGTTCGGGAGAATTGGCGTTACGAGCGTTACCAGATATAGTTGCCCCAAGTTATGACTTTCGCTCTCGCAAACCGTAATGCTCGCGCCCGTTGCAATTGCAGGTCGCGGAGCTTGGGCTGTCACGCGCTTTGATGCATCTCGGTAATGGCGTTTTCAGACAATCCTCTGTTCGACCAACTGGTGGATGCCGCTGCTGTTAATCAGCCCGCGGCTGAGCAACTTCTCCACGAGCATCCCGAGCTTATCCACGTCACAAATCGCTTGGGCGAAACGGCTCTCCATTTCCTCGCCGTCGAAGACTACGCTGACGGTGTTGTTTTTCTTGCACGTCACGGCGCGCCCGTGAACGCCCGCAACGGGTCGCATCGAACTCCCCTCATGGAGGCTGCTATGGTTGGAGCAACAGAGGTTGTCCGAGCGTTACTTGCGTGCGGCGCCGATCCATCCGTCCAGACACCTGACGGCGATACTGTTTGGGATTTGCTCGACCCGGAGAGCGCAACGGAGCTACTTTCCATATTCCGTGAGAATGGCTTTGTTCCACCTAAACAAAACGCCTGACCATGCGCGCTGCAGCGCCCCGACGCCCTGGACGGTCCAGGAAAAGTGCCGTTCACAACGCTGCCACGTTATGCTTGCTTGAGGTTGTGACTTTCGCTCACAGGAACCGTGATGCTCGTGACGGTTGCAATCAGCGACACTATCTATGCTCAAAGCCATTTTGTTTGCGGTTCTGTTTGTAGTCATTGGCGCAGTCGCATTCGGGCTGCTTGCGCCACTGTTGTTTCAGGGCGCAGATTTCAGGAAGCTCGGAGCAGCGGCATTTCCAGTTATTCTGTTCGTCTGCGGCGGAGCTGGTTTCTTTTTCGGCCTCAGTCGCGGTAAGAAGCGGTAGATTGAGATGACGACGATGACGCTAAGCAGGGCCCTGCGGCGAACCGCCGCGCCGCTGGGCAGTCGGACCATTCGGGAGAATTGGAGTTTCCAACGCTGCTCAGTGGCGTAGAGGGCTACGGAATGCTGAGTCTGCCCACACCCCCTTCCCCCTCCACCCAGAGGGCAAGGGGTTTTGTATTTCCGGAGTCGGGTCACCTTGCTGAAGCAAGGTGTTAATAAGAATAGATACGGGCGAGACTCGGTCGCAGGCAGGGGTTAATGAGAGGAAAGTTGGCCGCCACGACATGCCCGGCACTGGGATGGCGGAGGCCGCTGACTCTCTCTGACGCGCTGTATCGCTACTGGACGGTCGAGTCTTCCGGCCGCGCTGTACCGGGCGTTGCTTTAAGATCGAGATTGATCACCACATTATCGCGGATGAGATCGTCCGGTTTGCCCGGGTAATTGATGTTGAAATCCTTGCGGTTGATCGCGAAGTCGGCCTTCAAGGCCACTTCATCGTCGGCGATTTTGACGTTCGCAGGAAAGGAAACGCTTTTAGTGACCCCGTGGAGTTCAAGATTGCCGGTGATTTTCTGCTGTCCTCCCTCGGGTTCGATCGCTGTGACCGCAAACGTGGTGACCGGGTATTTCGCAACATCAAAAAAATCGGGGCTCTTTAGATGGCCGGTGAGGCGGTCATTATCCGCCCACGTCGATTGCATGCCGATCTTCACCGTCGGCGTTCCGACAATCTTGCCGTCCGCGACGGTGAATTTGCCCGAGAAATTGGTGAACCCGCCTTTATGGCTGCCGGTCACTTTGGAGCCGACGAATCCAATCTTCGAATCGGCCCGCACGACATATTCTTTCCCGCCTGCCACCGATACTGCGGTCGGCTTCGGTTCGGTCGTTGCACTTTTCGGCACGTTATCCGCCGGATCAGAACAGCCAGCGAGTAAAAATCCCGTTATCGTAATACCCAAACTCCAAAAAACGTTGCTCATATAAAAAACTTGTCTGTCTATAGGATTGATCAATTGAATGAATGAGAAGTTACCAATGCAGCTTTTTTAAGTCCTCTAACCCTGCGCCTCACGCCTCCGGCGTCAGTCCCATTACCACATCAAAGTGTGCCGCCAGTTCCCCGATACGCGAACCCTTCAGCGGATCGAAAGGAATGGTCACCGAAGCGCGGGCCTTCTCGTCCCTGATGCCCTTCCAAATCCCGTCTTTCTCATTCTGCGGGTGCCCTTTGATATAGCACTGGGTGATCAGTTCCTTGCGACCCTTGATCTTGATTGCCATGTGAATGTGCGGCGTCCGGCCGGGATAAGGCACCGGTTTAATCGTGCGAAAAACGTACTCGCCAGTGGAACCAGTCAGAAACCGGCCAAAACACTGAAAATTCTTGTCGCGCTTGCTGACCTCACCGCCCGTCCGGCTATGAAGATAAACCCCCGTCGCGTCGCACTGCCAAATCTCAACCAGCGCATTTCGAATGGGCTCACCCCGTTCGTTCAAGATGCGGCCATTTAACCACGTTATTTCGCCCACCGCCGGCGTCGTGCCGTCGTTGACGATGATCAGGTCGTTGTCCGTGTCGAGGGGCAGTTTATCCGGGTAGAATGGCCCCTCCGTTTGGCGCGGCGTGCGCACCAGTTCCTCCGCAAACGCGCCGGGGACGGTAAAGAAGGCTGCCGTAATCGCCGTGACGCGAAGAAAGGTCCTACGGTCCTGAGAGCCGATCAGATAGGGTGTCCGTCGTTTCATTGCCTTTTATGACAGCGTAGTCAGGCTTTGGTTACTGGAAAGCGCAAATTTGTATCCGGCCGATTAGCCCCACGTGCGTTGCCCTCAGTTCGTCAATTCCTTGCGGCTGCGAGTTCCTCTTCAAAATCAACAATTTCGCGGATTTGGGTGAGGAACCATCGGTCGATTTTCGTCAACGCAAATATCTCATCTATGCTGAACCCGGCGCGCAGCGCGTGGCGAATGAAGAACACTCGCTCGGCGTTCGGCACGCTCAATTTGCGCGTTATGACCTCACGAGGCAGCACGTCGCGATCACTGTACAGGTCGTTCCCAATCCGCCACGGCTTGCCGTCCCCGCCCAGTCCGTAGCGACCGATCTCCAGCGAGCGCAAGCATTTCTGCAGCGATTCTTTGAACGTGCGCCCGATCGCCATCGCTTCGCCGACGGACTTCATTTGCGTGTTCAGGGTCGGGTCAGCCTGCGGGAATTTCTCGAACGCAAATCGCGGAATCTTCGTCACAACGTAATCAATGGTCGGCTCGAAGCTGGCCGGGGTTTCGCGTGTGATGTCATTTCGGATCTCATCCAGTAAGTACCCGACGGCCAGTTTTGCCGCGATCTTGGCAATCGGGAAGCCGGTCGCCTTCGATGCCAAAGCCGAGGAGCGCGAGACCCGCGGGTTCATTTCGATGATGACCATCCGTCCGTTGTCCGGGTTCACTGCGAACTGGATGTTCGAGCCTCCCGTCTCCACGCCTACCGCCCGGATCACCGCAAACGACGCGTCGCGCATGATCTGGTATTCCTTGTCCGTTAGCGTTTGGATCGGCGCTACGGTGATCGAATCGCCGGTGTGCACGCCCATCGGGTCGAAATTCTCGATCGAACAAATGATCACGCAATTGTC
>JAKEEH010000073.1 GCA_022616725.1 Limisphaerales bacterium | reverse complement strand
TCAAGTTCTCCTTCAAGACCGCGAACCTGTCCGACGGCTTCGACCTCGCCGTCGATGGCGAGGAAGGTCAGATCGAGTTCGAGCTGAGCATTGATACGAAGAAGAATCCCAAGGCGATCTTCATCGGCCGCGGCCGGCAAAACCCGGACACCAATCCCGTCACGCTCCCGGCCATGCCCAAACGGGCCGAGCGCTGACTGTCAATGGCATTGCGCCTACGAGTGCATCCCCTTTTCCCGTCACGCTTCATCCGCGCTGCGTCCAGGGCGTTTGTGGCCCGTTAGCACGAACGTCTGACCGTGCGCCGGTCAGCCTCCGTCACACGTCATCGCCGGGCCGTTCCTGCCACCCGACGTCCCAGTCAACATCACACGCTGGGCAATAATAACGAAGGGACTTGCCTGGTCCTGGTTCCAAGGGCGCACGTTGCAGTCGGTTCAGCCGATTTCGACACTGCGGACAACGAAAGAACCAGACAAAGGAAAATGCGCTCAGGAAGAATGGTATCGCAATCGCCCAACCAACCAGCACGGGCATCACTAGCATGAGATTATTCTCTCGTGGTGGCCAGTCCACCGTGCCCAGGCAGGCGAGGAGACCGAAAATCAGCATGGGTCCGAAGGCGAACAAGAAGCCGCCGCCGAACCCAATGCCGATACGACGAAGGGCATTCGGGTATTGCCTGACTTCACGTGCCACGAACAGCTCCAGCAGAGCCAAAAGGAGACGTTCTCGTTTTGTGAAAACGTCGTGGTAATCGGACTTATCCCCTTGTCCCCGTCCAACACCCGCGCCGCCGACCAATTCCTCAGCCGCGAACCGCGGGAGGGGTGGAAGCTGGCGTAGGGTGGGCTGTGCAAACCATTACACAGCGGTGGCGCAACGGTCATTCAAGACCGGCCAAAAAGTCGATTGCTCGTTCAACATGATTTTCGGCTACCCATCGAGGCGGGCTGCGCTGAATCGCTATACGTCCCTCAAACGATCCAAACACTTTTTGCATAGCTGGCGACAGTACCTTTATTGGCTTCCCAGTTCGATCCTTCCCTTCGGCGCTGATTCGGTGCGCATTGCGAAACAGGCGGCTGCCTTCACCACCCTTTACCAAAACCAGTTCGTTCTTTTGGAGTTCGAAAACAGTTCGATGGCGAACGTGAAAGTTGTTTCCGAAGTTCAATGCTCGCTCTTTGTTGGTGAAATCCAACGCCATTCCAGCGAGTGACACAACGAAGTAACCGACCAAGTAGAGCGCTGGCCGCTCAGCGCACCACCCCGTGTCGTCGTCCCAGCGCTGTAAACCACAGTAGAAAGCCAGCACGTCGCCAGGATTTAGCTGGCGTAATGACCGCTTCGGCGTCGTCGGGTCGCCATAGGTGAAAGTGTCAAATTCAGGATCAACGTGAACGTGTCTGCCGCGCATCAACGCACGTCGTGACGGCGGAAAATAATCCGCAAACGGGCGCCCATACCGTCCAAGACAGTTACCGTAGGTATGGGCACTCACACCCTTGTTATCCGGTATGCAAACAAACTCAAACGTCCCGTTGTCAAATAGCGGCCCTTGAATGCCGCCGCAACCCGAATCAATGCCGACTCGCAAGAGAACACATTGCATCACCGAACATTCTCCAAGAACGCAGTCAAAGTTTGCCACTTCAAGTAGTCGCGGATATGGTCCTGGGAAAAATGGAGGATCGGCTCTTGCCAGAGGAACGTCAATCGAGAGTCTGCGACTAGGAGCGGAGCAAGGGGTTTTTGCGTCGGCTGCCGTTTCCGTTCCTTGAGCGCGTAGTCAACGTCTATGTCCCACTTGTCGGCGTGGACGTGGCCGGCAATGGGATCATGGTAGTTGTTCGGATCGAATCGTGCGGGGCCGTTCAACACCCGTCGCGGCTCATGCAAATCGCCAAGTCTGAAATGCCGCGACGACTTGGCTTGCCTCACTCGCTGTGGCAAGGCAATCCACAGTTCGCTGTGCGATTCGTAGGCACTTCTAACCCTTGCGAGATAGATAAGCCAGTGCCTGTTGTCATTCTTTCGGCTCGACAGCCCAATGATCCACTTTCCCGGCCAATCGTCCGCGCCAATGCGGGACCGCATTTGGTGCTTGCACGTACAAAGAGTGAGGCAATCACCCTGGAAATTCGGAGCAGAACCCGTTTGTCGGTATCTGTTCCGCCGGTCAACCTTGACGGTTGAGACAATGTAAGAAAACGCTTGTTCGCCCACCGCTGGCCGAACAAGCCTTAGAAGCACGTCGCGGCTGCAATCCAGGTTTTCAAGCAACCCACCCGATACAGGAAACGATTGCGTGCGGTCTCCTGGGCTGGTGTTGCAACGCTGAACGAGAGTGGAGCAGGGCATGATTAGTCCTCGATTCTCAGTCCTGGGAGCGATAGGCGCAAACCGTCGAATCGCTGCAAATCCTAATCGCACCCGATTATACCGATGGCTTTCCGGAGCATGTGGCCGCGATGGCAATTCCAGCACGGCGTCTTGCCGTCACTTCGCCGAGTGGACTTCCTGGCTCCCTTCATAGACGGCCAGTTCTTCATGCAGACGCGCGATCATTTTGCGAACGCCGGCCTTGCTCAGCCCGTGGCTGGGCGCTGGATGCTCGCGCTGCAAGCGCGCGAGCCACTCCTCCAGATGGCTGAGCTCGCGCTGGGCGGTTTCGTATTCTTGAGCGGTCGAGATCATAGCAGAACCTCCACAAGCCCCTTGCGCCGCTGGTCTGGTTCGCGCGTCCGGCTGAAGAATTCGCACCAGCCCTGCCAAACGGCTTCATCTTCCGCGGGGAAAATCTCTTCCGGTTGCCGAGTCAGGAACATCTCTTCCAATTCTACCGCGGCTTGGAGTCCTTGCGCCACCAAATCCGCAAAGTCCTCCGGCAACAGCATCACGGCGTCCACATCGTCTGGTTCGGTCTTGGCGGTTACAAAGCTACCGTCAACGAGGAGCCGCCGCGCTTGAACAGCTTGTCCAAGCTCGATCCAGCGGCGCAGCCGCAGCGTCAACCGCTGTCGCCGCCGACTCTGCGTTCCAAAGCGGAACGTGACCTCGGCAGCCGTGGCGCGGTGAATGCCCTCGGGCAGATATCCGTCGGGCCGAAAGGGAGGTATTTCCGAGGCCATGGGCGGACTCTCTGAAGTTTACCACGCACCCCAGTGGAGCGCTGATTACGGTTTGATAGCCACCTCTGCCGTTTACTTGCCTTGCCTCTTCACCATTGCATCAATCCAGATCGGGGCGAAGGGCGAGGTGCATCCTTTGGAACAAGGATAGTCGCGATAAATTCCCAGCTTTTCACCTCGAGCCAGCGCATCGCCTCCGCGGTCGCGACCGCCTCGGCGACGTCGATCCGACCGAAGCCCGACGCGAAGTCCGGTCCGCGCCCATAC
>JAKEEH010000072.1 GCA_022616725.1 Limisphaerales bacterium | reverse complement strand
GATGATGCGCTCGTGTTCGGGTCGGAGCTAAAGGCACTGCGCGCCCACCCGTCCTGGCGGGGGGGAGTGGATCGCGATGTTCTGACGCTTTTTTTTCGCCACAACTACATTCCGGCGCCCTATTCGATCTACAAGGGCGTTTGGAAGCTGCCCCCTGGGACACGGCTCACGGTTTCGCAGGACGACGTATGGCGGCGCCAACTTCCGGCACCCAAGGTATATTGGTCCGTCCTTGCGGCAGCGGCGCGTGCCAGGGAAGAGCCGTTCGCGCAGGGTGACGCCGCGGCGCTGGTCGAGTTGGAGCGGATAGCTGGTCAGGCGATTGCGCTGCAAAGAATATCGGATGTGCCGCTTGGGGCGTTCCTTTCCGGGGGCGTGGATTCTTCTGCCATCGTGGCACTGATGCAGGCGCAGTCGTCCCGTCCGGTGCGCACCTTTACCATCGGTTTTGCCGAGGCTGGTTACAACGAGGCGGAATACGCCAAGGCAGTGGCCCGCCACTTGGGCACCGACCACAGCGAGCTGTATGTGAGTCCCGAAGAAGCGCAGGCGGTCATTCCCCGCCTGCCCGCAATCTACGACGAGCCGTTCTCGGATTCTTCCCAGATCCCCACATTTCTGGTCGCGCAGCTCGCGCGCCAGCAGGTCACAGTCAGTCTCTCCGGCGATGCCGGGGACGAGCTCTTTGGCGGCTACGACCGTTACTTCCTCGGCCGCGACCTGCGCCGCAAGCTCATGTGGATCCCGCTGGCAATGCGCCGCCGGTCGGCGCAGGCCATCGGCGGGTGTCCGCGGTGGCTTCTGAATGCGCTGTTGCGGCCCTTGGGGGCAGTGATTCCGTATTTCCGGGTCAGCCAGCCGAGCGACAAAGCATATATGGCGGCGGAGGTGCTGGCGTTGACCGATGCCCGCGCAATGTACCGCCGCGTGGTTTCGCATTGGGACGACCCCGCCACTTTGGTGCTCGGCGCCCGTGAGCCGGCGACGCTGCTGTATGAATTGCTAAGGCGTCCCGATGCGGCGGCCACGTTCGAGCAGTGGATGATGACGACGGATACGGTCACCTATTTGCCCGACGACATCCTGGTAAAAGTGGATCGTGCGGCGATGGCGGTGAGCTTGGAAACGCGGGTGCCGTTCCTCGATCACCGGCTGGTGGAATTTGCCCTTTCGTTGCCGCTGGCGATGAAAATCCGCGACGGGCAAGGCAAATGGCTGCTGCGTCAGATGCTCGACAAATACGTGCCGAAGGCCCTGATCGAGCGTCCCAAAATGGGCTTCGGCGTCCCGATTGATTCCTGGCTGCGGGGGCCATTGCGCGACTGGGCAGAAGCGCTGCTCGACGACGCGCGGTTGCGCCGCGAGGGATTTCTCGATCCGCCGTCCATCCGTCGGAAGTGGGAGGAGCACCAAAGCGGCGCGCGCAACTGGGAATACTACCTTTGGGACGTGCTGATGTTCCAGGCATGGCTGGAAGCCGAGCATGCCTGAGGCCGCCGACACTTCGACAGTTCGTCGTCCACTGAAGGCTCTGCTCTTCGCCAACACGGAGTGGTACCTCTTCAACTTTCGTCTCGCGCTGGCGAAAGCTGCTCGCGCGCAGGGGGCGGAGGTGGTGCTGGTCTCGCCGCCGGGGCCGTACGGTCGTTTGGGGACGTCCTGGCTGCGGGAGGGATCGGAACAGCAGCGCCGCACGAAGCTCAGCAAATCTCGCTACACCGCACTCCGCGATCGCTTACACGGCCGCCTGGATGCGTTGATATCCGTCGACTGGAAGGACAAAACTGCCGCGCGCTTGCTCAAGCGCTTTCGTCGTCATCGCGACCACTTGTTTACCTTTCTCGACGACTCTGCCGTGCCATCCGACAACAACCACGGCGAACGAGCCATTCGGGCAGCCGTGATTATTCGAAAAAACACATACGGCAACCGCAGCGATCGAGGTGCCAACACGCAGGCTGTGCTAATGAGTATCTACCGCACACTCAAGCAACGTGGTCACGATCCTCCCAGCACCATCACCCAAACTCTGTCCGACTCCCTTTCCACCGGAATCCTTCCTCCTCTGCCACCCGAACTACTTCGGACCGCTAAACTGTTACGTCTGCTTCTATTGGTCTCTCTCGACTGCGATCAAGAAAAATCGATCCTTGAATATGGGATCCTTGTCGATAGTTCTGAATTCACGCTCAGATTCGCGACGTACAAAGACCTCAAACTGATCCCTCGGAAAAAACGAAAGGATCTTCTCAACGCTTCCTCCGAGTTTTTCTAACCCAAAATTGACATGAACTTCAACGAAGAAATCCGCCCTGCTCGCGAGCACTTGACGGCCTCCCTGCAAGGCTAGGCATTCGGCCCCTTCGATGTCCATAAAGACGACCTTAGGCATTCCAAATTGCTCGGCTAAATGATCGATGGTCAGGCAGTCTACACGGGTTTGACCCAAGGCTGCCGTTCCATCATCGAGCTGGGCGTTGAGTCCTTCATTCAAGAGGATCGTGCCAACTTTATCGGCAACCGCCGCTTCCACCACTCGTAATTGAGGTATAACGTTGGTTTGCGCATTGAGCCTCGCCAACCGTGCGTTGTGTTCATTGGCCTCGACGGCTAGAACCAGACCTTCTTGTTTGACTTTCGAAGCTAACATCATCGCCACGATGCCTTGGTGGGCTCCAAAGTCGAATACGGTCGCGCCAGGCTTCAATTTTCTTTGTGCATGAAATGCGATTTCCGGTAGTTCTTGCCAGTCATTGTCATACCACCACTGCCCGAGATCATCTTCGATTCGAACCTGGAAAGTGTTTTCCCCATATTGGTGCGTGACCCACCGCGGATGGAAAGTTTTTAGGCTTCGCCGCATCTTCCACACTCGTAGCCAACCTGCCCAACGTGGTGGCAAAGCATGCAAGAGACTATTCCGTAGCCGAAGATTCAAATCAGAAATCTCTACGTACTGTGAAACAACAGCAACTTCCAGCGAAAACCAATCGTGCACCTCCCTCTCATCTCAGCGACTTCGAAACTCGGATCACTTCCAGGACGCGAATCAGATGACGCAAATGCAATTCAGCATTAAGTCGCTGGGAAGTTTTCCATGCGTTGTAGCGCAGTCGATTGTAACGGTCATGATCGGACACGACCGCTGCAAGTGCGGTTCCCAAGCCGAGGGCCGTCGGCGGTTGAGCAGCCGCGAGTTCTCCCGATTGTCCGTAGGTTAGCCAGTCCGAAATTCCTCCGACATCAAACGCAACCGCAGGTAGTCCCACACAGCCCACTTTGAAACGCACCAGTCCAAACGGCTCGGGATCATCAGCATATCGGCATGCCGCATCGCTTGTTTACCTCGGCAAGGCATAGCCAGAATCGAACTCGGCGTTGACTTCTCTCAAGGGCTGCAATGCTGTTTGCAGACATCTTGCGTGAGCTGATTTGGAAATCGTTGAGAATAGTATTTTTAAAGGCCCTTTTTTCGTGAAGGAGGAAGCTAGCACCGAACCGGTTAGTAGTCAATGACGCGAGATCTGGGTCTTGGATCGGGGGCGAG
>JAKEEH010000456.1 GCA_022616725.1 Limisphaerales bacterium | reverse complement strand
GCGCTTTTGCGCGACGATCGTGTCGAGGATGTTCATCACTCTTCCTCGTCGCGAATACCGCTCATCCGTTTCATCGGACAACCCGCACGTAACCAGCCGTTCACGAACTGATCAAGATCGCCATCCATGACGGCCTGCACGTTGCTGGTCTCGACGCCGGTGCGCAGGTCCTTGACCATGCGATACGGCTGAAACACGTAGCTGCGGATTTGATTTCCCCAGGCGATCGCGCCTTTCTCGCCGTAGAACCGCTCCATTTCCTGTTTCTGCGCGTCGAGCCGCTGCGCGTATAACTTTGACAGCAGCAACTTCATCGCCGTGGCGCGATTCTGGTGCTGCGAGCGCTGGTTCTGGCTGGCGGCGACGATCCCGGTTGGGATGTGTTTGATGCGCACTGCAGTTTCGACTTTGTTGACATTTTGTCCGCCCTTGCCGCCGGAGCGATAGGTCTCGACTTCGATGTCGCTCGGTGGAACTTCGATGTCTGGCGCCTCCTCGATTTCGGCAATCACGTCCACGCTGGCAAAGCTGGTGTGGCGGCGCTTGTTGGCGTCGAACGGCGAAATGCGCACGAGGCGATGGACGCCGCGCTCGGCCTTGCAATAGCCGTAGGCATACTCACCCGTGATCAGCATAGTGACACTCTTGATGCCCGCGGCTTCACCGGCCAGCGCGTCCGTCACTTCGACCTCCCATCCGCGACTCTCAGCCCAACGCTGATACATGCGCATGAGCATGCTGGCCCAATCGCACGACTCGGTCCCGCCGGCCCCGGCGTTGATGCTGAGAATGCAATTATTCTTGTCCTGCGGATCACTGAGGAAAACTTTCAACTCGAGGTCGTCGAGATCGCGCATGAACTTCTTCAAGTCGCGCTCGATTTCCTGCTGATGCCTGAGTTGTTCCGCCTCTGGCTCGGCCTCGCTCAGCTCCACCAACACCGTGAAATCTTCAAGCTGCTTCTCGGCCTTAATGAGGGGATCGATCCGGTAGCGCAGCCGGTTCGCTTCGTCAATGAATTGTTGCGCCTGTTCGCGATTATTCCAAAAGGTCTCCCCCGCCATCAGGGCGTCGAGGTGGCCCAGGCGCTTCTGCGCACCGGCGACGTCAAAGAAACCTCCGCAAATGAGCCAGCTTGCCGCTCACCGTCTCCAACTCTTCCTTAATCACTTCAAACATAGCTGCATAACCTAAATCCGCCGCCGCGATTCCGCACCAAAAATCCAGGACGAATGCCAATGTGCCCGGGCCAAAGGGGTGAAAGGGGGGGCGCTTTCGCTGGGCGATCATTGCGGACAGTAGGGTCAATGACAGATTCGTCTCGTGAAAACTGCCTAGCCGGCATCGCCTAAAAGACACCAATCGATCCAGTCGGCCGCAAAAATTTGAATGTAACTGTTGACTTGGGGTGGCATTTTGTTAAGTTTTGCGCTCTTTTAGTTGAGGGTAATGAAGACTTATTTGCCGAAAGTGGATTTGAATCAGCGCAAATGGCACGTGATTGATGCCGAGGGTGCCGTCTTGGGACGGCTCGCCGTGCAGATCGCCGATATTTTGCGAGGCAAGAACAAGCCCAGTTTCACGCCGCACCTTGACGCGGGTGATTTCGTGGTGGTAATCAATGCCGAAAAGGTGGCCGTGACTGGCAAAAAAGAGACCGAAAAGTTCTTCATGTCGTACTCCGGCTGGAAAGGTGGCGAGAAATTCCGGTCCGTGGCGGAGATTCGGGCGCGGCATCCGGAGAAGCTGATTACCCATGCGGTGCGGGGAATGGTCCCCAAAAACCGCCTCGGCCGCGTGTTGATGACGAAATTGAAGGTGTACAAGGGCAACCAGCATCCGCACGCGGCGCAGCAGCCGACGGCACTGGCGGCAGCGAATAGTTGATTTATGGCAGAGAAGATACGGCAGTTTTTAGGCACCGGTCGGCGCAAAAGCTCAGTGGCGCGCGTGCGGCTTTCGAGCGGCTCAGGCAAGATTGTGGTGAATGGCCGCGCATTCGAGAGTTATTTCGCGACGGAGACGCTGCGCGGAGTGGTGACGCAGCCTTTGAACGTAACGCAATCGGCGGGGCGTTTTGACGCGAGCGTTAATGTGACCGGCGGTGGACCGGCGGGGCAGGCGGGGGCGGTGCGGCACGGGATTGCCCGCGCATTGATCGCCGCGGACGCCACATTGCGCCCGACGCTGAAGGCCGACGGGCTCTTGACGCGCGACCCGCGCATGAAGGAGCGCAAGAAATACGGCCAGCCGGGCGCCCGGAAACGTTTCCAGTACAGCAAGCGTTAAACCGGGAAGGATTTTGGAAGCCCCGCTGGTTCGCCTGCGGGGCTTTCGGCTTTTTGGACGAGAGTGGAGCGGTTAGAACTTTAACGGATCAAGTCGTTGAAAAAGGGTTCGGTCAAAGTCGGCGTTATAGGGGCATCGGGTTACTCCGGTGAGGAACTGGTGCGCCTGCTGCTCGGGCATCCTTACGTCGAGTTGACAGCGATTACATCGCGGCAGTATGCAGGTCAGAGCCTCGCCCAGGTGTTCCCGCGATTTGGTCATCTGCCGAAGGCAAGGCAGTTGCGTTTTTCGGAGCCGAACGCCGACGTGCTGGGCAGGCAGGCGGAGGTTGTCTTCCTAGCGCTGCCGCACGGTGTGGCAGCGGAGTTCGCAGCCCCGCTGATCGCGCAGGGGGCGCAGGTGATCGATCTGAGCGCGGACTTCCGGCTGCGGAATCCGGCTGTTTACCGGGAGTTTTACGCGCGCGAACATCCGGCGCCTGAGTTGCTCGGGAAAGCGGTTTATGGTTTGACAGAAGTTTACCGGAATTCCCTGAAAGAAGCCGCGCTGATCGCTTCTCCCGGCTGTTATCCTACCAGTATTCTATTGCCGACCTTGCCGCTCTTGCGGGCGGCGCTAATCAAGCCGACTGGCATAATTGCGGATTCGTTGAGCGGCGTCAGCGGCGCCGGGCGGAAGGCCGAGTTGGACTACTTATTCGTGGAGTGCAACGAGAGCATACGGCCTTACGGCGTGCCGAAGCACCGGCATTTGTCGGAGATCGAACAGGAATTGTCCATCGCGGCGGGACAACCTGTGGTGATCCAATTCACACCGCATCTGATCCCGGTGAATCGAGGCATTTTGACGACGCTTTATTTGGCGCCCTCGCAGCACTTCACTGACGAAGGCCAAAGGCAGGCGCTCGATGAACAAATCACGGCCTGTTACCGAAACGCATATGGGCAAGAGCCCTTTGTGCGGCTGCTCGAAGGGAAGGCGTTGCCGGATACGAAGAACGTTGTGGGCACGAACGTCATCGAGATCGCGTGGCGGCTGGACGTGCGCACTGGACGGCTGATCGTCCTGAGCGCGCTGGACAACATAGTTAAGGGAGCGAGCGGCCAGGCGGTGCAAAGCATGAACGTGTTGTGCGGATTTCCGGAAACCGCGGGGTTGATATGATGGGTTAAGGGATTTATGGCGAAGAGCTTCAAGACGATTCCTGGATCGATTACGGCGCCGAAGGGATTCCTGGCCAGCGGAGTCTTTTGCGACATCAAACGTCTCGGGACCGGCAAAGGATCGAATAAGGGCCGCAAGCGAGACCTTGGCCTGATTGTGTCGGAAGTGC
>JAKEEH010000455.1 GCA_022616725.1 Limisphaerales bacterium | reverse complement strand
CAGCGGATAGCCGGCGTTGATTTCCGCCTTGACATCTTCAAATGTGAAACCCGTTCCGGCCGGAGTTTGCGGATTGAAGTCGGAGAATTGCGTGAAGACATCGGCACCATAACCACGATATTTTGTCCATTCACGCAAACCAGACTGAATGTCGCGCGCGGGTGTTCCGGCAGTCGTTGGCGGCGTGTAATTGGTCCGGCGATCCCCGTTGGTGTCCCAATAAACGAAGGAGTAGGCGTCGATGTTGCCGTCGCACTCGCCACTCATGTTCGTCCATTTTCGCTGGCTCAGGCCGATGAAATCGCCGATGCAATCCGGGGCGTGCTCGGCGCGGCCCAACGTGACAAAAGGATCGGGAGCCGTGCTCTGATAGCTGAAACTGGAGTCGCTGCTGTAATACAGCCAGTAATCGTCAATGTGCCCAGGCTGATCAGCCGGGCGGCCGTCGAGCCCCGCCTTGGAAGCCCACATCGCACGGATGCCAACATTGGCCCCGCGATCATTCAGCGGCGCTACGCCACCGGCAGTCGGTCCATTGTAGAAGTCGGCCATACCGTGCCGATCCCAATGACCCATCAGGTTGCCACACGCTGTCCCAAAACATCCCGCGAACCACGAGTAATCAGGCGTCTCGAGCAGGTACACATCGCTGTCGGCGCGACCAGAACTCGGGCATGCCAGGCAGGCCGCGAAAGCGAGACTGGATGTCAAACGAAAACGCATACGTGACTGCATCAGTAAATAGTGAACCGTTGAATCGTAGTCCTGATCGCGTGCTTCCGCAACCTCGGGCACTTCTTGACTTGAATTAAACGGCATTTACTGTGGGTATGTGAGGGCACTGCAGATGGCGCCATTGACGGTTGAAGACTACCGGCTCCTGCCGGAAACTGGGCCGCGCTATCAGCTCATTGAAGGGGATCTCTATATGGCGCCCGCGCCGAATCGTTATCACCAGGATATTTCGGGCAACATACATTACCTGATCTACAATTATTTGTTGAAACATCCGCGAGGGAAGGTTTACGCCGCGCCTTTTGACGTCTATTTCGACGACATCAATGCGCATCAGCCCGACATCGTTTACGTGGCCAAGAACAATAAGATCCTGACCGCAGCGGGAGCCCAGGGCGCGCCGGACTTCCTGGTCGAAATATTGTCTCCCAAAACAGCCTTTTTGGACAAGCTGAGCAAGCGTCGGGTGTTCGCCCGCTCGGGAGTCAAAGAGTTGTGGATCGTTGACCCGGAGCTGAAGTTGATCAACGTTTATTTCTTGCAAAAGAATCCTGAAAGACCCCTCGCCACCTACTCGGAGCAGGACACGTTCACGTCCCCGCATTTCCCGGGCCTAAAGTTCAAAGGCGCGCGAATTTTTCGGCAATAGCAGCGCCGCAGCGCGCCGGGCCCTAACAACAAGGCTGCATTTTCGAAGGATTCAAGTATCTTATCGGCGTGCAAACTTTGGCAGACCAACTCGCCGATTTGCCCACCCTGCATCAGGTCACCATTCCCGACCTCTGGCAACAGGAGGCTGTGAGCGCGTTGCGGGAGGGCAAAGATGTTGTCGTGCAGGCGCCGACCGGGGCGGGCAAGACCCTGATTTTCGAGCTGTGGTCCAACCAGGGCAAGAATCGCGGACAGGCGATATACACCGTGCCGACGCGCGCGCTTGCGAATGACAAGCTCGCCGAATGGCGGGCGCGGGGCTGGGACGTCGGCATTGCAACCGGCGATCTCGCCGACAACCTGGGTGCGCCAGTGCTCGTCGCCACCCTCGAGACCCAAAAAAATCGCCTCATTCAGGGGGATGGGCCGTCGTTGCTCGTCGTCGATGAATATCAGATGATCGGCGACCCTGACCGCGGCTTGAATTATGAGCTGGCGATCGCGCTCGCCCCCCCGGAAACGCAGTTGTTATTGCTCAGCGGCAGTGTCGCCAACCCGCAGGACCTCGTGAAATGGCTGCGCCGATTGGGGCGCGAAGCGGTTCTGATCCGGCACGAACACCGTCCGGTCCCGCTGGAGGAGGTCAATGCGAACAACCTTAATTATCACGTGCCGAGTGAGATTCGCGGCTATTGGCCGAAGTTCGTCGCCAAAGCGCTGGCGGAAGACCTTGGGCCGATCCTGATCTTCGCGCCGCGGCGGCAGTCGGCGGAAATGCTCGCGGGAGAATTGGCGCGGCAGCTTCCAGTGGTCAATCCAATGCAATTGCGCCAGGACCAGAAGCAACTCGTGGGCGAGCATCTGGCGAAGATGTTGCGCAATCGCGTCGCCTATCATCACAGCGGCCTCAGTTATGCCGCTCGCGCGGGCGTGATCGAGCCGCTGGCCAAGGCGGGCCAACTGCGTGTGGTGGTCGCCACGATGGGACTGGCCGCCGGAATCAACTTCTCACTGCGCAGTGTTGCGCTGGCAGGTGAGTCGTATCGCCGCGATTACGTCGAGCAGCCGCTGCGTCCCGATGAGATTCTGCAAATGTTCGGCCGGGCAGGGCGGCGCGGGATCGATGAAATTGGTTTCGCGCTGGTTAGCGCCAACCAAATTCGCCTGCGCGAAGGGTACCCGGCGCACCTCTCGCGCAGCGGGATGGTGGATTGGGGCGCGTTGCTGGGGCTGATGTCCGCGGCCGTGGACCAGGGACGCGAGCCGTTTGCGGAAGCCGTCCGAGTCCAGGAGCGATTGTTCACGACGAAACCTATCTTTCTGGGCGTGGAGGAGTCGCTCAAACACCCGGTCGTGCCGTGCGGCTTAAAGACCGATGCAGAACGCGCGCGCCACGTCCGCAAACGCGTGCGGGAAATGCTCAACAGCCGTGGCGAATGGGAACTCCTGCCTGCTCCCACGGAAAAGCAGTTGCGCGATATTGTCATTTTGCCAAGGGGTGCGGCTGTGCTCTCGCGCGGAGCCTTTGACACAGGGAACGACGGGAATGCTGAGCCAGAGCACCGGAATGCCGAATTTCAAGATGTGGCGGCCGAAGGCAGCCGCGCCCCGCGTTCGGTCTTGTCCGAGCCGGAGGCCCTGGAAAAAATCGGGACGGGGGTTCTGACCGTCTTATCGCAGCAGGGCGGGTTGCCGATCTATGGCCGGAGCATCACAGTCGCGGAGCGCCTGAATGCCGATCGAATCCTGCTGGTGAAATGGATTCGACGCCTGACAAAGTGGCAGGGTCGGCAAGCGCCGGAAGCGGTCTGGAAAGAAAAAATAATCCCGCTGATCGAACAGAAGCTGGCGAACCTCAAAACCCCCGTCGTGCGATTCGAAACGCACGCGCACAAAATTGTCGCCATGGTAAGTCTTGCCGACCTCACCATGCGCGTGCCGGTGGATTCATATGGCGCGCCGATTTGGCGGCCGACCGAGCGCGACGTGCTCCCGGCCGATTGCGCCCGGTGCCCTTTGGTCCCCGTATGCCGCCAGCTCTCAACCGCGACCGGCGTCGCGATGCTGTGGCGGCGGCTTGGGTTGGTGGACGCCACTGGAGCGCCCACGCATCGCGGACGCATCGTCAGTTTTTTCTCGCAAGGTTATGGGCTGGCCATTGCCGCCGCTTTGGAAGACACAACCTATCCCTTGGACGAGTTGGCTTACGATGTCGCAAATCTGGACGCTGGCTTTCGCTTTTGCGGCGAAGAGAATCGGTGGGCTGGCCGCCTGCCGATGGCGTGTCATCAAATTTACGGCATGCAATCCGTTCCCGGTTATCTGGAGAATGGAGTGCCGCCGCGGTACGGTTCGGGCGCCGAACAGATCGTGGCGTCGATCCACAAAAATCCGCTGAGCAAAAGCGCGTGGATCACTGAGTTACTTGGCGCGGGGGACATCGACCGGGTGATCATCGAATGGCGCAGCCTGCTGCGGCAGATTTCGCACGCGCCAGCGCTCGATTTTCCCCGTTGGACGGCATTGCAGGCCATGGCCAAAGCGATCCTCAACGAAACGGAATCGCCGACGCTCACCGACTTGCCGCCGCTGGAGTACCATCAGACCAAGCGGATCGATCACCGGCTCATTTTTCGGCGGCATTAAACGCCGAAGGCGGATGCTCGATCACCTCGATACGATCCCCGGGCTGTCGCAGAATGCGCACCGCCGGCCCGGGAGTGTTCTTGATCAGGCGCAGACCCGCTTCTGGCCCAAGCACACTCACAGTCGTCGCGAGGGCATCCGCCGTCATGCAATCTCGCGCCAGGACTGTAACGAGGCTGTGATCGGTCAACCCAAGCCCAGTCCGGGGATCGACGATGTGCGAATAACGAACTCCGTCGATTTCCAGCCGCTGAAAGACATCGCCTGAGGTGGCCACGCCGCGGTTCGCAAGCCGCAGAAACAACGCGGGTGGAGCATTCGTGACGTCCAACGAGCCTATTTCGACTTTCCAGCCGCGCTCCCCCGGGGGCGGGTCGCCCAAAGCGATGTCTCCCGCCGCCGCGACCAGGGCGCGCCGAATTCCATCGCGACACAACGTCTTGAGCGCCTCATCTGCCGCATACCCCTTGGCAATGCCGCCCAGATCCAGGCGCATCTCCGGAACCTTCAGCAGAACCGTTCGATTCTTCGCGTCCAATGTGATGTTTGTGTAACCGACTCGTGCGCGCGCTTCGGCGAGCTTTTCCGGTTCGGGCAGGCGCTGGATACGGCGGGCCCGCCGCCAGAGATTTACGAATGGCCCGACGGTTACATCAAACGCACCCCCCGACCGTTCAGCCCAATACTGCGCCTCTTTGAGCACGCGCCACAGGTCCTCGCTCACCCTCGTCGCCAGGCCTTGACCGGAGGCGCGGGACAGCCGGCTCAACTCGCTGTCCAGGTCATAATCGCTAAGGCGGTCATTGAGTTGGCGAACGCGCGCGAACGCCTCGTCAGCGGCAGCCTTCGCGTGCACTTCGTTGGTTGTGTAGAGCACGATCCGAAACGGCACGCCCATTTGCGGCTGCGTGAATTCGAACCGCTGGAGCGCAGTTTCCGAAACCGTCGCGCAGCCCGGCAGGAGAAGAGTCAAAAGCAAGAAAGCGGCACAAGAGCGCCGCACTCCAGCGCGCGGCCGCGAACGTCGAAATGCCCGCCCCAAAATCCGCCAGGTCGTGGAGTGCGGCGCCCCTGTGCCGCTTTGGAAGCACCGAGTCGGCCGACCACGATTCTTCCGAAATTCAGCGTTGCGTTTGCGGTGCGACACTCGCAACAATTTCAACAGAATACTATGGAATGGAAAGATAAGATAGCGACTTACGTCGTCGAGAAAGGTCCACACCTGCTGGGCGCGCTCGTAATCATTGTCCTGGGTGTGCTGGCGGCGCGGTGGTTCGGCAAACTCATGTTTTCGTGGCTCTCGCGGCGCGAGTTGGAACCGCCCGTGCGAATGCTCATTACGCGCGTCGCCAAGCTCCTGGTCGTCGCATTTGCGCTGCTGATCGCGGTCGGCACGGTTGGGTTCAATATCATGCCGCTGGTGACTGGGATCGGAGTCGTGGGGGTTGGCATCAGCCTCGCAATGCAAGGCGTGCTGGGCAATTTGGTCGCGGGCTTGTTGATCATTTTTACCAAGCCGTTTCGGGTCGGCGAATACATTGAGATTATCGGGGTGCAAGGCCTGGTGGATTCAATCGAATTATTCAATACGACGCTACTGCACCCGGACCGCTCACGCGTCGTGGTCCCTAATCGTAAGATCGTGGGTGAAGTGCTGCACAATTACGGCACCATCCGGCAACTGAACTTGTCGGTCGGAGTTTCCTACGACACGAACATCCCGACGGCGCTCGCGGCGGTCCGCGACGTTCTGAGTAAGAATGCGCGCGTGTTGAAGGAAGTGGCGCCGGTGGTCGGTGTCACTACTCTCGCGGATTCCTCAATTAACGTCGCGGTCAAGCCGTGGGCCAGCGTCACCGATTACGGTCCCGCGCATACCGAGATTTATCAGGCAATTATTGACCGTTTTCGTGAAGCCGGGATCACGATACCTTTCCCGCAACGCGAGATTCGCATCCTCAACGGCGCACCGTCTGCCGAACGGCACGCCGAGCGCGTGGCTTAAACGTCAAAGTTCCGCTGTTCGCACGCGCCTCAGGCCGAGTTGCAGCGGCACCCAGCCGAGCACGAGCGAGAGCGTCAGAAAGCCGCCAAAACAGGCAAAGAATTGAGGGCGCGGGTCGATGGCGATTTGCGTCCATGGCGTCGTAAAGGCCAGCAGGATGACTGAACCAAGAATGTAAAGGAAACTCAGCACCAGGCAAAAGGTGCCGCCGAACCCGCTGACAATCTTGCTTGGGTTATCTTCGCGAAAATTCGGATACAGCGCACCCAGACCCACCGCCAGCCCCGTGAGGGTGAACGTCATCACCGTCACCGCGAAGCCAAAATACAAGATCCGTTCCGTCGGCATGTCGAGCATGTAGCAGGAGACAAGGATCAGCCCCAGCGTAATAGCAAGGGAGGTCACGGTCGCCAGCCAGAACTTCGTCTTGACGACTCGTACCATGCCCAGCGGCGCCATCCCGACGATCCACAGCCGTTTGCCTTCCAGCGAAAATTGCGGATAGACAAACCGCGTCGTCAGCGTGGCCAGATTCAATGAACAGGCGCCCAGGTTTAGGTACGAAACGAGATGCACCCAAAATGGGCTGGAGAGTTGCTGCGAGAAATGCCGCAGGTTGAAGATATAAACACCGAGCAGCCCGAACAGCATGAGCGATTGTGCCCATTGCGTGGTGTCGCGCCAGAACATGCGCGTATCCTTGACAATCAGCGCGCGCGTGTCCGGGCTCAGCCATCGCAACAGATTGATGACCCGTTCAACCAAGCCGCGCGAACCTGGGGCGGAGCTTCGCCGTCGCTTGCCCCGAAACCATCCCCAGCGCCCGAATACGCTTCCCCGGCTGCTCACCTCGGAAGCAGCGTCGTAGAACGGACTCCCCATGCGCGTGAACGAGAGCATCCCGAAAAACAGCACATGGCTGAACAGGACCCCGCAAAAGAACGCCGCAGCCGACCGCGCGCCTTCCGCCCATTGCAGGACGCTCGAGGAGAGCCACATGCTCGGCAGCAGCGGGTATTGCGCGAAATGGGTTTTGGCGAGCATTTTGTCGAGCACGACCAGGACCCGGCCTTCGGTGTTCTCCGGATCCACCCGTTCCGGCTTAAACCAGATCGCAGCGCCGGCAATGAGCGCGACCACTGTCGTCACGGCGATTACTTGAAAGAGCCGCCGGTCGAGATGGCGCGCCACAATGACCGCCAGGTATGAGCCCGCGATCCCAGGCAAAATAATAAAGAGCGCCACGAGGACGCATGTGATCGGATAGAAGTGCCAGGGCACGCCACGAATTAATCCAAACGCGGCCAATAAGGGCGCGATCAGAAACAGAAACGCCCACGATGCAAGCACGGTCGATTCAATGAATTTCCATTGAAAGATCGTGCGGGTTGGGATCGGCAGACTCAACAGAAACGCCGTCTCGCGATTGCGAAACAGGTTTGTATAGCTGATCACGAGATTGCTAAGCAGCAGGAGCACGAACAGAAACGCAAACAGGAGGAAAAGCAGGCGCTCGGTCAGCACTGTCCCCAGTCCCGGAAACCGCGCGATGAATTTCAAGCCCATGTAGAAGAGCCAGAACGCCAACACAAGGTAGCTGGAAATGAAGCCGAGGATGACCGCGGTCAACAGGTGCGACTGCTGGCGGAGGGATTTCAGCCGTCGCCACGCGCTTAGGCCGTGAACGCCAAGGAGCAACCGAAGCGCTCCTGGCATGGAGTCGGCTGGCGCGGCGCAGTGATTCATCCCGAGACCGCCGGCTACTTCTTCCCGGGAATCGCCAGCGACTGCAGCACCAGCGCCTGGAGACCGTTGCCGGTTTTTCCTGTCGATTGCGAAAACCCCGCCGCCGCGCCCGAGGCGAACGCCGTCGAGGCCGAGGTCCCCGTAACCATGTAAGCCGCGTTGCCGAAACTGATTATGCTCGAGCCAGGCGCGCCGACATCAACGAACGAACCGAAGTTCGCCCAGGGCGCAATCTGACCGGAGCGGTTCAGCGCCGTGACAGCGATCACGTCCGGATAGGCCGCCGGATACGTCGGAGTCGTAACCGGCTCGTTGCCAGCCGCCCCGAAAAACAGCACACCCTGGCTGGAGCTGCTCTCGATCAATGTCTTCAGGAATGGCGTCTCGGCCGAGCTGCCGAGGCTCAGGTTAATGATCTTCGCTCCCGACTCGACGGCCCGGAAAATTCCGGCCGAAATCTCGAACGTCGATGTCATATCACTGCCGCCGTAAATGTCCACAGCAAGGACCCGCGCTCGTGAACCGCCATCGCCATTCTCCGCCAGCGACATGCCTTGAAGAATTGTCTGGAACATCGAATCGCCGTGGCGCGGCTGCGTGGTCGCCTCGGCCGTGCTTGTTGCCACGGAAATGCCTGGCAGCAAAAAGTCCGCATTCGGATTACCCTCCTTCTGCACGGCCGTGTCGATCAAACCAATAATGATTTGATCCCCCGACGCGGCTGCCTTGGGATAAAGATTCATCGGCGGGCCCGAACTCACCCCGAGCGGTTGCGGCTCCGGCGGGCGCATCACCGCATAGTTGTTGTCCACGGACTCTACCGAGGAATCCCCGGCGAGCGCCTCCCGGGCCGAGTTCGTCGCATCCGCGTCCTCGAAGCGGAGCCGGTAAGCGTTCAGCCCGTCGATCCGGCCAATCACCTTCGCCCCGAGCCGCTTCGCCAGGTCATCAATTTTTTCGCCAGGCTTGAGTTTTACAATCAATTCGTTCGCAATCGGGTTGGCGGATTTGCGTTTTGTATGTGATGCGATCCGTTGTGTCGCTTGCTGCTGTGACGTTTTGTAAACGTAAAGCTTTGAGGGCGCATTCGTCTCGGGTACCAGCGCCGCGGTCAGGTTCGGAATCAGCAGGCGGAGCGCATCTCCAGGCGAGCGGTCCTTGAACTTCGCGGAAATCGCTTCCTTTGTTTCCGGTTCCAGAAAAATCTGCCAGCCGGTCGCCGTCGCGATGTGCTCGAGCAACGTTTGTACATCCCAGCCCTTGATGTCGGCGCTGACTTTGTTTTCGGCGACCCGCCAGTCGAGCGCGTTGGTCGTAGCAGCCGAAACCACGCCAGTGGACCCAGCCAAAACAACAAGCGCGATCACCTTAAACCATCTCATTTCGTCCGCGAATATACGGTAAATTGAACCTCGGAGCGACAAAAAGGTTTCGCCACTCATCGATTGCGTTTTCCAGAGCTGCCCTCCAACTTTAAAGTAGTTAAAATTCAGCCTTTCGCCGATTCAATTGATCAGGCGGATTGGCAAACTGACACACCCCCCCACCTTTGTGTATCACTTTTGTATCACTTTTGTATCACTTTGCGGTTCGGTCCCAAAATTGGCGGGCCTTTGGAGTGGCGCGGGAGAGACCGCGAGCTTCTCAAGGCGGGCCTGGAGGCAGGTCTTGCGATAGAGGAGGAACTCGGTGGAGACGCACTCGAATTCGCGGAGCTTGAGTTCAGCGTCAATGCGGTCGAGTTCGTCCGTGAGGTCGGCGAGCTTGTGCTCATAGGTTTTAAGGTAGCGCTCCTGAATGGCCTCAAGATGAACGGCGCGGAGATGGTCGATTTGTTCCTTGTGTTCCTGTTCCCATTTGCGGGCGGTGTTGACGCAGATGTCAAGCTGCTCGGCAATGCGCCTGAAGGAGACGTTGCGGGAGCGGAGTTGGATGAATTGGT
>JAKEEH010000454.1 GCA_022616725.1 Limisphaerales bacterium | reverse complement strand
TTAGGGTGTCTCTCGCTCGGTGTAGTTTTGCGGCTAGATTCGTTGGCGCGCTCTGCCTTATGTTGCCGCGCCGATGAAACACTGGCTGCGGGCTCTCCGGTTCTTTCGGCAGGATGCGCCGCAAATTGTGCTCGTGCTGCTGTTGCTCGTCGGCAGCACCGTCGCGAATCTGCTCAAACCGTGGCCGCTCGCGATTATCGTCGATTCGGTCTTCGGCGAGAAGCCCCCTCCTGCCTGGCTCGGCAGTTGGACGGCGCGCGTCACCGATGGCCGGCTCCTGATCCTCGCAACGATAGCCGTTCTGGTTTTGCATTTCGGCCATGGCGCGCTTTCGGCGTGGCACAACTATCTGTCAATCAAGATCGGCCTCTGCGGTCTGCGCCGCGTCCGCGATGAGTTGTTCAGTCGATTGCAAAGGCTCTCGCTTCGATTTCATCAAGGCACGAAGATAGGCGATTTGATTTACCGGGCGGCGTGGGATACCTACGCATTCCAGACCTTTTTCCAGCAGGGATTGGTCACGCTCTTTACGGCGACGCTTTCGCTGACGCTTATGGTCGCCATCATGTGGCAACTCAATGTTCTCCTGACCCTCGTCGCTCTCGGTATCATCCCGCTGGTCCTCGTTTCCATCCGCCTGTTTGGACGGGAAATGCGCGCGCGGGGCACGGCCGCCCAACAGGCCGACAGCCAGGTCACCAGTCTGGTCCAGCAAACGATCGTCGCGCTCCCGCTCATCCAGGCTTACTCCCGAGAAGAACACGAAGAGCAAGCGTTCGCTCAGCAGACCACCGCGGCCCAAGAGAAGCGCTTATCCCAGCACGGTTGGGAATTGCTTTACTGGCTGGGCATTTCGGTTGTCTTCGGCGCTGGCGCCGCAGCCATCATTTGGGTGGGCGCCGATCAGGTCCTCGCCTTTAAATTGACCATCGGAGAACTGCTCATATTCGTCGCCTACCTGGCGCAACTCTACGAACCCCTGAACCAACTCTCCCATGTGGGCGCGACTGTCTCCAGCGCCAGCGCGGGCACACAACGCGTTTACGAGGTCCTGGACGCCCCCGACGAAGTTCGCGACGCCCCCGACGCTCGCCCCGTCAAAGGCGTAGAAGGCTCAATCGCATTTGAAAACGTTTGTTTCAGCTATAATCCGGGCCAGCCAGTCCTGCGGGACGCCAGCTTCAAAATCGCTCCTGGTGAGTCGCTGGCCATACTCGGCCCAAGCGGAGCCGGCAAGAGCACGCTGCTCAGCCTGATTCCCCGCCTGTTCGATCCTTCATCAGGCAGAGTCGCGCTCGACGGCGCTGATTTGCGCGAACTGCGATTGCGCGACTTGCGTTCGTGCATGGCGCTGGTCATGCAAGAACCGCTCTTGCTCCCGGGTACGGTCGCCGACAATATTGCCTATGGCCGGCCCGGCGCGTCGCTGGACGAAATCGTTGCCGCCGCCATCGCCGCGCATGCCGACCCATTTATTCAGCGGCTGCCTCAGCAATACATGACATTGATGGGCGAAGGCGCGGCTCGGCTCAGCGTCGGGGAAAAGCAGCGTTTGAACCTCGCGCGGGCGTTCCTGCGGGATGCTCCCATCCTCGTGCTTGACGAACCAACCAGCGCTTTGGATGCCGAAGGTGAGGCCCTTGTTTTGGAGAGCCTGCTTCGCCTCATGAAAGATCGCACCACGCTGATGGTCGCCCATCGACTCGCCACCGTCGAACGCATGGACAAGGTCCTGGTCCTCGATTGCGGTCGAGTCACGGAATTCGGCACTCCGGCTGAACTCGCCGTGATTGGCGGATATTATTCCCGAGTCCTAAACCTCGCCATGAGTCATTGAAACAATCGACAGCATGAGCAGCGAACTCCTTCTCCTGCGCGGAATCACCAAATCCTTTCCCGGCGTGAAAGCTCTGGCCGGCGTGGACTTCACCGTCCGCGCGGGCGAAATCCACGCCCTGATGGGTGAAAACGGTGCGGGCAAATCGACCCTCATCAAAGTGCTCACGGGGGTCCATCGGCGGGACAGCGGCGATATTCGATTTGCGGGCAAGCCCATCGACCCGCGGTCGCCATCGCAGGCGCAAAGCGCAGGCATCAGCACAGTTTACCAGGAAGTAAACCTGATCCCCTACCTCTCCGTCGCCGAAAACATTTGCCTCGGGCGTTACGCTCGACCCTGGATTGGCTGGAGCGGCGTCCGTGACCGCGCCCGCGTAGCGCTCAAACGGCTTGGCGTTGAACTTGATGTTACCGAAATGCTCTCGCGATTTTCGATCGCCATTCAGCAACTCGTCGCCATCGCGCGCGCCCTTGATATCTCTGCGCGTGTGCTTGTTTTGGACGAACCGACTTCAAGTCTGGACGAAGGGGAAGTCGAACGGCTTTTCGGCGTCATGCGCCGATTGAAGGCGGAGGGTCTTGGGATCGTCTTTGTCACGCACTTCCTGGATCAGGTTTACGCGGTCTCGGATCGCATCACTGTTCTCCGGAACGGCAAGCTCGTCGGAGAGTTTGAGGCCGCCGCGCTGCCACGGCTCCAGCTCATCTCAAAGATGATGGGCCGGGAGGTCAGCGAATTGGATTTCGCGGGCACACGGGCCTCCTCGCCCGCAGCACAGTCAGAGGTCCAAGACCATTCTGCGGGTGAGGCTGCACGCGTGCCGATGCTCCAGCTTCGCGGCCTCGGTCGCAAGGGATCACTCAAGCCCATCGACCTCGACGTCGCCCAGGGAGAGGTCCTCGGCCTCTCGGGATTGCTCGGCTCCGGCCGAACCGAGACAGCACGGCTTATCTTCGGCATCGATCATCCGGATACCGGACGAATTCTCATTGATGGCAAAGCTTCCGCCGTTCGTTCCCCCCTGGACGCGATCTGCCATCGCTTTGGTTTCTGTCCCGAGGACCGCAAAATCGAAGGCATCATTCCAAATCTCTCGGTGCGAGAAAATGTTGTGCTGGCACTGCAGGCCAGCCAGGGGTGGACTCGCTACGTTTCGCGCGCGCGCCAACTTGAACTCGCCGGCCAATACATCAAGGCATTGAACATCGTCACGCCCAGTGCCGAACAGCCCGTCCGACTTCTCAGCGGCGGCAACCAGCAGAAGGTCATCCTGGCCCGCTGGCTCGCCTCGCATCCGCGGCTGCTTCTGCTTGATGAGCCGACCCGCGGCATCGATGTCGGCGCCAAACTTGAGATCGAAAAACTTATGGCCCGCTTGACCGCAGGAGGCATGGCCATCCTTTTCATTTCGTCGGACCTCGAAGAAATGGTGCGCAACAGCCACCGCGTGGTTGTGTTGCGCGACCGCCGCAAAGTCGCCGAACTCGGTCCCGGCCAAATCTCCGAACAATCCATCATGCACGCCATCGCTGCCGTTGCCGAGTAAACGCCTCGGTGCGGACTCTCAGCCGCAAATATCGCGATGCTCTCATGATGCCGCCGTGGCACAACGGTAAATCTGTCTCGTGAACAGTGTGAATCCTTTGTGAACAGATCGCGGTGGACGAGCGCATCACTTTCCTGTAACGTCCGGTCTTCTCCGGTGAGGACCAAAGGCGACAATCTATTGATGGTCGCGGACAGCGAGCATGACGCAAACATGCTTTATGCCGTTCGCATGTTTGTCCCCGATCCTTTCATTTATCTGCGCCTCAATGGCAAGTGCCACGTCGTCATGAGCGACCTCGAGATCGACCGCACTCGCCACGAAGCGCGCCATTGCAGATGCCTCTCCCTGACCCAAATTCAGAAGACGCTCCAAAGAGACGGCATCAAGAAACCCACGCAAGCCCGAGTCATTCGCCACGTCCTCAACCGGGCTCACATCCGCAAGGTATCCGTGCCGTACAACTTCCCGCTCGGTCTGGCGCGCGAATTATCGAAGCTTCGCGTTAAGGTGAAGCTCACGAACGGCCCCATTTTCCCGGACCGCGAAGTCAAAACGGCGGAGGAAGTCAAAAAGATCAGCGGCGCCCTCATGATGGCCGAAGTCGGTTTGGCCGAAGGCATTCAGGCGCTAAAGAATGCCAAGGTCGGGCGCAAACGCCGGCTCATCTATCACAATGGGCCGCTGACGGCCGAAAAACTTCGCGCCATAATCGATACCGCTATTGTTCAGGCTGGCGGCCTTGCGCGCAATACCATCGTCGCCTGCGGCCGCCAGGGCTGTGATCCCCACGAACGCGGCCATGGTATCTTGCGCGCCGGCGAGCCGATCATCATTGACGTCTTCCCCCGTTCGCAAAAGACCGGTTACTTCGGAGACATCACCCGCACGGTTGTCAAGGGCCGCGCTGGTGAGGAACTTCGGCGCGTTTATCACACCATCGAGCGTGGACAAGAACTCGCTTTCGAACACCTCCGCTCCAAGGCGTCTGCCCGTGAAGTTCACGAAAAGGTGCAGGAGTTTTTCACCAGGGAAGGCTACAAAACCGGAAAGCTTAACGGACGCCTGCAGGGCTTTTTCCATGGCACAGGCCATGGTGTCGGAATGGATATTCACGAAGCGCCCCGTCTCGGCCCAAATTCTTCCGATACACTTCGTTCCGGCCATGTCGTCACGGTCGAGCCGGGTCTCTATTATCTGGAACTCGGCGGCGTCCGTCTCGAAGATATCGCCCTGATCACCGGCAGCGGCCCGCGCAATCTGACAAAGTTCGAAAAAGTTTTGGAGGTCTGACCTGAAATCTGCCTATTCAAGCACAAGCGCTTTGATGATGAAACGAACTCTCTTGTTTGCCACAATCCTGGGCTCTGTCTCGCTCGTGGCGCAAACGCCCGTTGCGGAGGTGAGCGGCGTCGCCGGGACAGCGTTCTTCCAGGCGCCCGGCCAGCCTGAAACCCAACTGCGCGCGGGCACGCGCGTGGTTCCTGGCGCCGTCATCCGCACGGGGCCCGCGGCGGCCGTCGATCTTTATCTCGGCAGCGATGGTGGAGTCTTGCGTCTCACCCAGAACACCGTCCTTTCGGTCGAAAAACTCGAACAGACGAACGCGATCACTGACATCTATTTGTACCTGCAGCAAGGCACCGCGTTGGGCAACGGCAGCAGAATCCGCCCGGGGCTTAGATACCGCATCAAGGTTGCCAACGGAGTGGCCGCCATCGGCGACGCCGCCTTTCGACTGCACGCCGAAGGCTATGCGGTTGTGGTCAGCGGCAAGGCGCAGTTCGCGTACATCACGCCTGCCGGCAACCCGGAAATATTCTCCATGACAGCGCCCCCAGCCGTCTATTTCTCGCCAACCGAGGGCGTCAAAGGCGCCCCCAGGGAACTCGTCCGCGAAGTCACCGATCAATCAAAAGCAAAGCTGGGTTCGCGATAGGCGCGCGGACCGTCCCGGCACGTTCAGCGCAATTCAACCCGCTTCGGAAATTGGGGACAAAGCTGCGAACCCTTTAGGGCGCGCCCGCCTTTTGCGACGAAGAAACCCATCACGCCGGATTCCGAGCAGGTCCAGACCTCCTTCGCGCCCGCATCGAAATACAGCTTTATCTTTTCCAGAATTTCTGCCTCGGTGTTGCTGGGCGAAACGACTTCCACACAGAGTTCCGGGGCACGCGGAAAGCAGACGCGCCCGCCTAATTCCTGCACGAGTGCTGACGAGGCCCAAGCCACATCCGCAGCCTTCACGCCGTCCGCTGTCGAGATCGGACATTCGGTCAGAACTCGACCTGTGGGAAGCAAACTGTCCAGCAGAGAAGCAACTCGGGCTTGAAAGCCGCCATGGGTTGGCGCAGGAGGAGGACTCATAATGACGTGGCCATGACGATCGGTTTCAATGCGCCCTTCGAACCTGGCCAGTTCCGGATCCGCCAGGACTTGCGCCCAACGCCGCAGATTGAACGCTGTCCGCTCCTTGTGCGGGGGAAGCTCGATCGTCAGTGTCGCCATACAGATACATTACCGGTCATCGAGGCGGGGCGTCAAATCCATGCGCGAGAGCGGCACCATCACTGGATCAGCCGCACACGATAGAAGCGATTTCCCGCCGCTGGTTCGCTGACCCGCGTCTCTACATTCGTCGGCGTGAGCGTAATCATCTCCGTCCAATTGCTCAAATTGACCGAACTCTCGACGACGTGCGTCTTGCCCGTGCTGCCGCGCAACAGCACCTCGAAGAAGCCGTTCGTTATTTTCGGCCCGAGCAGTGACGGATGCACTAGCACTGTCAATGTCGCAGGAGCGCTGATCACGCCGATCGTGTTGACAAGATTGGTGACAATCACCTGGTAGCTGCCCGCATGCGCCGTTTGTACGTTCGTAATCGTGAACGTCGGGTCGCCCACTTTGAACCCAACCTGCCCACCATTGTGCCGCCAGCGATAGCCCAACGGCGGTGTCCCGGTCGCAACCACTGAAAGGGTAACGTCATCTCCCTCCAAAACCGTTACCGAGGCCGGCGCTTGCGATATTGACGGAGAGACGCGGACCGTCAGCGTCGCCGATTCACTGCGAACCGTTCCGTTTTCATCACTGACTTCGACCCAATAGGTGCCATGATCAACTAAAGAGACGTTCGTCACCGTTAAGAAACTGTTCGTTGCGCTGGCGAGGATGTTGCTGTTGAACACCCATTGATACCGGAGTTGCCCCGTCCCAATCGCCGCGACGGAAAACGTCACATTTGTTCCAGGGGAGACCGATAAACTTGACGGATGCGACGTGATCTGAAGCCCGAGCGTTAGGGTCAGGCGGGCCGTGGCACTCGCAATCTCGCCTGCTTGATTGCCAACAAGCACGCTGTAATCGCCCGCGTCCTTCAGCTTTACGTCGGCGATTGAAAGCTCGCTGTTGGTCCCGCCAGGAATGGCCAGCGAGTTGAAACGCCACTGATAAATCAAAGGACCGCCTGTGGCCCCCACAGTGAAAACCGCCACGCTGCCAGTATTTGTCCGAACGTCCTCCGGTTGCGATGTAATTACTGGCGGAGTGCCAAAAGAAAGCTGCGCGACCGCGCTGGTCGCCGCGCCGAACGCGTTGGTCGCCACGACGAAATAGGTTCCGACGTCCTGCGATTGGGCGCTTGCAATTCTGTAACTCCGGTTCGTCGCGTTCGAAAGTGCCGCCGTGCCAAAGTGCCATTGGTAAGTCACGGCGCTCGGGCAGGCGCCGGCCTGAAATTCCACCGGATTGCCGGCCAGGACGACCCGGCTAAGCGGTTGTTCGGTGATCGTCGGGGCCCCCGACGGCTCATTCGTGGAAGCGTTCGCCGGCGGAGCGTTCGCCGCACCTCCGCCAGTACGGAACTCGGCAACATTCGCCGGCAAAGCAACTCCAAACGTCGCATTGGACAGCGCAACAAAGTCCGGACCATTGCAACCGACCGCTCGGCCCCAGGACTGACCCGGCTGGGGAGTTCCATAGCGGGCACCCACTCGCCGCCCTGACAGATTTCCAGCAGCATCGGCCTCAAACAGCCAGACTTCGCCTCCACCAGCATGCAAGGTAATCGGCACGCCAGAGCTGTTCGCGCCAAACTGCTCCTCGTAAAACACGCGGTAACCGCCACCCGCAATGCTCGTTGGTGACGGAAGTCGAAACTTTTTCGGCACGCGTTCCGTATCGGTGAGGAACCAACCGCTGAAATCGATCGAATGTGGCGTCAAACTGTAAATCTCGATCGCTTGCTCCGTATTTCCATTCGGCACTGGGAGCACTTCGTTGATGACAATATTCGGTATTGAAAGGTAATTGCCTCGTCCGGGCGTCGGCGAACCGGGAAACTTCACGAAATTCTCCGAACCATCCGGCAAACGCCCCTCTGAAACGCCGGCCTCACCGAGACCAAAATTCACCGCGTCGATCAGTTGCAAATTGCCCGCATACAAACGCAGTGTCTCGCCCAGTTCGTCCATGCGGAAATTGACGTGATGCCGTCCCTGACCGGGATCGTCATCGGCGACAAAGCGCGCCCAGCTCCCGGCGCCAATAAATGACAGCGGCGCGATCGCAAATTTCGCTTGTCCGAAAATCGATGGGTCATCTGTAACAAACAACCCGCTGAGCGACACCGGCGCCGGACCCGAATTAAACAATTCGAACCAATCCGCGCCGTTGGTCGGGGAAGCCATCCATTCATTGATCACGAGACCGTTCACGGCGCCAAGCGTCGCAGCAGGCGCGTTGCTCGCGCCAGGCGTCGGTGTCGTCAGCAATTGCCAGCCGGCGACGGCTCGACCCATTGTTTGATCCTCGACCTGAAACCCGAACTCGACGCTGTCCCCCAATTGTCCGGCGGAGTTGAACAAAAACACCCCGCCGCTATCACCGTCGATGCCGTGCCCGGTGTTCAGTTCGGCTTCGAAAACAGTCGATGCTGGCCTCGCGCTTGTGCACCAAACCACAAGATACCCATTTGCCGGAATGGAAGTCCCTGCGGGAAAGCTCCATTGATTCGGATCAGCCGCGTCAACCGCCAGCCGCATACCCGAAATATTCACGTTCGTTCCAAAAGGATTGCGCAACTCAACCCAATCCGCCGGCGTTCCATCTATCATCGTGATGGACCCGGCATTGCGTGCCATAACCTCGTGCAGGAATGGCCCCGCCCAGGAAATGACGTAGTTCGGCGCGCCGGGGCTGGCGCTGCCCGGAAAGCTTTGAATAGCCGCGCCCCCATCCGGCAGACGGCCTTGGGAAACACTCTCTGTCTGGGCGCCATAAACCACACGATTCAGTTCGCTGCCATCCGAACCCAGCAGCACAATCGCGCCGCCGGCGGCCGGCAGCTTGAAATCAACGTGATTGAGACCGGAAACTTCGTCCGCAAGGATCTGAACGAAACCTTGCGCCGGCAAAAACGACAGAGCCTGCATTTGGAAGATAGCGTTGCTTGTTGCCAGCGAGATGTCCCGCAGCGCTAGCGGCTGATTGGCAGCATTGTACAACTCGACCCAATCGCTGCCACCGGGCGGCGCGTTAGCAAGCCACTCGTTGATGAACAGATTGGCCGGGCTGGCTGTCGCCGCGGTCTGGTTGGCCGCCCCAGGCGTGGGCACGTTCAACTTCCAATCCGCGCCGATTCGTCCAATTGTGTAAGTAGCCAGTTGCGCGCCATACGAAATGGCGTCCACCCGATTCGTGCCTGCGTCGTACAAGAACACGCTGCCGCCTGTGACGCTGAGCGGAAAACCAGAGTGCAGCCCCGGAGCATTCGTCGCAGCGTCGCACCAGATCACAAGATGGCCGTTGCCGACGATGATGGTTCCTTCCGGGAACGTAAATTTCCGAGGGTCGCCGTCGTCGCTCAGGCTCCAGCCACTCAGGTTGACCGCGCTGCTTCCTCCATTGCGCAACTCGATCCAGTCGGGGAACGCTCCGTCGTTCGTCACCGCGCCGCCGTTCTCAGCCATCAATTCATTCAGCATCACATCCGCCGGGGACGGCTCGGCGGGTGCTGTGCCCGGCGAACCATTCAGAGAGATGCTGGCGCGCCAATTCGCCGGGTCGTCAGGATTCCCGAACGCGTCCCGAATCTCCAGGGAGTAACCGCCGCCGTCCGGAGCCGTGGGCCACCCATTTTCGTCATCGTACTCGACCGAAGTCACGATCTGCCCCGTTGCATCCTTGATGGCGATGCGCTCGCCCCCATTGGCGAGCCTATCGGCGAAATACCCGGCGACGTTGACGCCCGGATACCGCGCCGCAAACGCCACCGGATCGTCGTTAGAAGCCAGCACGATCGCCGCTCCGGCGGGCAAAATGAAACCGGCCGGGAACACGAATGTGACGCCTTCCAGGGAGTAACCGCTCAGGTCCAGATCGACCTCACCGACATTCCGTATCTCAATAAACTCATAGGCATCACCGCCCGGCGGGCTGTACATGATCTCTGTGATCCGCAAGGGGCTGCCCGCCTGCGCGACCGTAAACTGCGCCGCGTTGAGCGCGCTCCAGTTGGTGCCTTGCATCGTGCGGGCTTTGACAACCGTGCTGCGCGAAATTGACACGGCACCACTATATAACTGTGCATCCGGCGCGGGCGTTCCCGCCCCATAGACACGCGGATCAACCCCATTCGTCGTGAAATAAATCGAGCCGGCGGCAGCGCTCATCGTAAGACTGAACCCGCGGGCCACGCGCCCGCCGTGGCGGCTGAACACTGGGGCGGCGAGCGTCGGGTACAACCCGAGATTGCGGAATTGATTGAGCACGTTCGTGGAGCGTCGCGGGAACCATGTATTGGTCAGGCGCGTGAGTTCGGCCACCCACTCAACGTTTCGTTCGTAGGGCTGCCCGGGACGGTCCGCGTTGGCGGCGTTATCGCCCCAGCGCGCCGACTCGAGGACAATCGCCGGATCGATCTCGCGAATGCGGGCCATATACCGCGCCAGCGCCTGATTGGTGGTGCAAATCCCGTCGTTGAAGAAGTGTTTGTGAACGTGATCGGCAAAGCGCAGACGGAACTCGCGATTGTAGCGGCGAAGCTGATCGTAAAACTCAGCCGGTGTATTCGCATTGGCCACGGTCGAATTATTGTAACTCGCGTCCTTTAAGACATGCTCGGCGTCCCAATTGAAAAACTTGAAGGTCCCGGAAGGCTTGCGGCGGCCCACGTACCAGTTGTGATGCGGCCAGTCGGTGTTGCCGACGTATATATTCAGGATCATGTAATCGATCAGGCTCGGCACATCGAGGTAAAGCTGTATCTGCTGGTACTGCGCGTCATTCGTCAGCCCGGAGCTAGCCAAAGCGCGCATGGCGTTCCACGCCGCGAAATCGCCATACACCGCCTCGAAAGAGGTCGTGTTTTTGATAATGTCCCATTCATCTTTGTCACCGCCAAAATAGGACGCCGCGAAATCCTCGTCTGGACGCTCGTGAATCCCGTGCAACCCCCAATAAAGGCCGTTCAAGTACAAATGAAAGAAGCGCCCGTGGAACGCCGGCCAGCCCATCGCGTTCTGGAGGTCGGACACAAACTGATCGCGGACATATTGGCCCTGGCGGCGCTGCGTCGCGTCCGTGCGATGAATCCAGACAAGATTCAGCCCGGCATCAACCAGCAGTGTATCGTAGCTCTGCACGGAAGAATCGGCGAAAAGGGGGTAGTCGAGCTTGCCGGCGCCATAGCTGCCGCGAAACAGCAGCCGCTGCGAGTGCTTGTGGACTTTATTCTCCTCCCGGCTCGTCCCGCCTTGAATCCGGTAACCGGCATCGACCTGCACGGCTTCCGTCCCGTCAACAAACAAAAACTCCGCCGACGCCGGCCGTTCCCACGTGATCCCCGTCTGTCGCGGATTCGAATAGATCCCATTCACCTGACTGAACAGATCGCCCGTGCGCATCACCACTGAAAGGGATGGGATGGACGTCATCGCCTGGCGCGCGAGATTTGTGTAAGCCGGACTGTTGACGATGCGTGGATCCATTGCGTAGTCGGCAGGAACGACCACCGAACCGCTTTGCGTTACCCAGGTCGATGGGAAACCGGCCGGATTGTTCGGCTGTTTGAGCGCCTGATCTGGAAATACATACGTGTGGGTTCGCGCGACCGATGGCAGGAAATTCGTCTTAAATGCCGCCGCTCGCAGCGGCGTCGTGTTCGAAATCGTCAGCGGGCCTGAATAGACAAATCCTGTATCCGCCGCCGGAGGACTGCCGTCCGTCGTGTAACGAATCGCCGCCCCCGGAGTCGTGGCCGTGAGCACAAGCTGAAACGGCGCATCAAAAAATCCGCGTGCCACGCTGAAGTGGACCGGCGCGGCGACGCCTTCGATCGAACTGTTGCCATTCGGCGCTCCGGGCGTGGGTGTGCTGAAATAACGCAAACCACCAACCCCATCATAACCGAAAGAATAATTGATGCGCTGCTCCGGGAATTGAAGCTCGCTGACAGCTTCCCGCGGCCCATCCGGACTGAACAGCGCCAGGTACTCGCCGCCAGTTCCCAGTTGGAAATTCGAATGCAGCCGCGCCGGCAGCGTCGGATTCCTCCGATCCTTGCCCGACGCGAACACAATCAAATAGGCCCCCGGATTGAGCGATACGTTCGGCAGCATCCATTGACCGGGATTTTCGGGATCATTCGTCAATGACCATCCCGCGAGGTTCACCGCGCTCGGGCCATGATTGTAAAGTTCGATCCAGTCGTGCCGCTCCCCGTCTTCGTCGATGTAGCCGGTCGCGCTCTCGTTCGCCGCCAGGAATTCGTTGATCCGCACGGTCATTGGCGCGGTGGGATTCCGCAGCGTCGTCCAGCCCGCGCCTCCAAACGCGTTGCTTGCCAGATCGGCGATGCCATGCCCGGCGGCCCACGAAAACGCCACACTCCCCGCCACCGGCTGCGAAAACAGGAAATGGTAAGGCCCCGGTCCAACGCCCGTCACATTGGTGGCCGCAACGCTGTTGACTAAGAGGTCGCCCGCATCAACCCCTTGCACCGGCTCGCTGAACGAGACCCACGCCTCGGTCAAAGTGCGAAACACCGCGCCGGCGGGCGGCGCGGTGATTGCGAGCACGGGCGCCGTGGTGTCGTTGATCTGATAAAACCATGTCGCGCCCGGCGCCGATTCGTTGAACGCATTACCGGCTAGATCGGTAATGCCATGATCCACGTCGAAATAAACCGAAACGAAGCCCGGCAACGGGGTTGAAAACTGAAAAGTATAAGTATTCCCGGATGCGCTGACGCTCGCGGCAGGCTCCCCTCCGACAAGCAGATCCTCGGCCTCAACGCCGAGCACCGGTTCATTGAACGTCACAGCAAGCTGAGAAATTGAATTCAGCGATGAGCCGGGCGCAGGCAGAATGGATTGGAGAAAGGGCGGTTGCGCGTCGGCGGCGAGACTGGCTGAATGAGTTAAAATAGTTAAAAAAGTTAAAAGGGTCAAAACAGGGACGCGACGAGCACCAGCTCCCCCCGACGCAGCCGCGCGTGCGACGCGTTTGGCCGGTTTGTACAGTAGCCCTTGGCGTTTTCGGTCAATTCTAGTCACTTTTATCTATTTAACTGTTTTAACTGTTTAACTTTTTAAACATGGCCAATTATACCATGGGTTTTCGGGAATTCGGGCCGGGGCTCAGTTCTTAATGTGCCTATGAGTGCCT
>JAKEEH010000453.1 GCA_022616725.1 Limisphaerales bacterium | reverse complement strand
CTTCACCGTGCCTCGCACGATGATGATCCCGTAGTACTCGAGACCGCCGGTCACTTCCAGGTCGCCATCTACAACCAGAATCCCCGACCCGACGCTGCCGTTGCCGCTGATCTTCAGCAAGCCGCCGGGGCCGACATCGGCGAAAACCAGCTCTGGCGAATGGTCGGTCGGCTGCGTACCCGGCAGGGGTGGCCAGGGATTGGGTAGCGTTCCGTAGGTAATGTTGGTCTGCTGGCACACTCGATTCCCGTTGGAATCGAAGGTGGTACAAGGAATCGTCGGATCGACAACTTGAATTGGCTTGGTGACCGGCGGCTTCAACATCTCCATGATCTGGGCCATGTCATAAGGCCAGTTGGTTTGCTGGTCAGCCATCGCCTGCTTCGGCTCCGCGGTAAAGATACAGCCGGTGTTGTTGGTCGAGCACGCCGAGGCGCTGTCCGGAGAGGTGCTGTAATTTCCCGAGGGAACGATATTGCCCTCCGATGACAGCGCGTTCGCCGCGATGCCTCCGCTGCAGAAGTCGCCGGTGGGCCGGGGCCGGTTGCCGCACATATCGTCAGTGGGGTCGTTGCTGGTGCCCCCATCCGAAAACGGCTGGCTGCAATCCCCTTGCACGCCGCTGGTGCCCATAGTCCCGCACGTATCGATGTTGACTTTCTTTCCTGCTGGGTCGGTACAGGAGGTCCTCACAATCGGCGGCCATGCGCCAAAGGCGTTGAAGTTGCCGCTGATATCGATTCCGGCCTTCGAAGCGATCGCGCCGCTCGGATTGATGGTGGGCAATTGCGCCATTTCGGCTTGCAGCAGTCGCGACTCGCCGGTCGGGCTTACGGCCATTGCCGTGGCACGGAACACGGGCCGCGTGGTGATCGGCGCGTCAGGATCGAAAGCGCAGCCGGGCATGGTCGGCAGGCACTGCCGGCCAGTGCTGTCCACGCGTACCGGAAGGACCTCGTCGAGATTGCCGAGGATATTATCCAGTTGCACGCCGGCCATGCGCTCAGTCTTCAAGGTAATGCGCACCCACTTGTAGTCGAGTGGCGGCTGGCCGCCCGCCGTGGCCATCGGCGAGGACGGTATCGGCGAAAGCGGCCCCGGAACCGGGGGCGCAACGAATTGGTACTCACCGGCCAGGGTGGCGTCGGCAAGTTTGTTGCCGGCGGGCAGGCCCGCAGGGTTGAATACGGGCGGATCGCCGGGGCCCGGGTTGATCATGTAAACCATGGAGGCCGTTGCCGACGGTGGATTGTCATTGAACAGCAAGTCTGCCGAAGCCGGCGGATTGGCGCAGGCAGTGACCGGCCAGAAGGTGTTGGGGCTGCACGGCACCAGGCGTTCGCGCGCCTCCTCGAGCCCGGCCATGCTGTGATAAAACGCCACGGTCGAGCGGCGATAATTGGCGTTGATCGACGATTCCGTGCCTGCCATCACGATCATGCCGATCGCCGCGCCGCTAATCAGCAGCAGCGAGAAGATCGCAATCAGCAGCGCGACGCCGCGCTGCGACTTGGGGCCGATCATTCGATTGGAACGCATGGCTTTTTCTCCTTCACAGCTTTTGCGAACTCAAGTTCACGGATTGATGCGCCGGGCCAGCCCGGTCAGCGTGACCACGCGCAATTGGCGCGTACGCAGGTCCGGGTTGGGCGCCTGCACGATCAGGCTGACTGTGACCTCGGTGATGTCGCGCGACGTGTCAGGAGTCGGGCCGGCCAGAGTGCATGCCGCAGCCGGAATACCGCACCGGAACCGGAACACGGGAACCGGCGCATTCCCCGGGAACATCGCTGGATAGTTCGCCTGAATCGCCGCCATCTGCGCCTGCGTGGCATTGTTCATCACGTTTTCGATATACGGCACCATAACGCCGGGCACATTCGTCGCTAGCACAGGGTCAACTCCGACAGCCTTGGAAGCAATTCCGCGCCGGAGAATGTTCCCCACGAGTTGGTACCGCACCCACTCCACGCCGTTGGCGTTCTCTGGATCGATGTCGGTTTCCAGAATCAGGTCAAACGCGGAAGGGCCACCGGGCGCATTGCAGCTACCGAGCACCGTACAAGGGAAGAGTGGGTACGTCGCGGTCCACGCAAAAGGCTCCGCGACCTGGTTCGGATTCAACGCCGCCGCTGCGGCCGGCAATGTATTGATCGGCGGGTAGCCTGTGGTATGCACGTCGCGCACAATTTGATCGAGTCCGATGCGGGCGGACTGGAATGTGTCCAGGAACTCGGTTTCCGCCTTATAGCGCTGTTGCGCATCGAGCAGGAGTTGGAAGACGACGCCGGTAATGATGACGAAGACGCCGACCGCCACCATGATTTCCAGCAACGAGAATCCTTTTTGCCTGCGCATGTCAGCTCCTCACCGGGTGATCCACGAAGTCAGCGTTACCGGATCGCGCCCGTCCTGTCGGCGCACGCCGACGACGATGCGCTTGGCCACCACCTCGCTGGCTACCGGCCCGACATTGCGCACACTCGTGACAATTGCCCAGCGCACGTCGTAGGGAATGCCCGAAGGATCGTTCGGGTCCGTATAGATCAGGCGGAAGCCGGGCACCGGCGCCGCCGCGAAACTAACCTCGCCGCCTGGCAGCAACGGTGAACCGTTAGTGAAATCGCCCACCACGCCGGCACCCGCACCCAGGCTGCATACGTTGACGCCGCCGCACGGAAACGTCCCCGTGGCATCGACCAGCGTTGGCGAGTTGACTCCGGCGTTGACCATCAGATCCATCAGCCGTTGCGCAGTTACGGTAGAGGTCGTGTTCATACGATTGTCCAGATTGAGCTGAATGGCGCGCGGCACCAGTTGCATCACAGCGACGACACCGAAGAGCAAAACCACGGTGGCGATGGCGAGTTCTATCAGGGTGAAGCCGGCCTCGCGCTTTTTCGGTTGCGGTGTTTCGAAGTTCATTGTGAGCCTCATTCCAGTATTAGCGGCCCGTCCATCCTCCACTACCACCCTTCCAGAGCTTTGTCTTACCCATCGGGGTGACTGTCACGGCGCGAAAGCCGCTAAGGCCGGCAGTGCTGTAGCCGACGGGCACGAAAAACACAGGAGCGGCGCCGGCCACAAAGTCGAGTATGCCGCGCGAGTTGAACCGAATGCCCGCATTGGCAGCCCCCCCACACGCCGGCAAATTGGCCGCAGCGTAGGCCGCGCCCATGGTGCCAGGCCCCGGTGCGCCCGGAGGCCCAAACACGATGTCATTGCTCAATACCACGGTCGATTCTTGCGCTTCATTAACTCCGTCGCCATCCAGGTCCACACCGCCGGGGTCAAACGCTCCGTTATTGTTCAAATCGACCCAGGCACGCACGGGTACAACCCCGGGACAAGTGGCGCGGACGGTGATGTCGCGGTTCAGGCGCACCGCGGTGTATCGAGTCTGCTGAATCAGGTTGGCAACCTCGGTGCCGGCATTGTTCAGGCGGTATTCACGAAGGCCGCGCATAAAATTCGGTAAAGCGATCGCCGTGATAACCAAAACTACGATGACGACCACCATCAGCTCGATCAAGCTGAAGCCGCACTGGCCGCGATTCTTGCTGTGAATTCCCTGATTCATCTGCTCTCCCGGTTTAAGCACGTCCCCGGACGCTAACTCGAAAGCACCGACAACGGAGGTAGCAAGCCTGCGGCCAAAGGCTGCGCGCTATATAAGCGTTTATTTTTGTTTACGATACGGATGACTGGCGCCTCTTGCGCAGAGCCGGGCGTGACGCTCAGGGGTAGAAACGTTACGGGATTGGAGCGCTCAAAGGTCTGGCTGCGACTGGATTGCAGCGTCGGCTCAGCCAGCGGGCTTCTCGACCAGGAAGTTTTCCAGGATCAGCCCGTCCATCTCGCTCTTGGAGAAGGTGTTGAAGGCGTTTGCAGGAGTGGTAACGATGGGCTCGCCGCGCAAATTGAAGGACGTATTCAAAATTAGGGGCACGCCGGTGGCTCGGCGGAATCGGTCAATCAGGTTGTAATAGCGCGGGCTCTG
>JAKEEH010000452.1 GCA_022616725.1 Limisphaerales bacterium | reverse complement strand
TGGCATTTCTCAAGCTTGCGGTCGATCTGGCGGCTTGGCGTCGGCTCACTCGCGATCAGCAGGAACTGATTGTCGGCAGACAGAAAATCACCGGCTGTCCGCTCACGAATACAGCGTTTGTGGGCGGGATGCTCTCAGGCGAAACTCAACTTGGCTGCACCAATAGCGGTATGATTCCGGCGAATCCTCCACCGGAATACTTGGACCCGCAACGTACGTCGTCGAATCCTGTCTTGCGAGCCTCGCACATTCACCGCACTAATCTCAATCGTGGAGCGGACCCGCGCGAGCCGGCAAGCAATCGCTTCTACCGTCAAGGGTTCGAGTTTCTAGACGTGTTGTCCGATGGCGGACTGCGAGTTGGCCTTAACTTCGTTAGCTTCCAAAAGGACATTGGGCGAGTGTTGTTTGTGCTACGATCGCCGGACTGGATTGGCACTGCTAACTTCGGTGGACCTGATTCTCCCGCAGTTGGCGAACCACCTAATTTGCCAATTCTCGGATTGATCGCCGGTGGTTTCTACGCAGCGCCTCCAATTGGAGATCCATTCCCGGGAGCCCCGTTGTTCGATTAGTCGTAAGGTGAAAATGACACGACGGAGTAAGTTGAAAAATCCTGTCAGTTTGCTGGCAATCTGATTCTCTCGCACTTTCCATACTGCGCAACCGTCCGGTCTGCCCAGAGCGTTTATAACGAAGCGAAGGAAGAAGCGGATTTTCGGGGTGCTGCGTCGGCAATTGGGGGAGATATTCCACGAGCCAGCGAGGCACAAGGAATCGAAAATCGTCGAAGGGCACCTGATGGGGAATCACGTGCATATGTGTCTGAGTATTCCGCCGAAGTATGCGGTGGCGAATATCGGCGTGGGGGCCGCGCGCAACGTCTCTGCGGTGCGATGGGGCGTCGCAGGCGGGATCGTCTGGGCGTGGGTTCTCACCATTCCCTGTTCGGCCGCGGTCGCCGCGAATAGCAAAATAGCAGACTAAAATTCGGCTAAGCAGCGAGCATCTAGAGGCCTTACGAAGATGCTCCGTCGCTTGCTATGGGCAAGAATCCTTTGTTACCCACTCGTTGTTTCACCTTCGTCACACATGCTAATCTGAAAAAGATTAGTTTATTTTTTCACCGCGATACTTCACCCAATAAAAACTAGCGGTTGTTGAAATCGAAGTTTGGCGGAAGAGGTTTATTACTATGAGCTTCAGGCAATGGGTTTCTCGAATTGCTCGGTCAAAGGGCTTGAATATTTTTATGTGGATCTGGGCCATCATAACCGTATTTATCATCGTTATGAGTTGGTTCGGAGCTCCTACGCGACCTGATCCTCTTAACTCTGGGGCAACGCGGTCATCGCCGCAAAATGAAACACCGGTCGAGAGTAAATAAATAGATCAAAGTGGGTATCCACTTCACGCAAATGCCCCCTATGCGTTGTGGTCGAGTGATTTGGCTTTTCTCACGAGGCTTCGGTATGGTGTGGATGTGATGGTAGCGGCTTGCTGCATCAGACGGTAGAAAAGCAACCCGCGTGAACGAGATGTCCGCCGATTGAATCGGAACGTGAACTCGTCCAGGTAGTAGTCCAGATGACGTTTCTGAACACCGCCTTGGTGTGTGCCATGAGCCAGCGCTTTAAAAGCGACGCGATCCGATGGACGCGTGGCAGGAGGTTGTGGGCAGTACCTCCGCTGCGTTTTAGGTTTCTGATGGTATGTTGGTAGCCGAGAGGCTCCAACCCAGAATATCCCAGCCATCCATCGGTGATCACCGCGGTGCCCGGGGTGACCGATTGTCCGCCACGTCGCTTGCGCTGTAGTCCGCAGCCCCTTGTTGCCTACTGGCCTTTGCCGCTTGTGTCACGGCATCCTGCCTCGGAGATTGGCTTGCCACCCAAGGAGCGCCCTCAACCCGCGCTCTCCGCCCGGGCTTGTCGAAAGGAAGTCTTGTGGCATAAGATGCCAATGACCATTCAAGTCACTGTGGAGTGTTGTTCATGCCGACGCGCAATGTCGTCCTCACGGACCATCAGGCGGCCCTGGTCGGGCGGCTCGTTGCTTCCGGCCGTTACCAGAACGCGAGCGAAGTGCTGCGCGAAGGGCTGCGACTACTTGAGAGCCGGGAGGCAGAGGAGAAGGTCCGTCTCAAGGCGCTGCGCGAAGCCGCGCGCATCGGCATCGCCGACATCGACGCGGGACGGTTCCGCAGCTTCGGGTCGCCAGCCGCGCTCAACCGTCATCTTGCCTCAATGGTTGACAAGACAATCGCCGGGAAAGGCTCCGGAACACACTCCAAGTGACGGCGGGGACGCGCCCCTGGCCGGTCCGCCTCACGGCGGCCGCTGAGGCCGATTTCCAGGACATCCTGCGCTGGACAGTGAAGCAGTTCGGCGAGGCGCAAGCGCGCGTCTATGCCGAGACGCTGTCTACGGCACTGGAGGCGCTGGCCGCCGGCCCGACGGTCATCGGCGCCAAAACCCGCAATGACATTGCCAAAGGACTGTTCACGCTGCATGTCGCTCGCCACGGCCGTAGAGGGCGTCATTTCGTGATGTTCCGGATCGGCCACGATCAGGGACGAGATGTGATTGAGGTCCTGCGGCTGCTCCATGACGCCATGGACCTGCCACGCCATCTGCCCCCGATGGACGAGACCAAATGAAGCTCCCAGAGGGTCTCCGCGACAACGAGTCTGAGAGACTAGCGGGAAGAATTTTGCCATGGGGCCGCGTGGATTCTCATGAGGGGCTTCCTGGAAGGCAGCCTATCAGGCAATCAACATTCAAAAAATTGCGCGGGGATGTCGATTTCGCGCAACCGCATTCGACTAACTGTCAGCAATCAACCAAACCCTGAAAGGAGATATCATGCTGGGCCAACCTGTTTTTCGACGGTCGCTGCGAAGAAGCATGCTCCTGACCAAGACCTTCTTTTCCTCGCGCTTCGGCATGATGGCCGACCGCTTCGGCGTATCGTGGATGGTGCTGACCTTGATGCCAAATCCCTGACCTGAAGCATGCAATGAAATACCTGTGCCTGGCATACGAAGCTGAAGAAACGTTCAATGCGATGTCGCGAAGCGAGTGGGATTCGCTAAGGAAGGAAACCCTGGCCTATGTCGAAGCGCTACAACAAAGCGGTTACCTGATCCTCACGAATGCCTTGCAAAGCGCCCGGACTGCAGCGACCCTGCGGGTTCGCAGCGGCAAGCTGTCGGTGACCGATGGCCCCTTCGCGGAGACGAAGGAGCAACTGGGCGGATTCTTCCTGATCAATGCTCGGGACCTGAACGAGGCCATCCAGGTGGCATCCAAATGGCCGTCGGCAAGGCTGGGCAGTATCGAAGTCCGTCCGGTCGAGGAAGCGCTCAGAGTGGAGCGGCGCTACGGCTAATCACAATGGGATGTGATTTTCGATGTGTCCCATATGCATGACATCTATTGCGTTGATGGCCACCGGTGGCAGCACTGCGGGCTGGCCGCTCTCGTCATGACGCGGTTTGGGTGCAGAAAAAGCACAAGCATCCAGTCCGGGAAATCGGAACGGAAAGATGAATCTTCGTAAGCAACTGGAAACACCGAACGGTTCGACGAGGAAGACCTCGTGCCCGCGTTCTCGGCATGCGTTGGCGACGAAGCGTGCGGCCTTGATCCCTTGCCGTGTCGAGCGGACGGATCCATAGAGGACGAGCACGTTCAGTG
>JAKEEH010000071.1 GCA_022616725.1 Limisphaerales bacterium | reverse complement strand
GTGTGCTGGTCTCTCACCTTGACCGAATTAAATGGGGTCAATATATTGGTGACGTGTTGAGGCGTCTTGCCAGGTGCGTTGTCGTGCTCTCGCTCGTCGGCGTTCTCGGGGGTCACTGGGCACTGCTGCAAGCGGTTGCCTGGGTAGGAATGACCATCGATTTCTCCCAAACCGATCCTCTCGTAACCGCCATCGAAAAGACCTTTAGCGGCCAACACCCCTGCAATCTCTGTCACTTCGTTTCTGAAGGAAAGAAAGCGGATCGGGCTCCGGCCATCGAAAAACCGGTCCCGAAACTTGACTTCATTTCTGTGGTCGAATTTGTCCTCCCTGTGCCGCCGGAACACCCGATCGAATTGACCGCCTTTTTCCTCACCGGCCCCTCCCGATCTCACGCCCCGCCATCGCCGCCTCCTCGGCCAGCCTGAACATCTTCGCCCGGAGTTCGGCGCATTCGTGCGCCGGGCTGATCTCTGTCCTGCTTTGGCGGGCAGACGCCTCCATTTCTTAAAATACCGTGTCTTGCGCATCACGCAGAGACAAATGAAACGAAGCGGATTTACGCTGATTGAATTGCTGGTGGTGATGGCAGTGATCGCCATCCTCGCCTCCTTGCTTCTGCCGACGCTCAGCCGTGCCAAGGCGCGGGCGCACACCATTTCCTGCGTGAACAACGTAAAGCAGATGGGCCTCGCGAGCGCCATGTATGTCCATGACCATGACGAAGGCAGGCTCCCAGCCAGCCAGCACACCGGGCAATCCTGGATCGCCCGGCTCGCCCCTTACGCCGCCACCAACATCTATCGCTGCCCAAAGGACGAGCATCCGTCCCGGCTTTACACCTATGCCCTCAATGACTTCCTCCTGCCTCCCGACGGTTCCGACGCGTTCGCCATCGACTTTTCGCGCGCGGCTTCCATCCCCGCGCCGGTGGAAACGATGTTCATGGGCGAATCGACCAAATCTCACACCGCCGACCATTATCACTTTGCCCCAGGCGCGGGCGGAGACTATTCACCAGCGAGCTTCTTCCACCAGGTCGCCGTGCCTCGTCACGATCAAAAAGCGAACTATCTCTTTGTCGATTTCCATGTCGAAACGCGGACGTGGTTCAGCGTCAGGAAGCAACTGCACGCGCCAGGATCTCAGTTCATCAACCCGGCCGGGCATCAAACCGTCACTGCCGCCCCTTGAAAGTAGAACCCCCTGAACACTCTTTTTAAATGAAAACCTTTTGTACCAGCGCGGCCCTCGCCATTGCGCTTTGCACACTCCCTCTCCAGGCTCAGGACCACGGACACCTGCGGATTGGCGCCGCAAGCACCAATCAAGGCGCAGCGCTCTATTTTTTCAATGGAGCCGATTTCGCTACCAACTCGCTTTACGTGAAAACTCTCATCTTCACGAATGCGGGTCGCTACGCCGGATATTACCAGGGCAACATCACATTGACAGTTCAGGCCGCCACGCCGGATTACGCGGGTCCGGAGCCGGACGCGCCCGCGCTGGGCTCATACATTCGCGCTAGAATTCTGTCCGTCACTGGTCCAGCGGCAGGAGCCTTCGCCTTCTGGGAAACAGGCGCCACCACTCCCACCATCAGCGTGGCCACCGGGCAAACAGGGACAAACAGTTTTAACGTCACCCAAACCGACGGCTTCCCGGGCGCGGATCCGTTCGGGCACGTCCATGGCCGCCGGTTGGCGGTGACCAAGTCTGGGATTTACGCGGTCACTCTCCAGGCCTTTGACACTTCCACCAACGGCCTGATTGGCGGCCCAATCCACACGCCCTCAGAACCGATCACCGTCTATTTTCAAGGTGGCGTAAACATTCAATCGATCGAGCCGGACACCAGTAGCGATGTGATTCGCGTTCGCTTCGGGGCCTTGGCCGGGTTCAATTGGTCGGTGCAATACACACCGGATCTGACGAACACATGGCAGTCCACCCATCCCGTGATGGGCAATGATGCCTTCATTGAATCAATGCATCAGACTCCACTGGGACAGCGGAACTACTACCGTCTCTTAGGGACTCCAATTGAACCTTGAGCTGACCCAAGAGGCGAGAGGAGAACTCAAAGGCTTCCCTATTACACGGGCGGACTTCGTGTCACTGAACAGGATCGTTGTCTCGGACTCTCCAGGGTCGGAGTTGCGGGTTGACCTGCGGCGCACTTTGTGCTACAAAGCCACCTATGGAACCAAATTGGGCTTCCGAACATCTTCAAGTCATCCGCACTCTCATGGAGCGCTCCGCCTTATATCGGCGCGCCCTTGCCCCCATCATGCTTACCTGCGGAGTCATAGGGGTCGGCGCCGCCACAGCCACTTGCTTTGTCCGGATTGAAGAAGCGGCTGGTTTCAGCGCGCTTTGGCTTGTCACGGCCCTGGTCGCCCTTGCCGCCGCTCTTTTGCTCGTCCGCAGGCAGGCGCTTAAGGAAGCCGAACTGTTTTGGTCCCCGCCGACGCGCCGGGTCGGCCAGGCCTTGCTTCCGGCTTTTGTCGCCGGGCTCGCCGCCGGTATTATTTTCCTGCTCGACGACTCCCCAACACCCGCTTCGACCTGGTATCTGGCCGTTTTTTGGACAGCGATTTACGGCTGTGCCCTCAATGGCGCTGGGTTCTTTATGCAACGCGGCATCCGCCTTTTCGGTTGGGCCTTTATCATTGGTGGTAGCGCGGCTTTTGCGATGGGGTTTGCGCGTCCCGCGCTCGTATCGACCGAGAGTGCGCATTATTTGATGGGGCTTTTTTTTGGCCTGCTTCATCTCGCCTATGGCGTGTACCTGTACTTCACCGAACGCAGCAGGAAAACGGCGTGAACCCGGAACCATTTCTTCAACTGGATCGCGTCATCCATGAGAAAGGCCGGCTGGCAATCATGTCGCTGCTCGCCGCCACGCCGCAGCTTTCATTCACGGAGATGCGCGATACATTGAACATGACCGACGGGAACATCACCGCCCATGCCCGCACGCTCCAGGAAGCGGGTTACGTCTCGGTGACCAAGGAATTCCAGGGCGGCCGCCCATTAACGACCTATTCTTTGACCGCGCGCGGCAAAAAGGCCTTTGCGGGCTATATCGATCTGTTGGAGAAGATCGTCGAACAAACCAGGAAGAAGTAATCGGTGAACACAAATTGAACAGAAAGGAAACCGCGGCGTCTGATACTTTGTAATACAAAGTAAAGCGCCGGTGTTTGGCATGAAAATTTTGCGGGCTTCTCATTTAGGCATGTGCTTCGGCGTGCGGGATGCCATTGCGCTCGCCGGCGAACGCGCGCGCTCCGGTCCGGTCACGATCCTGGGCGACCTGGTGCACAATGAAACTGTCCTCAACCAACTTCGTTCCCAAGGGGTAAAAACCGAGCACCAGGTCGCCAACGTGACCACCCCCGATGTCATCATCACTGCCCACGGCACTTCCAATCGCACTCGGCACCAGATCGAAGTGCGGGGCCTGCGCGTGGTCGAAGCCACCTGTCCCCTCGTGCACTATGCGCATCGCGCCGTGGCCCGCTTTGTCCAGGAGGGCTATCACCCGGTAATTATCGGCAAACGCGACCATGTCGAGGTGCGCGGGCTCACGGAAGACCTGGCCGAATATGATGTGATTCTGACCGATGAAGACGTGGCGGCGCTGCGCGAGCGTCCACGCTACGGCGTAGCCGCGCAAACAACCCAGCCCATCGATCGCGCGCGCCGCCTCGTCACGTTGCTGCAAGAGCGATTCCCGAAATCCGAGGTCTGCTTCCACGACACGGTTTGCCAGCCTACCAAGCAGCGCCAGAGTGCGGCGGTGGAACTCGCGCAGCAATGCGACATCGTAATCGTCATCGGCGGCGCCCATAGCAACAACACGCGAGAACTCGTCGCCACCTGCGCCCACCATTGCAGCCGCGTGCACCATGTTCAAAGCGCCCCTGACCTGCGCTCATTCTGGTTTCGCGACGACGATCAGGCCGTAGGCATCACCGCCGGAACTTCCACCCCCGACCATGTCGTTGACGAAGTCGAGCGCTGGCTCAATGACTTCGTCCGCTTCCAACAACAACTCCGGCATCACGTCGCAAACCAAAACGGCTCATGAACTGGCTCAATTATTTTGAAAACAATCGTCAGCGCCCGGCCGTCCCATGGGCCCCTCGCGTAAACGTACCGCGGAAATGGCGAGAACCCTTCATTTCCTCCCTGCAGCGATTCCAGCTTGGAGAGAGCGGCGAAGGGCGGCATCTGCGCAAGCTCGC
>JAKEEH010000451.1 GCA_022616725.1 Limisphaerales bacterium | reverse complement strand
TTCTGGCGGCAACGGCCGCTCAATCTTTATCGGCAGCCCAAACCCCGAATACACCGGCTATTACACCCTCGAGGCCGGAAAACTGATCTGCACCGACCTGATTGGCCCGCGCTTCACCAACCCGCAGTACATTTCGACGAACTTTTTCAACTGGACCGGGGGGCTATTGTCTTGCAGAACCTTTGAAGCCCGGCTGCTGGTCGGCGGCACCCTCACCAACGCGGGTGGTATATTTGCCCCAGGTGATATCGGCCTCGCCGCCAGCACGACCGTCAACGGCGGTTATTACGTCGCTTCGAGCAACGCTGTCCTCGCGATCGATCTCGGCGGTACGATGCCGGCAAACCAGGCTGCGGGCGTGGTCGGCGTCGCGGGCGCTTACGATAACGTGCGAGCCGAGGATGCCTGGCTTGCTGGGCGCCTCGAAGTGCGTTTCATGGACGGTTTCGAGGCGACCGTCACCGCCTTGGATAGCTTTACTATTCTCACCACGTCACCCACACACCTCAGCCTGCACGGGACCTTTGACAACGTTGGAACCAATGGCCGCGTAAACGTCGTCAACTTTCCCAACTTCAGCTTTCGCGTTACGATCAATGATGCAAGCGTGGTTTTGGACGATTTCTCGGGCCCGCCTCCGCAGCTTGCGATTCGCCCGGAGCCGATGACGCCGGGATTGGTCACGGTGAGTTGGGCTACCAACGCCGTTGGTTTCGTACTGCAATCCGCCCCCAGGGCCGACGCCGCGCCAAACGACTGGGCCGATATCCCGCCGGAACTGATTTTTCAGAATGGTGCTCTCAACGAGTATTTCGAATTCGTAGAAGGAACCAGCGGCGCTTTCTTCCGCCTGCGAAAGAACTGAACATGGACGAATTGGGACAAAAATCGAACGAAACCGAACGATTTAGGAAATCTCTAAACGCAAGTTACTCTGCCGCAAGCACTTGCGAATCCGCCCGCTCGATTCGTTCGGTTTTTGCCGGCGGACGCCACTGGAGTGTGGCTGCTCCATGCCTTACAATGTTCTATGAAAAAGGAGAGCGAGTTGCTCGTGGACGGGAGGCGATTGCCGGTTTCAAACCTCGACAAAGTTTTTTACCCAAAGACCGGCTTCACCAAGGGGGACGTGATCGATTATTATATTCCCATCGCGCCGGTGCTGCTGCCGCATTTGAAGGACCGGCCACTCACGCTCAAGCGCTATCCCAATGGTGTCGCAGGGTCGTTCTTTTATGAGAAGCGCTGCCCGACGTTTCGTCCGAAATGGCTGAAAACCGCCGCCATCTGGAGCGAAGGCCACCAGGAGCACATTCATTTCTGCCTCGTAAATGACCGGGCGGCGCTCGTTTGGGCTGCGAACCTGGCGGACCTCGAACTCCACACGCTACTGTCAAAGAAACAGAATCCGTTGCGCCCCACAATGATGGTCTTCGATCTCGATCCGGGACCACCGGCGAATATCCTCAATTGCGTGCAGGTGGCGTTCTGGCTGAAGGCCGCTTTGGACGGCATGGGCCTGAAATCGTTTGCCAAGACGACCGGCTCGAAGGGACTTCAGCTCTACGTGCCGCTGAACACCCCTGTGACGTTCGATCAAACGAAGCGGCTGGCGGAGGGCCTCGCCCGCGAACACCCGAACGAGGTCGTTTACGCCATGAAGAAGAGCCTGCGCAAAGGCAAGGTGCTGATCGATTGGAGCCAGAATGACGATCACAAAACGACCGTGTGCGTGTACTCGCTTCGGGCGCAGGAGCGACCCGCGATCTCAACGCCTGTCACGTGGCAGGAACTTAAAAAGGCTGCCAAAACGGGCAATTCTGAATTGCTGCTTTTCGATTCCGAAGCTGTCTTACGCCGCGTCCAGAAATTGGGGGACCTGTTTGAACCGGTTCTGACGATGAAACAGAGGTTGCCGGCGCTGGACCGGGGCGCTCCGCAAACGGCAACTTCTAAGTCTTCTAAATCTCCTAAATCCTAACGACGAAAAACTTTGAACCCCGAAATGACTGAATTCGTATTTCGTGCTTCAGATTTTCTTCGGATTTCGCCCATTTGGAATTCGGATTTTAATTTTCCGTTTCCCTCGGAGCGCGTTCTCAGCCATGTTAGTGTGCTATGGGCAAACGACGCGAGGCGCGAGAGCGCGCCGTGCAGTTTTTGTTTCAGCATGATTTGAATCCGCCCGAGGACCTCGAGGCGGCTTTGAATCATTTCTGGGACTCACAACGCAGCGCCGCGATCAGTGGCGAGAAGGGCGTCGCCACATGGGGTCAGCCGGTCGAATTGCCGCCCGAAACGGCGGAGGAAGCCGCGGTGCGTCTGTTTGCCGAACCGCTTATTCGCGGGACGCTCGAACACCGCGACCAGGCGGACGAACTGATTCGGCAGCACGCGCAGAACTGGGACCTGCGGCGGATGGCGGCGGTGGACCGCAACATCCTGCGGATGGCGATTTATGAAATGCTCTACCGCGAAGACATTCCTCCGGTGGTGAGCATTAATGAAGCGGTCGATATCGCGAAGAAATTTTCCACGCAGGACAGCGGCAAGTTCGTGAATGGAATCCTCGACAAAATAAAGGGCGAGTTGCCTCGCCCGGCCCGAATTGTGAAGTAGCCGTGTTCGCCGATCTCCATCTCCACACCCATTTCTCCGACGGCACGTATGGTCCGGAGGAACTCGCGAGCCTGGCCGAACGGCACGGCCTCAAAGCGGTGGCGCTGACGGACCATGACACCATGGAAGGTTGCGCGCGGGCGGCGGCGGCCTGCCAGGAGCGGGGAATTGAATTCATCCCGGCCAGCGAGCTGACGGCGGAGTTGGGAGACGTCGAGTTGCACTTGATCGGGTATTTCCTGGATTCGTCGAACGAGCGGCTGCAGAAGGAACTGGGGCGGTTTCAGCGCGTGCGCCAGCAGCGGATCCACGAAATGGCGTCGCGCTTGCGGCACCTGGGTGTTCCACTGCAGGCGGAGTCGGTGTTCAGACTGGCCAGTTGCGCCGCCCCCGGACGGCCGCACGTCGCGCGGGCCCTGGTGCAGCAAGGGTTGTGCGGCAGCCTCGATGAAGCGTTCGAGCGCTTTTTAAAGAAAGGGAAGCCGGCGTGGGTGCCCAAGTTCAAGATGTCAGCCCTGGACGCAATTGAACTGATCCACCAGGCGGGAGGCGTCGCAGTGATGGCGCATCCTGGGCTTAACCGCACGGATGATGTGATCCCGCACCTGGTCAAGGCGGGCCTGGATGGGCTGGAGTGTTTCCACACGAAACATTCGACCTCGATGACCGAACATTACCTCGGCATCGCAGAACAGCATAAGCTGCTGGTGACGGGCGGCTCGGATTGCCATGGGATCAGCAAGGGGAAGCCCCTGATCGGGACGATTCGGATTCCGTATATTTATGTCGAACGGCTCAAGGATCATTTCTTGAAGAAATCGCTCGAACGAGGCTTCCAGATTGCGGGCAACAGCGGCGCGCAGACGTAGCCGTAACGATCGATGTTGAACACGCTCACCATTTCCGATTTACGCGCCAGGCTTGCCAAACGGGAAGTCTCGTCGCGGGAAGCGACGCAGGCCTGTCTCGATCAGATCCGGCGAATCGACGGACAAATTCGCGCTTTCCTCAGCTATGACGAACGGGATGCTCTCGCGCAGGCCGAGGCGGCCGATGAAGCGCTGGGTTCGGACGGCGCAGGCAAGCCGCTTCTGGGCGTTCCCGTCGGTATGAAAGATGTCATCGCTGTTCGCAATCAGCCGCTGGGGTGTAGTTCGAAGATCCTTGACAAGTTTATCTCACCGTATGACGCCACGGTGACGGAAAAGCTCAGGGCCGCCGGGGCCGTCGTCTTCGGACGGCTGAACATGGATGAATTCGCGATGGGTAGTTCGACCGAGAACTCCGCCTTCGGCGTGACGCGCAATCCATGGGACACTTCGCGCATTCCGGGCGGGTCCTCGGGCGGCTCGGCAGCGGCGGTGGCTGCCGATGAATGCCTCGCGAGTCTTGGCTCGGATACCGGTGGTTCGATCCGCCAGCCCGCGGCGCTCTGCGGTTGTGTCGGGTTGAAACCGACCTACGGGCGGGTGTCTCGCTATGGCCTTGTTGCCTTTGCCTCCTCCCTCGACCAGATCGGCCCATTCACCAAAGATGCGCGCGACGCCGCGATTATGCTTGGGGTGCTGAGCGGGCACGATCCTCGTGATTCCACGAGCGTGCCTGAGCCTGTGCCGGATTACGCGGCTGCCCTCGACGGCAATATCAAGGGGCTGAAACTCGGCTTCCCCAAAGAGTATTTCATCGGCGGTGTCGATCCGCAGGTCACCCGCGCCGTGCAGGGGGCCGTCAAGCAACTGGAGGACCTTGGGGCGGAAGTGATTGAAATCTCGCTTCCGCATACCGAATACGCTGTGGCCACCTACTACATCGTCGCCACGGCCGAAGCCAGCGCGAACCTGGCTCGGTTCGATGGGATTCGGTACGGTCTTCGAGTTGAGGGCGTGGACCCGACCGACCTATACAGCAAAACCCGTGGCGCGGGTTTCGGCGCGGAAGTGAAACGCCGCATCATCCTGGGCACCTACGTTCTCAGCAGCGGCTATTACGACGCTTATTACTTGCGGGCGCAGAAGGTTCGGACGCTGATTCGGCAGGATTTCCTGAAAGCGTTCGAAAAGGTCGATGCGATCGTCACTCCGACGACGCCAACTGCTGCGTTCAAAGTTGGGGAAAAGTCCGATGACCCGATGCAGATGTATCTTTCGGACATATTTACGATCTCCTGCAACCTGGCCGGGATCTGTGGACTGAGTCTGCCGTGCGGCTTCACCGATCACCCGAAGCTTCCCATCGGCCTGCAGCTTCTCGGCCAGCCCTTCGGCGAATCTACACTCCTGAAGATTGCTTACGCCTACGAGCAATCGACCGAGTGGCACCGGCAGAAACCAGTGGTTGCGTGAGCGGATTCTCGCTGCCCGACTTTATGGCTTTTCGGTTCTTCGGACCTGGTATATAGATGGAATAGTCATGTCCACGCCGCGAATACTCTATTGTCATTGCGCGTATGCGCAGGTGGTGCCGCGCGAGGTTAAGGAGGCAGTGTTGCGCAAATTGTGCGACGGAAAGGTGGATTTTGAGGCGGTCGCGGACTTATGCGAGATGTCGGCACGGCGTGACCCGGGGTTGCAGCGCCTTGCCGAGGGGTCCGAGATCAAGATAGCAGCCTGCTATCCGAGAGCGGTAAAATGGCTGTTTGCGGCCGCAGGCGCGCCGTTACCAAAGAATGGGACGGAGGTCTTGAATATGAGAGTGCAAACGGCGGATGAGGTTTGCGCCCGTTTGGCCGCCTCGGACGTGACGCCGAATTTGCCGGCCGACAAGAGCGAGCAGCAGCCGGAGTTTAAGAGTTAAGAGTTTCAAAATGGCGATCAGAGACCAAATAGCACTGCAGGTTGTCCTCTATGAAGGCGCCGGCGCGCAGGAGTTGTCCGCGCCGGAGAGATTCGCCTTGATGGCGGCGCTGCTTGAAAAAGGGTACAGCATTCGTCGCTGCTCGAGTGAGGAGAGGGAAGGGCTGGACGATCCGAACGCGCTGCTGCTCGGTCGTTTCACCAACGGCCATCCCGGGCGGAAGCATGCGATTGACGAATTTGATGTAAATCGGATTTGCGAGGCGGTGGAAAGTGCGCGCGCCCAATCACAGGCGTTGAAGCACGGGGAATGGAAGCCGTGGTTTCCGGTCATCGATTACGACCGCTGCACCAATTGCATGCAGTGCCTGAGCTTTTGCCTGTTCGGCGTCTATGGCGTGGATGGGCAACAGCGCATCCAGGTGCAAAACAACGACAACTGCAAAACCAATTGCCCGGCCTGCTCGCGGGTTTGTCCCGAGGCAGCAATCATGTTCCCAAAATACAAGGCGGGCCCGATCAATGGCGACGTGGTCAGCGATGCGGATTTGCAGCGCGAGAAGATGAAGGTGGATATTTCGGCGCTGCTCGGCGGGGATGTTTATCAACTGTTGCGGGAACGAAGCGAACGGGCCAAGTCGCGATTCTCAAAAGAACGCGATGCCGACAAAGCGTTGAAAGAGCGCCAGAAATGCCTCGTCAAGCTGGCGCAAGGCGGCGATATCCCGCCGGAAGTGCTGATGTCCTTGCCGTCGCCAGACGAGATTCAACGCCGGGCGGCGGAGGCGAAGGCGAAAGCGGAGGCGGCCTTGGCAGCCATTGATGGACAGAGCTAGCTTACGTCTATGGGATTAGCCGCCAAACGAGCCGGTTGGATTTCGCCGCAGGAGTACATTGAGGGAGAATGGCAGTCCGAAATCCGGCATGAATATGTGGACGGGCTAGTTTACGCCATGGCAGGCGCGAGCATTGAGCACAACCGCATTTCAGGTAATATCTTCACAGCACTTAGAATCGGGCTCCGTGGCGGGCCATGCGAAGTGTTCATGGCAGACGTAAAAGTGAAGATCCCCCCCCGCGTTGCCAATGCCTTTTACTATCCGGATGTTTTGGTCGCGTGTGATCCGACGGAGGAGGCTGAATATTATCGGGAACGACCTTCCATTATATTCGAAGTTTTGTCACCCGATACGGAGCGAACCGACCGTCGCGAAAAGGCTATCGCCTACCGGCAAATCCCTTCCATAAGAATGTATGTGATTGTGGAGCAGGAACGCCCTGCCGTAACGGTCTTGCAGCCAGCACAAGAAGGGTGGGATAGCGAGGCGCTCGAGGGCCTCCACGCGGTCCTCAGACTTCCACCGATCGGTTTGGAAATGACCCTGGCGACAATCTACGAAGGCACAGCCATGGTACGGAATATCTCTCAATCGAGGTGATGCTCGCTGCGCTTGCCATTCGCACGCTCCGCACCGCCGACGCGCGCTGCTTGTGGAAGTTCGCCTGGAACTTCGGCGTGAAAGGGATGCTCTCGGTCGAGAAATTCAAGCGACGGATGAAACGCGGCGAGTATTTTCCTCCCTTTCTTTACGTCTCGATCATAAACAGTTGCAATCTCCGCTGCCAGGGTTGCTGGGTGGATGTCGAAGCGCCGCGCGAGAGCATTGATCTGGCGGCGATGAACCGGCTAATCGCTGATGCCAAAGCGCACGGCAACGTGTTCTTTGGCATTCTCGGCGGCGAACCGTTCATGCATCCGGAATTGCTGGAGATTCTAACCGCCCATCCGGACTGCTATTTCCAGGTCTTCACCAACGGGCAGTTCATCACGGAGAAAGTTGCGGCCGAATTGCGGCAGCTCGGCAATGTCACGCCTCTCGTCAGCATCGAAGGTCGCGAGATGGTCAGCGACGAACGCCGCGGCAAACGCGATGTTTTCAACAAGACCATCCGTGGACTGGAGAACTGCCTGAAGAATCGCATTCTCACGGGCGTCGCGACGAGCGTTTGCCAGACGAATATCGACGAGTTGCTGACTGAAAGCTGGCTGCAGGAACTGATCGATCGAGGCGTCCATTACGTTTGGTATCACACGTATCGGCCCGTGGGCCCGAAGATGAACGCTGCACTCGCGCTGCGCCCGGATCAACTCGTGCGGGTGCGTGAATTCGTGGTTGAGATGCGGGCCAGGATGCCCATTGCCATCATCGACGCCTATTACGATCACGACGGGCGCGCGCTCTGCCCGATGTCCACCGGGATCAGCCATCATATCAGTCCCCGAGGCGACATCGAGCCGTGTCCGATTATTCAGTTTGCCACCGAAACCATTGGAGATGAGCGCGGCGTGTTCGCGACGATGCGGGATTCGGCATTCTTAAAGGATTTTCGCGAGCTGTCCGCGCGGGCGACACGCGGCTGTGTGGTGCTGGAACGTCCCGACCTCGTGAAAGAGCTCGTGCTGAAGCACGGGGCGCGCGATACGACGTTGCGGGGGACGGCGATGGCTGAGCTCGATGCCATGCAGCCGCGCTTCAGCCAATGGCTGCCTGGCCGCGAAGTGCCGGAGAAACACTGGATGTATCGCGTGGCAAAAAAGTATTGGTTTTCAGATTTCGGGGCTTATCGAAACGCGCGACACGCCGTCCAGGAAAAACGGCTTAAGCTCGAGACAAGTCTGGACGGCGGGAGCGCGCCTTTGGATACTCCCGCCGCTGAAGCAAACTGCAGCATAGCGCGTCCAACACACTGATTTATGAGTTCCCTCACCATTCCGCGTCCGGTTCCCGTGCAGCGTTTTCGGCTGCCCAAAAAAAATATTCCGCAGACGCCGATCGAGCGGACGCACATTCTCAAATCCATCCGCAATTATGTCGCCGAATATAACCCGGTGCCGCCGTTGCCGCTGGAGGAACTCAAAGTGCACGCCGACCGCGTCGTGGAGATGCTCCGGTGCGATCCGATTTACCGCGATTACATCGGGGTGCTAATCAATAACGAGTTATGGCGCGAGACTCTCGCGGCCGTGCCGTTTGAACGGCGGCTGCTGCTGTTGCCGAAATGCCTGCGCGTGGAGAGCAAGTGTCCCGCGCCGTTCGATGAGTTCGGCCTGCTGTGCAAGCAATGCGGGCTCTGTACGATCCAGGATTTGCAGACCGAAGCGGAACGACTCGGTTACGCGGTGCTGGTGGCCGAAGGGTCTGCCATCGTCATGTCGCTGATTCAAACCGGGAAAATCGAGGCGATTGTCGGAGTGAGTTGCCTCAGTGTGCTGGAGCGGGCCTTCCCTTACATGGAAGCGGCCGCGATCCCCGGTGTGGCCGTGCCGCTCCTGCAAGATGATTGCATCGATACGACGGTCGATCTGGATTGGGTGTGGGATTATATTCATTTGACGAGCGATGACCGGACGCGCCGCCTCGACTTAAGCGCGTTGCGCGATGAAGTGGATTTCTGGTTCACGCCCGCCTCCCTCGACCTGGTCATGGGCGGCGCCGAAGGAGAGACGGAAAAAATCGCCCGCGATTGGCTCGCGCGCGCCGGCAAGCGATGGCGTCCCTTCCTGGCAGTGGCGGTCTTTCAGGCCCTGCGCGAAAGTCCAGGGGCGGCATTGCCGGAGGACATCCGCAAGCTAGCCGTCGCTGTCGAGTGTTTTCACAAGGCGTCGCTCATTCACGACGACATCGAAGATAATGATGCGATGCGTTACGGCGAAAAGACGCTGCATGAAGAGCATGGCGTAGCGGTGGCGTTGAACGTTGGTGATCTGCTCATCGGAGAAGGGTATCGCTTGATCGGCGCGTGCCGGATTTCCGCCGAACAGAAAGCCGAGATGCTCGGTATCGCGGCGAACGGCCAGCGGCAGCTTTGCCGGGGACAAGGCGCGGAGTTGTGCTGGATGAAAAGCCCGACCGCGCTGACAGCCTTGCAAGTGCTCGAGATTTTCCGCAGCAAAACTGCGCCGGCTTTTGAGGTTGCACTGCGTCTCGGGGCGATTTACGCGGGACTTGAAGCGCACGAAGAGGTTGCCGACGTTCTCGCAGCGTATAGCGAGGCCCTTGGGATTGCGTATCAGATTAGAGACGACCTGAGTGACCTTGGAAAGAAGGGCGAGACAAATGACATCGAGGGGCTGCGCCCAAGTCTGTTGCTGGCCGTCGCTTCGGAACGGGCACAAGGGGACCAGAAAGCGATGCTGGACGCGCTCTGGCGGCGGCAGCCGGGAATCAATGCCGAGCAGGTCGAAGCCCTGTACCTTCAACTGAAGGCCGACGAGCGGGCGAAACTGCTGCTCGAGACCTACAAGGAAGAGGCGATCCGTTCGTTGCGCGACCTTGAAAATGCAAGCCTCAAAGGTCTGCTCCGGCGGGTGATCGGCAAAGTCTTCAACGACACCGAAATCAAAGGATGGTGCAAGGAATTTGAGCAGAAAAACGCCGCCAATCGCGTCCCTGCGCCCGCCGAAGCCCACCTTGAATCCCCCCTCGAGTCGGGTATGTTAAGGGCGTGAGCGCACAAGAGATCATCGAGCAGATCAAAGTCTTGCCACCGGAAGGCAAGGCAGAGGTTCTGGAATATCTTCGCAGTCTGCCTTTGGAACAAAGGTCGATTCGATTTGCTAAGCCGGAAGCGGCCAAGCAGGCCGGTGACGAGGTATTGAAACAGTATGACAGTGTATTCCGCGAACTGGCGAAGTGAGGATTCGTGGAGGAGCCGATCTTCCTTAGCCGCGAGGAGATTCTCGCATATCATGTTCAGCAGATCGAGCTTTACGGCGGTGATGCCGGATTGCGCGATGCGGGGTTGCTTGATTCGGCAATAGCGCAGCCGCAGAACACTTACCTTTACAATCCGACTGCCGATCTTTACGACATCGCGGCCGCCTATGCTTTCCATATTGCAAAAAACCATCCCTTCACTGATGGAAATAAACGGACGGGGCTCCATGCAGGACTTGGTTTCCTGCGCGTCAATGGTATTCGAATCATTGTCGCTCCGGCATCACTGTACGATGCAATGATCCGACTCGCGACAAGTTCAGAAGGAAAGAGCGAATTTGCGCATTTTTTGCGGACGCACGGTGAGTCCGTTTGAAACCGATATAACGGGCATTACCTAACGTGAGCCTCCGCCTCCAAATGCTTCAGGTGGCGCGGCTGGCGCCGAATGTTTTGCAGGGTTCCACGGAGCTGGTTCATTCTTTCTTTGCAGCGCAGCAAAACTCCGACGGCGGCTTCAAGGACCGCACGGGCAAGAGTGACCTCTATTACACCGTCTTCGGGCTTGAAGGATTGATGGCCCTCCGGGCGCAAATCCAAACCGAGGCAGCGACCGGTTATTTGGATAACTTTGGCTCAGGTGAGAGTCTTGATTTCATTCATTTATGCTGTCTGGCGCGATGTTGGGCCGCACTCAACAAGATTGCCCCTTGCGCGGGGGATATCCTTGCCGGAATCGAAACCCATCGCACCCCTGACGGCGGCTACAATGTTCTTCCGCACAGCCGAAAAGGGACAGTGTATGCCGATTTTCTGGCTCTGGGGGCCTACCAGGATTCCAAGGCGACGCTACCAGACGCTGCCGCGCTGGTTCGACATCTCAGCAGCCTGGAAACGCCTGATGGCGCGTGGGCGAACGAGCCTGGTCTGAAGGTGGGATCAACCAATTCCACGGCTGCCGCCATCCTGACACTGTTGCAGTTCGGCGAAGCTGTCCGGCCCGAGGCTGGTCGCTGGCTGCTGAGCCATCTGCACGCGCAAGGTGGGTTCATGGCCGGCGGCAATGCGCCTGTGCCCGACCTGCTAACGACAGCCACGACGCTGCATGCGCTGGCCGCTCTCGAAATCCCCTTCGAGCCATTCCGCGAACAGTGCCTGGATTTTGTGGATAGTCTTTGGACCAATGAAGGTGGATTCCATGGCCACTGGAGCGACGATTTCCTCGACTGCGAATATACTTACTACGGCCTTTTGGCCCTGGGCCACCTGAGCCTCTAAGATGATTCGGGCAACAGACGCCAAGGAGGTGGGGGTTGGGGAACCCCGCTGAAGAAACGTTCTGCCACCCGAATCAAATTCAAAAGAACCGGTTGCATTATGCAAAAATGTGGGGCGAATGCCATTCGTACAACTCCCCATTTGCAAATTCGATTTTGCGTGTTCTTGAAAACTCCCCAAGTAGTCCACGCGGAGCTTGCATTCCAGCGCAACCCACGACATGCTTATACCGAAGGTTCCGCGGGTCCGTCAAGCCCGCTTATTTTGATTTTAGGATGAACACGTCGCCTGAGGCGGATTTTGATCTGGAGTTGCATTTTTTGCCAGCCTGGGCCAAAAAGGCGCCAGAGCAGAACCGCTACGAGAATTACGCCGGCGAACCAGAGCGCTTTGAACGCATGCGCGGTCCGCGTCGTGATGGTCCGCCGCACAAAGCCGGCGAGGGGCGAGACCGTGGCGAGCGGCGCCCCAAAGACGGGCAGAGACCTCAGCAAGGCCGAGGACGTGATCGCAGACGTGATGAAAGATCGCGCGAGGCGCCCGCGCCCGCCCCGCTGCCAGAAGTCGCCGTTGCATTCATCCCCGAAGAGAAAGGCGTCGATTCCCTGGCGCGGCAGATTAAGATGACCGGCCGAGCCTATCCGCTGTTCGACATTGCGCACATGATCCTGCAGAAGCCGGAACGGCATTCGGTCACGATCAGTTCCAAAAGAGATCCAGAAGGGAAGCCCTTGCAGCTCCTGTATGTTTGCGCGCTGGACGACACCGTCTGGCTGAGCGAGGACGAAGCAATCCGTTACAGCCTCGACAAGCATTTCGCCACGTTTTACCAGCCCGAACGCACAAAGATCGAGGGTCCGAAGGGCACCTACACCTTTGTGGCGCAGTGCGGGATGAGTGGAACCATTTTGGGCCCGCCGAATTATCACGATTACCAGAACCAGTTGCGCAAGCTGCACGCCGAGAGGTTTAGCCGCATGCCGTTCGAGGCATTCAAAGCGCGGGTCAAGATCGTCAAGGACGAAGCGGTGGTCAAACAATGGCTTGACGAGCAAAGCTGGAAAACGGAATTCATCTGCCTGAACATGCCCGAACCGCTCAAACTTGCCAGCCGCGAGGAGGTCGAGAAGCACTTTCGCGAGGTGCACGCCCCGAACGTCATCAAGCAAGTCGAGACCTTCAAGATGAGCGGCATGGCGAGCCGCCAACTGCGAACGCCCGCCCTCGTGCGCGCCGTGCGCCACGCCTGGGAAGAACAAAAGCGTTTTCCGCTCCAAGTCGCGACAGTCCTGAGTCAGCAGTTCGCGGCGCATGGGCTGCAGTTTTTTAAAGTCAACAAGACAGTCACGCACGTGGCGATCGCGCGTCCGCATTACCTTGACCTGGATACCGTTCCCGTTTCGGAGGGGGTGCGGAAGATTGTCGATTACATCAACGCCCATTCGCGGTGCAGCCGACGGCCATTGATCGAAGCGCTCGTTCCGGGCAGCCAGACGCCGGCGCCCGCGCCGACACCCGAAGCGCCCGCGCCGGAACCATCGCCGGAAGTCACGGCCGTAATCGCGGACCTGCATTGGTTGATCCACCAGGGGCACGTTATCGAGTTTGCCAATGGAGCGCTGGAAACGGCCAAGAAACCGCTTCCCAGGCCGCCCAAGCCAACACCCGTTGCGGAGCCTGCGCAGGCGGTATCCACACCGAGTTCCGGCGCAGAGGCGAGTGTTCCGCCGCCAAACGAACCGGAAATGCCGGACCGGCCAGCGCCCGAACTCCATGCTGCCGGTTCCGAAACGACTGAAGGCGAGAACCAGCCACAAGCTGCTGAAGCCAGCGCCGCGACCGAGGCTACTAATTCTGTGCCGCCGGCCGGAGAGGTTGCCCCAGAAACTCCGCTCTCCGCGCCCGAAAAAAGCTGATTCGCCGCGTGGTAGGGTTTTAACCTATTGAGAGGCTCGCAGCTCGGATCAACCTTGCTGCGCCGTCGGTTACTCCAGCAACCATATGAAAGCCGGATCGATACGCATGGGTGTGATCGGGGCGGGCGGGTTTGGCCTGTTCGCGCTTCAACAATTCACGCAGATACCCGGGATTACACTGGTGGGAATGGCCGGCACGCATCGCGAAGCGGCATTTGCGGTCGCGCAGCGTTTTGGGATTCCGGATATCGAGGACGTGGACAGGCTGGTGAATCGTGAAGACATCGATCTGGTTTACATCGCGACCCCGCCCTTTCTGCACCACCCCCAAGCGATGAAAGCGCTCCACGCGGGCAAGCACGTGATCTGCGAAAAGCCGCTGGCGATGACACTGCAGCAAGCCGACGAAATGATCGCCCTGGCGGAAGAAAAGCACGTGGCGTTGATCGCCAATCTGATGCAGCGCTATGGCCCGCTTTTCGAAAGCGTGCGCAAGCTCATCGCATCCAAAGCGCTGGGCGAGCTCCTGCACGGCTACTTTGAGAACTACGCCAGTGACGAAGGACTGGGGCCGCATCACTGGTTTTGGGATCGCTCGAAAAGCGGCGGGATTTTCATCGAGCATGGGGTGCATTTCTTCGATATGTTCGCCGGGTGGGTCGGGCGTGGCGAAGTCGTCGCCGCACAGCGCGTGCTCCGTCCCGGAACAAGTATCGAGGAGCAAGTCAATTGCACGGTGCGCTACGCGGATGGAATCCTGGTCAATTTTTATCACGGGTTCACGCAAGCCAATCGCATGGACCGCCAGCAATTCCGGCTGCTCTTCGAGTTGGGGGATGTGACACTGGAAGAATGGGTGCCGGTACGCGCGCGGGTTCACGCCACGGTGGATGAAAAGCGCACCCGCACGCTGATGGAGCTTTTCCCCGGGGCGCGACTGGACGTCACGCAGCTTTATGGCGGGCGGAACCGTGAGATGCAGTCTAGACACAAGTCGTGGGACATTTACCAGATGATCGAAGTCCAGTGGTTTGACAGCGAAAAAATGCATCGCTACGGCGATATGGTTCGATCCGTGATGCGCGATCAGGTTCGCTGGATCTATGATCGCTCGCACGGACGCGCAATTACGCATGCAAACGGGCGCGACTCGCTGGCGCTGGCGGTTCAGGCGACGGAGCTGGCGGATCGCTCGAAATAACTGCTGGCCATGGCGATTCCGATTCCGACGGACAGGGTTGAAGTGCGAAATCGGCCGCTGGAGCGGGGCTTCAATGCGTGCTTGTTGCGGCCGTCCGATTTTGCTTCTTCCGGGCCCGAATTTGAGGTGATCGGCGCGTTTAATCCCGGCGTTGTCCAAACCGAAAATGGCATTGTCCTGCTGGTGCGCGTGGCCGAACAGCCCGTCGAACGGCGCCGGGGCTTTGTCGGGCTGCCACGGTGGGATCCGCAAAGTCAACGACCTGTGATCGACTGGACGCCGCAAGACGAGGTTGCGCCGGTGGACGTGCGTGTGGTGCGACAAAAGCGCGATGGGCTGGTGCGGCTGACGTTCATTTCGCATTTGCGCGTTCTTTACAGCCGCGACGGGCGCACCATCGAAGGCCAATCCGGGGTGCATCTGGAACCCGGCAACGCGCTGGAGGAATTTGGCGTCGAGGACCCGCGAATCACCCGTATCGGCGATGCCTATTATGTCACTTACGTCGCCGTGTCCCGCCACGGCGTTGCGACTGCCCTCGCCTCCACGCGTGATTTCAAGCAGTTCGACCGCCGCGGGTTGATCTTCTGCCCCGAGAACAAGGACGTCGCGCTCTTTCCCGAACGGATCGGCGGCGCTTATTACGCGTTGCACCGCCCAAATGGCGCCACTCCGTTTACGAAACCGGAAATCTGGATCGCCTCTTCGCCGGATTTGCTGCATTGGGGCCAGCATGAAAGGCTGCTGAGCGGGGGCGAAGCGTGGGACCTGGGGCGCATTGGCGGCGGCGCTCCGCCGATTCGAACAAAACTCGGTTGGCTGGAGATCTACCACGGCAACAGCAAAGGCGAGGCGGAGAAGAACGTCGGGACCTACTCGGGAGGTTTGCTCTTGCTGGAAGGCGAGAATCCGCGGCGAGTTCTCGGGCGACGCGGGCAAGTGTTTGTGCCCGAAACCGATTTCGAGCGGGAAGGATTTGTTCCAAATGTGGTTTTCCCAACCGGAGTCGTCCAGAATGGCGACAAACTGCTCGTGTTTTATGGGGCGGCGGACACCTTCGTCGGCATCGTCGAGTTTTCCCTCGATGAAATTCTGCATCGCGTGCGACCGCAGTAAGGCGACAACGGTTCCCAATTTACCGTGTGCGGCGGCTGAGGAGCCGCACGCCGACGTTACACCCGCGCGGGGCTGGGCATCGGGGCCGGCGCGTGCATCGTCACGCCGGACGCGCCGATACGCGGCCGCTCGCCTTTGTGCCACCACAGAACAAGGGCGCTGGCGATGAAGATCGTCGAGTAGGTTCCGGTCAGAATGCCGACCAGGAACGTAAAGGCGAAATCATTGATCACGCCGCCACCGAAGAAATAAAGCGACAGCGTGGCGATCAAAACGGTGCCGGAGGTGATAATCGTTCGGCTAAGAGTCTGATTGACGGCGATGTTAATGACGTCCTTGAACGAGCCTCGGACACCGAGCTTCAGATCTTCACGGATACGGTCGAAGATGACGATCGTGTCGTTGATGGAGAAGCCGATAATGGTTAGAACCGCGGCTACCATCGGCGCGCTCAACTCGCGGCCCGTCAGGAAGAACCATCCCATCGTCATGAGCACGTCGTGAATGATGGCGATGGTCGCGCCCACCGCGAATGAAATCTCATAACGGAACGCGACGTAA
>JAKEEH010000450.1 GCA_022616725.1 Limisphaerales bacterium | reverse complement strand
GCGCAGTTTCTCAAGACTATCGCCGAAGCGGTAGGTTACGCTCACGAGCAAGGCATCGTTCATCGCGACTTGAAGCCGTCGAACATCCTCATCGACGGCCTTGTGGAACCGCGCATCACCGACTTCGGATTGGCCAGAAACCTGAAAGCGGACTCAGACCTCACGTTGACCGGGCAGGTCCTCGGCTCGCCAAATTACATTTCGCCGGAGCAGGCCTCAGGCAAAGCGGCTGGCGCGTCAAGCGATATCTACTCACTGGGCGCAATTCTCTATCACGTGCTCACCGGACGCCCGCCCTTCGCCGGTGAGACACTCACCGATACCTTGCACCAGGTCACGACGAAGGAAGCCGTCTCACCCCGTCTGCTCAACCCGGGTATCCCGCGAGATTTGGAAACCATTTGCCTCAAGTGTCTGGAAAAAGAACCGGCTAAACGCTATCCGACTGCTGCAGCGTTGGCCGAGGATATTGGCCGGTTTCTGGAGAACGCGCCGATCACGGCACGGCCTGTCGGCAAACTCGAACGCGCAGTGCGCTGGTGTCGGCGAAAACCCGCCGTGGCCACAATCTTGATTCTGCTGGTTATCGTCGCGGTTGGGTCGCCTCTCGCAGCCTTGCGGATCAATCAGGAGCGTCGGCGTGCCGAAACGAACGCCGCCACAGCGCAGGCCGCAGTCACGCGGCTTGAAATTGAAAAGGCAGAGCAACTTTTTGGCGCTGATAATTCTTCCACCGCGTTGGCTTACCTGGCCCGCATACTACGGCAGCAACCTACGAACCGCGTTGTCGCCGAGCGCATCCTGTGGGCGTTGAGCCATCGAAATTTCGCGCTGCCGACGCTGGCGTTCGAACATGCTGATGCCGTCAACGCGGCGAGTTTCAGTCCGGATGGAACGCGGGTCGCAACCGCTTCTCGCGACAAAAGTGCACGTGTCTGGGATAGCGTTACAGGGGCGCCGGTTACGCCACCCCTTCCGCATCAAGCATCTGTGACCACGCTGCGCTTCAGCCCCGACGGCAGCAAACTGGCGACGGGCTCCGCGGACAAAATGGCCCGTATCTGGGACCCTGTTTCCGGGCACGCTCGGACACCGCCGCTTCAACACTCCGGGGCCGTGGTGTCGCTGGCCTTTAGTCTGGACGGCAAGTTAATCGCCACTGGTTCTGAGGACGCGACCGCAGTGGTCTGGCATGCTGATACGGGACAACCTCTCACTGCTCCACTCGTGCACAGCAATACCGTGCGGGCCATAGCTTTCGCTCCCGACGGCAAATGGCTTGTTAGCGGCTCGGGCAATTTCGCCTGCATCTGGGACGTAGAAACGAATCGTGAGCCCCGTCACATACTGAACCTCAGCAACACTGCCCACTCCGTACAAATCACGAGCGACGGCAAGAGAATCCTGACAGCCTGCGCCCCGGGTTTGGCGGAAACATGGGATGCGGCGACAGGAAAGAGGCTGAAATCCATGGGCTTTGGATACGCCGCTGACCGCACCCCACAATCCGTCAGCGTTGTTGCCGCAGGCGCCGGCGCAGCGGATGGCGCTAAATACAACGCTGAATTCAGCCCCGAAGAAGGAAGGCTCGCTTTCGGCGGGTCCGCGAACCATGGCCGCATTTCGTCCGCGCGCAGCGGCGAGCCGATTACCTCCCTGCGGCACCGAGCAAATGTGAATGGTATCCGATTTAGTCCCGACGGATGGCTTGTCGTCACAGCTTCCAGTGATACGACTGCGCGTGTGTGGGACGCGGAGTCCGGACGTGCGGCGAGTGAACCGCTTTACCACAGCGGCTCCGTCATTTCAGCCGAGTTCAGCCCAAATGCTCAGCAGGTGCTCACGGTCTCCGACGGCGGGGAGGCCGCCTATATTTGGGAGATTCGGCGCGGCCAGCCGGCAGGGGTCGAATTGCCGCACGCTGTTGCCGTTGCCTTCGCGCGCTTCAGCCCCGACGGCCGGCAGGCGGCCACAGCAAGTTGGGACAACATGATCCGAATTTGGGACAAACAGACCGGAGAACTTTCCGGGAAGCCCCTTTTTCATTCGCCTCAACACATGACTTCGCTGAGCTACAGCCGCGATGGCCGGTGCATTCTGGCAAGCTCCTACTATGGCCTGGCGAGAGTTTGGGATGCAAAAACGGGCGCCGAGGTGTGCCCTCCACTGAGTCATTGGGACGCCGATTCGTTCCGGCACGGCAAATCAGTGTACGAGGCCGTCTTTAGTCCCGATGGGACTCGGATTGTCACGGCTTCGGCGGACGGCACAGCTCGCCTCTGGAATGCTTCCAACGGTATGCAATTGCTGATTCTCCGCCATGATGGGGCGGCAAGGGCGGCAAAGTTTGGCCCGGATGGCCGTCGCATCCTGACTTGTTCCGATGATCGCACGGCTCGAATGTGGAATGCGCTCGATGGCCGGTTGATCTTTCAAATCACGCACAACGCGAGTGTCGTTTCCGCCGAGTTCAGCCGCGACGGCGAGGCGATAGTTACGGCATCAGGCAAAGTCGCACAAAGATGGGATGCACACACCGGGGACCGTTTGGGAAGTCCAATGAGCCACAAGGATACGGTCGGCTCGGCGTCATTCAGTCCTGCCGGGTGGAGGATGCTGACTCGCTCCGGCAGTACTGTGCATGTCTGGGACTTGCGACGAGCTGGGGAATCTTTGGTGCTGCAACACAACGGCGCAATTTCGACCGCTGTATTCAGCCCCGATGGACGCCGCATCCTGACCGCTTCTTTGGGCGGAAATGTCCGTATTTGGGATTCAGAGACGGGCCATCCCGTATCCGAAACTATCCGTAGCGTCGCGCGCAGTGCAGAATTCAGCCGTGACGGGCAGTGGATCATAACCGCCGGTGAAGACCGGCACGCCATTATTCTGGAGGTACCCCCGCGGACTCTGCCAAGCCCGGCATGGTTGGCGGAACTGGCTGAAGCGGTTGGCGGCCAGCGACTGGATGCGCGAAACACTTCAGAAAACGTAAGTCCCGCGGAGTTGTTGCGGCGGGTCCGCGCTCTCGATGGGAGTGCCGCGCGGGACGAATATACCCGCTGGGCGCAGTGGCTTTTCGCGGATAAGCCTTCACGAATGACTTCACCCTCCTCGCTGCTCACCCGCCGGCGATGGTTGGAGCAGTTAGCTCGGTTAAAGGCCGCCAATTTGAACTTGCCATCGCGGGACCCGAAAACGCCGCCGAACTTGATCGACCTTACAGCATACTACAATATGCCCCTGACGGGCACCGACACATTCCCCCTATCCGGCGACCACGCCATTCAGACGGGGCAGCAAGCGCTCGGCGATGTGGTATTTGACATGCGTGGCACCATTCGCCTGGCTTCGTTTTATGCGAAGGATTCTTTCCCCCGGCGAGCAGGAGGCATCCATGTGTCTCAGAAATGCAAGCGGCTGCACTTTCTGCACTTCGTCGCCTTCACCGCTCCAAAAGGCGCGACCGTGGCCACCTTCGATATTCGCTATGCGGACGGGACAGTCACGACGATGCCTCTGCGGTACGGTCATGACGTGCGCGCCACGTTGGCGTCAGGGGATCCTGTTGACAACGTCGATAACCCGAACTCGGCTATCGCCTGGAGAGGAACCGGCGGGTTAGGGGTTGCTGTCCGCCTTTTCAGGACCACCTGGGAAAATCCGAAGCCTGCGGTCCAGATCACTACCATCGATTTCATTTCCAACCTGACCGATTGCGCCCCGAATTTGGTCGCCATCACGGCGGAACCCTGAACGGCACAAGTTTTCAAAGTATTTCCAACAGCGCGGACATTCCAACACAAAACAAACGGTCTTTGGTTCCGGCTGACCGGGAAAACGGAGGGTACACTCCCATTGCGGAATCGGGACGGAGATGCGTAATCTATTGCAACGCCGGGGGAAAAACGGCCGGAATGCTTTGGTCTCGGAAGCGCCGGTATATCTTGAAATCGCCGTCGATGGAAAACACCTTACAATTGGGGAACAACTCACTCATCCGGACAATGCAAGCATCCGTCATATCCATGCCAATATCCTTATACTTCTCGAGCAGTGTCCGCACAGGGGCAATCTGTTCGGCAAGGTCAAAAGCCACCACGAAATCGCCATCCTCGACCAACCGGGCCACCAGGCCCGGAAAACAGAAGTGCGCCGCCTCGATGAGAGCGCCTTCGCACGTAATAAAGGGCGCCTTCCAGCGTTGCAACACAGCGCGAGCCCAGGTTCGCTCCGCCCGGTCGGAACTGTTCAGTGCGATAATAAAACCGGCGTCAGCGATCCGCGCGGTCATATTTCCGAGCGAGCTTTTTGCGCAACGCCGCTTTGTAACCTTTAGCCCGCACCTCGGACTGTGGATACTCGTCCAGATAATTGAGGCAAATCGGCGGGCGCTCCGCCAT
>JAKEEH010000449.1 GCA_022616725.1 Limisphaerales bacterium | reverse complement strand
TTGCAAAAAAACATTTTTGGATGCATAGTGATGTTGAGCCATGGCTGAGATTAGGCGAACGAGTTGTATTGTTTTCGCGCTGCTGACGCTGACCTGCCTTGATGGCGCCGGCGCGGAATTAACCACCGAAGAGATCGTGCAACGAGCGGTGACGCGGGCCCAGTGGGCGCATCGCCTGAATCGCCAAACGAACTACACTTACGAGAAGACCACGATCGTCGAGGAAATCGACGGGAAAGGCCACATTCGTGAGCGTAAGGAAAAGATGACGCGTTTCGAATCGGGGGTCGGCACGTTGCTTGGCTTGAAGATTAATGATAAGCCGGTGGAGATCCGTGATAAGCAAAAAGGCGAAGCCTTCGCCGATCGCCAGCACATCACACGAGGATCTTCCCCGGCAAAGCGCGATGACGACTGGACGAACTATCTGACCAAGGACCTGACGTCCCGTTACAATTTCGAAGTCGTCGGCCATGAATCTGTGGACGGGCGTGATTCCTACGTGCTGTCGTTTAAGCCGGCCAGTAACAAACTACCCATCAAACGGATCACGGATCGTCTCATCAACCATCTCGGGGGAAAGATCTGGGTGGATAAACGCGAGTTCGAGGTCACCCGGGCAGACATACGCTTGCTGGAGGAGGTTTCGATGTGGGGCGGCGTGCTTGGCGCAATGAAGAAGTTTGCTTTCAAAGTGGAGCGGCAGCGCCTGGATTCCGATGCGTGGTTTAATCGCACGACGAACATGGAATTGGAAGGCAGGAAACTGTTCGATGCCACCCGCCTTCGCATCCAGTCCGAGTCGTCTAATCATCGGCGCACGGTCGCGATCAACAGAAAGTAGCGACGCTGTCTGCGTTCTCCTACACTTCGCGCATGCGAACCAAGGCCGAGACGCTCTCGATCCTTCTTGATACCAAGCTGATTGCCGTGATCCGCGTGAGCCACGCCGACACCATCCTCCCGATTTGCACGGCGTTGATGGAAGGCGGGATTCGCGCACTCGAAATTACCCTCACCGTGCCGCACGCGCTTGAGGCGATCCGACACGCGCGAGAACGGTTGCCCGCGAGCGCAGTTATTGGCGCTGGCAGCGTCGTCGATGCCGGGATGTGCCGGGGCGCTCTCGATGCCGGCGCGGAGTTCATCGTCAGCCCGATTCTGCGCCCGGAGATCGCCGTGGCAGCGCGGGCCGCGGACAAGCCGGTAATGTTGGGCGCCTATACGCCGACGGAAGCGCAACTGGCCCTCGAAGCCGGCTCTGACTTTGTCAAAATATTTCCAGCCGACAAGCTTGGCCCGGCCTACATCAAAGCGCTCCTCGCGCCGTTGCCGCACCTGCGGCTTGTTCCCACCGGCGGCGTTGATCTTGAAACCGCTCCCGAATTCCTCAAGGCCGGTTGTGTCGCTCTCGGGGTGGGGTCTTCACTCCTTAAACCAGAGCTCATCAAGATCGCGGATTGGAAAGGCCTGACGCGCCTGGCGCAAGCCTACGTGCAGACCGTGAAGTAACGCGAGGCGCGAGGCGGGGACTGAACGCGGATCGCGCACATTGATGGCGCCTGTTGCGGCCCACATTTTACCTTTGTGGTCAGTGTTTTCAATGCAGCGCCATACCGCCATGCTTTTGTGCGTTCGCGAATTGATTTGAAGCGCCCCCTGTCGTATTTTCATGGCTGTTCTTGATGGCAAACCGGAATCCAGAGCGCCCGGTGCGCGTTGGACTGATCTCTCTGGGCTGCGCCAAAAACCTCGTGGACTCCGAAATCATGCTCGGATCACTGATAAAGGGCGGCATAGAGATTACCAACGACGCGACAGAGGCGGACGTGCTGATCGTCAACACCTGCTCGTTTATCGATGCGGCGCAGGAGGAAAGTATTGACACAATCCTCCAGACGGCGGCGATGCGGGAGGCGCGTAATCGCGGCCAAGGCCTGATTGTGTCGGGCTGCCTGCCGCAGCGATTCCGCGATGAGCTGCCGAAATTGCTGCCGGAGGTCGATGTCTTCATGGGCATCGACCAGGTCGCACGGGTCACGGAGATCGTCTCGGAAGCGCTACAGCGCCGCCGGGCGCGGCTGGCGAGCGCTTCGGCTGTGCCGACCGCAAAGTCCGCGATCAAGAAGCGCATCGCGGAACTCGACCGGGCGAAGCCTGTTTCCGAACCTCTGGTCGATGTCAATCTGCGTCCGTCATTTATTCCTGATTTCGCCACGCCCCGATTTCGCCTGACCCCGCGGCATTTTGCGTATGTCAAGATCGCCGAAGGCTGCAATCATCCCTGCTCCTTTTGCATCATTCCCCGCATGCGCGGCAGCCACCGGAGCCGCGCGCTGGGTGACATTGTGAACGAGGCGCGACAACTCGTGGGCGACGGCGTCAAGGAATTAAACTTAATCTCGCAGGACTCGACTTATTACGGGCTCGATCTGCGCGCGAACCACTCGCGCCATATCGCTTCGCCGGAGAAGTTTCGCGCGGCCGCCCGGTCTGCCAATGCGCCGACTCTCTGCGCTTTGCTGCGCGAACTCAACGCGATTCCGGGAGACTTCTGGATACGCCTTCTCTACACGCACCCGGCCCATTGGACCGACGAACTGATCGAAACCATCGCTGATTGCCCGAAAGTGGCGCGCTACGTGGATATGCCGTTGCAACATATCCACGACAACATGCTGGAACGAATGCGCCGCGAAACATCGCGGCAATACATCGCCGATCTGATCAATCGAATTCGGGCGGGCGTCCCGGGGATTGCGTTGCGCACGACATTTATCGTCGGCTTTCCCGGAGAAACAGAAAATTACTTCGCCACGCTGCTCGACTTCATCCGCGAGACGCGCTTCGAGCGCCTTGGCGTGTTCGCCTATTCCCAGGAAGAGGGCACGCGCGCCGCGAAGATGGAAAGCCAGGTGTCCGAACAGATCAAGCGAGAGCGACGCAACGCGGCAATGGCCGCACAACACGAGGTCGCGATGAGCGTTTCGCAATCGTTTGTGGGGCAGACCATGAAAGTGCTGGTGGAAAAGCAGGCCACAACCGAGGAAATCAAGAGCGCGAGAGTTTCCTCGTGGGAACACGGTCTGCTGCGCGATGAAGATACGCATCTTGACGGTTTGCGGGGTCCATACCTGATCGCGCGTGGTGAAGGGGACGCGCCAGACATTGACGGCCGCGTTTACGTGCGCGGCCGGTCGCCTGTCGGTGATTTCGCGTGGGTGAAAATCGTCGGCCATACGGATTATGACCTGATCGCCGAGCCCACGAATCGGTAAAACACACGGGCGCGGGCGACGGCTCGGGTTTCGCGTCATCGGCTTGCTGCGGACGTGGAGGCACATGGTTGGCGCGATCTTTGGCAGCCGCTTTTCGCTTCCTTCTGGTCGCAATTCAGCATATTGAGTGACGACAGCTATGAAAGCGACCGTATTCCTCCTGCTGGTTTTGTGCGCGTTCACTTCGTGGGGACAAGAAGATTCGCCGCGCCCCGCGCCCGATACGGCTGCCTTGCAGTGGCAGGACAGCCTGGTCATGGAGGAAGCAGAGTTCGAGCGCGTTTACCGCCGGCTGGAGCAGCTCGATCGCGACGGCAAACTGTGGACACGCGAGCGGAAGTCGGACAACCGATTCGTCCGCGCGCTCGACGCGATCTTTCGTCCGGAGGTAGTTCGGGTTGGGAACACCGCTTTCTCCTGCTCGATTTACACGGCGATTAAGCGAAAGAACCCCCTCTGCCTGATCAACCCTTTGGTCGTAAGTGTCTCCTGGTAGCGCGGGATGATCGCGTTTAGACCAGTTTTAGTGCTGGCGCTGATCGCTCAGGCGGTTTGTGGCGGGCAACCCGCGGCAGATTTGGCGGAGAAATTGTGCGCCACGCGACCCTGTCCTGCCCTGGCGGCGACTGCGCAACTGCATCGCATTCCCCTCGAACAAATTGACGAGTCAGGCCAGCCCGGCCTCCTCACCCCCGGCGATTCTATCTCAGCCCTGGTCACACTGCATGAGAAAGGCCGGCACACGCAATGGCTCCTTTACCTTGAGGCGGCGAATCCCGGGCCGAAAGAGCAGCCTACGAATAGCCCGGCGCCGCTGATCATGTACTCCTGCCTCGGAACGAAGCTGACGTTTGCATCTGTCCCGGCGCCGGTCAAGTTGCGGACCCTGGGTCCCTTTGCGGCCCCCGGCCGGAAATCGCCCAAGCCCGGAGATAAGAGCGTGCGCTTCACGTTGGATAAAGGCTTCCTCAGTCTTGGCCTTGATAATGCGGCCGCGGCTATCCTGCGGCTGAAGCAGGAAAGAACCAGGGGATCGTTTTGGTTTCAGGGCAAGCCTTTCAGCGCCGCGGAAATCGCAGAGAACAAAAAGAAGATCGGTGCTGTCCAGTTGAGCGCGCACGAGGAGCGCGCCCTGGCCGCGGCTGGCCCGGCGCTGATGTCGTATTTTAGCGTCGTCCAGCAAACCGAAGGGTTGAAAGACATCCTCATGGAGATCGTGGACCTGCCATCGGTCTGGTCCATGTTGCGCAATGGCGGAGTGGAGGCCAACATATCCATCCAGCAAGAGCGGCTGGCAATGGGCGCGGCAGACGCGTGGGCGTTACGCGAAGGGCAAACGGTTTATCATTTGCCGATTCTCCTCGAACTGAACAAACAGCCCGCCTTGAAGATCACGCTTGCGGTCACGTCTCCGAATCCGCCGCTTTTGGCCTGCGGCGGCGTGGTCGGTTTGTTGGCCGAGCGCCCCGGCGACGCCCAAACTTACCTCAGCCTGAGGATCATCAGCGCGCGCCGGCGAATCTGATCGCGTGTCCCAGCCCTCGGGACGTTTTCAGCGGCGATCTTCTGGCGGTTTTCCACAAACCCCGGGGAGACGTAACCGGCGGATTCGCGGCGGGTCAGTCCTAGTGCACAGACTGCCCAAGAAACGATTATGAAGAATCGAACCGTTTGCCTGATTTTTGCGTCCTTCGCCCTGACAAGTTGTCTCGCCGCCTCCAATTGGCCCGGGTGGCGTGGCAACGGCACAGGTATATCGCAGGAGAGCAATCTCCCAACGGAATGGAGCGCGAGCAACAACGTGCGTTGGCGGGTGGAACTGCCCGGTCCCGGCAATTCTTCGCCGATCGTCTGGAAGGACCGGGTCTTTGTCACACAAGCGGTCTCCAGCGAAAATCGCCGGACGCTGATGTGTTTCGACCGCGGGACTGGCAAGCTGCTATGGCAATCGGGCGTGACCTACACGGAGCGGGAGCCGACGCAACGCGCCAACCCCTACTGCGCGGCGACGCCGGTTACGGACGGCGAGCGCGTGATCGCATTGTTCGGTTCGGCCGGTCTCTATTGCTACGATTTGGCGGGGAAGGAGCTGTGGCATCGCGACTTCGGAAAAATGAACCACATGTTCGGCAACGGCTCGTCGCCCATCCTTCACGACGACCTTTGTATTTTCCCCTTCGGCCCCGACGAAAAGGCGCGCTTGATCGCGGTGAACAAAAAGACGGGCGAGACCGTGTGGGAGGTCGAGCCGCCCAAAGTCGATCCCGGCGAGCAGCAAATGGCGCGCGGCGGGCCGGGAAGCGAAGGCGGGCCCGGTGGCCGTGGTGGCGGCGGGGGACGCGGAGGAGGTTTTGGCGTCGGCAGCGGTGTCGCGCCGCAGATGTTTGCGCAGGCCGACGCGAATAAGGACGGGAAGCTGAGCAAGGAAGAGTTCACAGCGCTGGCCGAGACGTGGTTTGACAAGCTGGATACCGGCAAAGCGGGCAAGCTGACGCAGGAGGAATTCTCGCAACGCTTTTACGATGCGGTTCCGCGTCGCGAAGACGCAGGACAGGGGGCCGGGGAGCGGCCTGGCAGACGCCAACCCAGCCGCACGACGGCGCCCGCGTTTTTCAGCGCGGCCGATGCAGATAAAGATGCGTCGCTGACCCGCGCCGAATTGAAGGCGACCTTCATCCGGTGGTTTGCGGAATGGGATTCCGAGAAGAAGAATGGGATTGACGAAGAGAAGTTTCGGGAAGGTTTGAATGCGGCCCTTCCGCGGCCGAATTTCGCGGGCGGCGGCGGGCCGGGCGGGTTTGGCGGGGGTGGCGGCGGGCCGGGCGGCGGAGCGACCTGGAGCACACCGTTGGTCATCAAAGCGGGCGGGCGCGAGGAATTGATCATGAACTTCCCGAACCGTCTGGCAGCCTATGACCCAAAGACCGGCAAGCACCTTTGGGTGAGCAAAGGGCTGGGGGGCACGATCTACACAACGCCCGCGTGGGGAGAGGAAACGTTGTTTGCTATGACCAGCGGCCCCGGAGGCGGCAGCGCCATCGCGGTCAAACCGGGCGGCAATGGCGACGTGACGGAGAGTCAGCGTCTGTGGCGGTTGGAGCGGGCCAAGAGCGGGATCGGCTCCGGGGTGATTTACCAGGGACATCTCTACACGATCAGCCAGGACGGCATCGCCGTTTGCACCGACTTAAAGAGCGGCACGATGGTTTGGGAGGAACGGCTGAAGGGATCCGGCACGCGCAACGGTTCGTGGTCATCGATGTTGTTGGCGGACGGGAAGATCTATGTTCCGAACCAGGCCGGCGACGTCTTTATACTTCGCGCCAGCCCGAAATTTGAATTGCTGGGGACGAACTCCACAGGGGAGCCGACGAACGCTTCGCTGGCCGCGTCGGACAGCGAGCTCTTCATGCGGACAGACAAGAACCTGTGGTGCATCGCGAAGGCGAAGTAAAAGGGTCGAAGAGTTGAAGGGTTGAATTGAAGGGTTAAATGGAAGCTGTGGGAGAGCCTGTAGAGCGGCTAACCCAGCCCGCTGAGTTCAGGCGTTCGCTGCTTCGGGAAGTTTGCCGGCGAGGGCGCTTTCGAGAGTGCGATTTATCGAGGGGGTGTTTCGCTGTTTCAAAGCCATCCTGGTCAACTCGTTGGCCTCGCGTGTACGGCCATTGATGACAAAGAGCGCCACGGCAGTGGCGACGTCACGCGCGAACGCGGCGTCGGCATGGGCTTTCCAAGGTGTCTGTTGAAGAGCCCGCCACTTACGAAAAGCCTTCCTCATGGCTGTGCGCACGTCGAGGTGCTTGCTGCAGATGGTGAACTGCCGGGTTTTGATGAGCGCGGGCAGAGCGAACTCGAAAACTCGCGGGGCAATCATGGGCCGATGGCGATCGATCCAGAGGAACGTCTGGGCTGTTCGTTTCTCTTCACCGACATGACGGTTGATAGCCTCGAAATCGATGAAATGGTCGGTACCGCCGGCGCGTCCGCGGATCGCTTTATCCAACCCGTCTCGGATGGCGGTCAAGTGAGCCAAGGCAGGCGGATAGGCCTTGCCGAGTTTGACCCAGGCGGCCAGGGCGGAAGAAAGCCGCTCGCCGTAAGGCCTGGCTTCGAGCTTGCGCATCTTACGGTGGAACCAATCGTGCTTGGCCAACGCCAGCTCATAGCGGCCCGCGGCAGCGTCGGCCTGAGCGGAACGGAGCACCTCATAAGGAGAGTCCACCTCATGCGGCTGCCACTGAACAACGGTTGGCTTTTTTGCCAGCATCAGGCAGTGATACAAACGGGCCAATCCCGCGACAAGCAGGAACACGGGCGCGTTGTCGTGTGGGCGCGACTAATGCCGGCTCGCAGCGGCGAACGAACCCCGAAGCCCCGGGGCGAGCTCAAGCCTGAGCTTCGCCGACCTGGAAGCGGATGAAGCGCCGAATGGTGATTTCGTCCCCCAACTTCTTGCCAACGCGGGCGATGTGATCCTTAACCGAAACCTCGGTGTTGTCTTCGGCCCGTTTGACAAACGCCTGGTCCATCAGGCAGTGGCCCTGGTAGAACTTTTCAAGTTTGCCTTCGACGATTTTGGCAATCGCTTGCGGCGGCTTGTTTTTCACCTGTTCGGTGGCGATCTCCCGCTCTTTGGCCAGAACGGCAGGGTCGATCTGATCGCGCGTCACGACGTGGGGATGAGCCGCGGCGATTTGCAAGGTGATGTCACGCACGAGTTGCTTGAAGTCTTCGCTAGTGACGGTGGATTCCTTGCCAGCGCCCACTTCCACGAGCACGCCTATTTTGCCGCCGGTATGGATATAGGCCGCCACCATGCCGTTGCCCTGGACTTCAAGGCGCTGCGTGCGCGAGATTTTGATGTTCTCGCCGATCTTTGCGACCTGCGCCACGCGGTCGGCCTCAAGGTCGGCTTTGGGATCGTTGGCGAGTTTGCGGGCGATGTCTTCGCAAAAGGCGCGGAAAGTCTCGTTGCGGGCCACAAAGTCGGTCTCGCAGTTGACCTCCACGAGGACGCCGATCCGTGAGCCGGGAAGGATGTGTTGCAGGATGATTCCCTCCTTCGCGGCTCGCTCGCCCTTTACTCCGGCCGTCGCGATGCCTTTCTTGCGAAGAATGTCCACCGCGAGATCGAGATTGCCGTTCGCTTCAGTCAACGCCTGTTTACACGCCATGAGACCTGCACCGGTCATCTCGCGAAGCTTGGCAACGAGTGCTGGAGTTATTTCAGCCATAAATATTCGTGAATCGTTAAACGTTTAAATTAAGCCTTAAATTAGAAGTGCATGGGACCCGGCGGCGTCCAACCGGTGGACTTAAACTGGCGTTGGCGCCGGAGCAGTCTCCACTGGACCGGACGCCGGCAACGGCGGGGGTTCAGCCGGGGCTTGCTGGGCGACGACCTCGCCTTCCGCTTTGCGCCGGGAGTACTTTGCGTCGTATTCGGCGCGAGCCTGCGTGATCGTTTGGACGATGGTTGTCAGGATAAGGCGCACGGAACGAATGGCGTCGTCATTGCCCGCGACCGGATAGGTCACCGTATCGGGATCGCAGTTGGTGTCCACAATGGCGACGATTGGAATCTTGAGACGCCGGGCTTCGGCCACCGCGTTATGTTCGCGCTTAATATCAACGACAAACATGGCGGCCGGAAATTTATCCATTCCGCGGATGCCTTCGAAGTATTTGGCCAGGCGGGCGGCTTCGCGACGGAGGACGGATTGCTCTTGTTTGACAAACTGGTTGATGGAGCCGTCAGCTTCCATCTTCTCGATCTCCTTCATGCGCGCAATGGAACGCTTGATGGTCTGGAAATTGGTCAGCGTGCCGCCCAGCCAGCGTTCGGTGACGTAGTGCTGTCCGCAGGCTTTGGCAGCTTCCCGGACCGCTTCCTGGGCCTGCTTTTTCGTGCCAACGAACAGGACCTGGCCGCCTTTGCGGCAGGTGTCAGCGAGGAAATCGCATGCGGCTTCGAGCTGACTTACGGTCTTGCTGAGGTCGATAATGTGAATCCCGTTGCGCGCGTCGAAGATGAACTGCTTCATCTTGGGATTCCAACGCTTGGTTTGGTGTCCGAAATGGACACCGGCTTCCAACAGTTCCTTTATACCGATACTAAGCACAGTTTTCCTTTGGTTTGAGGCTCGCCAAACTTGCGGGCAAACCATCCCGCGGAAACCACGGGATTACGTTAAGTTTTGTTGTGGCCACCGGCCTTCATTCGAAGACCAAACTCAGGCCGTTCACCCTTCGCCAAGCCACTCGGACCTGACGAAAAGGCGCGATACCATAACAGAAGACGGCGCTCTCGCAAGGGGATTTTCGCGCAATCAAATATGTTCGGGAAGAGAGATCGTGATGGTGGTGCCCCGGCCGGGTTGAGACTGAATGGAAACGGCGCCACGATGGGCTTCGATGAGCCGTGCGACGATCGCGAGGCCCAAACCGGTGCCGGTGGGTTTGGTCGTGTTCAGGAGAGAGGCGAAGGCGCGTTGTTGCTGCTCTTTGCTCATGCCTGCGCCAGTGTCCTCGAATTGGATCCCCACCTGGTGGGCTTCACGCCGCGTCGCAATGGCGAGCCGGCCGCCTTTAGGCATGGCTTCGACGGCATTGAGGATCACATTCAGAAACGCCTGCTGCAGGTGTGTGGCATCGGCCATAATTGGGGGCAGGCCGGGATCAAGCCGGCCAACAAATTCGATATTCTGATTTTGCAGTTTGTGGCGCGTGAGCAGCACCAGTTTCTCGATCAGTTCGTTGACGTCCACGGGCGCCAGCCGCGGCTCGGCGCTACGGGCGAAGTCGAGGATCTGTTCCACAATGCGGTTGAGGAGATCCATCTTTTCGCCGATGATCTCGACGTCACGGGTGCGCGGATCATTTTCCTGAAACTTCAGGTCAAGAGAATGATATAACATCTTCATGACCGTGAGGGGATTGCGGATTTCGTGCGCCACCTCGGCGGCGAGCAAGCCAAGAGCAGAGAGCTTCTCGGTCTGCCGCAAACGCTCCTCCATATCCACCACGCGCTCGTAAAGACGCGCCTTTTCGATGGCGAGCGCGGACAACTCCGCCAGGGCCAGAGCAATCCGCGTTTCCTCATTGGAAAAACTGTGCGGCTCGCCCGTGTATATATTAAGCGCGCCGATGGCCTGACCGCTATACACCAGCGGCACGCTCAGGAGCGACACCAGTCCCTCCGTGCGCGCGACCTCGACATTTTGGTAGCGGCTGGACACCTGGACGTTCTCGATCGTGAGCGGTTTTTTGCGGCGGATCACAATCCCGACGAGGCTTTCTTCGACGCTCAAGCGAGGCTTTTCCAGATACACTTTTCCGGCGCCGAAACTGGCCCGCAGATCCAGCCATTGCCGCGACTCATCGAGCAAGAGAAGGGAGGCCATTTTGGCCGAGAGCAGCTGGGTTGTCTCGCGGGCGATGACTTTCAGCGCTTCATCCATGTTGAGCGCCGAGTTGATGGCCTGCCCGACGCTAACAAGGCTTTCAAACATGCCGGCGCGCAGCCGGAGTTGTTCGTACAGCCATGTGTGGTGGATGACGCGGGCGGCCTGAATCGCCAGCGCCTCCAGCAGAGCCTGGTCGGCCGGAGTAAAGGCGTCGGCCTGGTCGGAATCGACATTCAGCACGCCGCGGGTCTCGCCCTGCACTTCGAGGGGAACGGCTAATTCGGAGCGGACGCTGGGTTGCAGGCAAATGTAACGGCGATCCCGCGCCACGTTGCCCACTCTGGCGGGCTGGCCGTGGCGCGCGACCCAACCGGTGATCCCCTCGCCGACGCGCAGTTTCAATTCTCTGGCCGCCGGCGGCAGGCCTTGCGCAGCCTGAATTTCTAAAAAGCCGTTTGTCGGATTGACCAGCACGACGGAGCCGCTGCTGGCGCGTGTCAAGCGAATTGCCTCGCGAAGAATCAACTCCAGGGCTTCTTCAGGGTCGAGCGTGGAGTGTATGACATTGCTGACCTGGAACAGCAGTTCGAGGCGAGCATACCGCTCTTGAAGGTCCGCCAAATCGTCCGGCACAGTTCAATTAACGGGCGGAGCCCCGCGGATGAAAGCCGATTTTCACCGAATTTTCCAGGCCAGAAACGTTCCAATCCCGCCAAAAATGAGGTTGGGGCCCCACGCCGCCAGCCAGGGCGTCAAGACACCACGAATGCCGAGCGCCAGGGCGACCTGCACGAGCACGAAATAAGTGAAGCAGATAACGATGCTGCTTGCCACGCCAACGAACACATTGCGCCGCGCCGAAGCTACGCCGAAGGGAAGCGCAATCAACACCACCACAAAACAAGTCCACGGGCCGGCGATGCGACCATGCAGTTTGGCATCCAGGACGCGCGATTTGTCATTTCCGTCCGGGTGGCGGGTCTTGTAGTCGAGAATCTCGCGGATGGAGAATTGGGCCTTGCGAACCTGGCGCAAGCTCTCGCTGTTAATCCGGCCAATCTTCACCTCGGCCGCAATCTCCTGCGGTGTTTCGGACACATCAAGGGTCATCAGATTCGTCTCGATGGGCGGCCCCGGCAACGCGCCGCGCACGGGCGGATAGACCAGTTCCTGTACATTGGTCAAAACCCACGTCCCATCCTGCCAGTATCCGCGCTCAGCCGAAATTTCTCGCCGCGTGCCTGTCACGAGCGTCCACTCGATGCGCGGTCGAATCATTTCATAAGTCTGAAGGTTGTAGGCTTCGATGAACCACCGGCGATTTCTCTGGCCGTCGCTAAAGCCAAGATTTCGTTCCCAGTTCCCTTTGCCTTTCCCTCGGTGACTGCCGCTGAGCAATCGCTCGGCCGCGGTGAGGCTGTCGGGCAGCCAAAGTTCGTTGGCGGCAAACATCAGGATCGTGAGCAGCAGGCCAACTGCGAAGTACGGGAGCGCCAGGCGCCAGAGGCTGATTCCAGCGGCGCGCATCGCCGTTAATTCGTTATAGCGCGAGTGGTGGCTCAATGCATAAAGCAGGGCCAACAGCAAGGCGACAGGCAACACGACCGTCAACTGATCAGGTATTTTGATAAGGTAATAGTGCGCAATGTCCGACGCCGAGAGCTTCAAGCGCTGAAATCGGTCCAGTTGCGTGATCAGATCAAACGAAACCCAAAAGAGGAAAAAAGCTGAAAAGCAATACGCAAAAGGCGTCGCGAATTCGCGCAACAGATATCGATCCAACAACCGCATCTGCGAAATTCAATAACAGAGCCCCGGCGATTGCCAAAGCTCAATTGAATGGTTGAAGAGTTGAATTGAAGTGTTGAAGCCGGAAAGAGGCGGAAGGCGGACCGCTTGTGAGGAGAAAGTGGGAAAGTGAGCAGGTGAGAAAGTGAGTAGTGAGTAGTGAGTAGTGAGTGCTCAGAAC
>JAKEEH010000448.1 GCA_022616725.1 Limisphaerales bacterium | reverse complement strand
CGTCAGCCGGCGGTAATTGGATCGTCCGGGCGAGGCCGTAAGCGGGAAGCTGACGATATTCGTAGTTCCGTCAGGGAAGAGGCCCTGGGAGATGTCTTCCAATTGCTGGCCGAAGGTCACGCGATCGATCAGAACGCCAGTTGCCGAGGAGATTCCGACGGCTTCCCCGGCCCCGCGGAGCGAGAAACTGACGTGATCCGCGCCCGCGCCCGTATTGCCGTCGGCACGGAAACGAATATAGGCGTTTGTGCCGCTACCGATAAAAGAAAGCGCCGCGATCTGATGCTTGGTGCGCGCGTTCAAGTCGTCGGTGAGATGGAGCCCGCCAAGAGCGACCGGCAATGGATTGGGATTATAAATCTCGAACCAATCATCCTCGCCCGGAGCTGGGTCGGCCATCCATTCGTTAACCTTAAGCTTTGTCGAGTCACCGAGGGTGGGGACTTCGGAGTTAGCCGCGTTGGGGGTAGGGGTGTTCAGCCGCCACGTTGAGCCGCCGCTGGGAATTCGGCCGATGGAAAGGTCCGCGGTCTGGACGCCATAAACGATGGAGTTGAGCAGCGTGCCGCCGGTGGCCGGGTTATCAAAGAGATACACGCCGCCGCCAGTTGAGCTCAGGCCGAAGCCGGTATTGTTCGTCGAAGGCGGCTGGCCGTTGTCGCAAAAGATGCGCAGATAGCCGCCGGGCGGAATCTGTGTGCCCGCCGGGAAGACGAACCGGCGCGTTTGGGTCGGATCGTCGGTCAAGCTCAGGTTGCTCAGATCGGCCGTTTCGGTGTGGCCATTATAGAGTTCCACCCAATCGGGAGTGCGGCCATTCAACTCGACAAGGTTGCCATTAAGCGCGAGCACCTCGTTGATGACCAGCGCGCCTCCGAAGGGCAGCGGACCAGTGACAATTGGATTCGGAGCGCCCGGCGTCGGCGTGTCGAAAAAGAAGAGACCCGGCCCGCCATTGGGACTGCGCCCCTGCGAGATGTTGACGCGCTGCGGCTGATACCAAACGCAATCAATGACGCTCAGGTCAGACAGGTAAAGGCCGATAGTGCCGTGTTCGCCTTCGAGGTTGAAGTTCAAGTGATTTGCGCCCGCGGAGGTGTCGCCATCGGCAAAGAGACGCAGATATCCGTTCGGCGCTATGAAAGTCAAAGGCGCAAGCTGGTGCCGGTCCGGCCAGCCAAGGATTTCATCGGTGATGTACAGGCCGCCGAGCGGAACCGGAAGGGATTCCGTATTGTAGAGTTCGATAAAATCGCTGTTGAACGGCGTTTCGCCGATGGCGAGCCACTCATTGATGCGCAAGTTTCCTGGGCTTCCAATCTGCGCGGCGCGATTGGCTGTGCCAAATGTAGGTTGCGTGAGCGCCCAATTCCCGTCGGGCATGCGGCCAATGGACAAATCGGTGAGTTGATTGCCAAAGGTCACCGAATCGACCAACGCGCCGCCTTCTGTTTCAGCCGCGAACAGATAAAGCGAGTCGCCATCCTGATTGAGGCCGAACCCGAGGTAGAAGCCGGGCCCACTCGGTGCGCCGCCGTACACCACCAGGTAGCCGCGCGCGGGAATGCTCGCGCCGGCCGGGAAAATAAAGGCGTCAGGCGCGGTGAGATCGTCGGTCAGCCGCATGCCGGTGAGGTCAACCGGCATGTCGCTGGCGTTATGAAGTTCGATCGCATCGGGCGTCCCGCCGTTGTGGACCAGAGCTCCCCCGTTGCTGGCCAGGATTTCGTTGATCCGAACACGCGACGCGGTGGAATCTACGGTCCAGGTGCGCGACAGCGATATAACGGCATCACCCCCGTAAACCGGATCATCCTGGTAAAATCCAGAATCGCGCTTGCCGGCTACTTCGACGTAGTGGGGACCAGTGCTCAGGCCGCTGAGGGAAATCGGATTCGCGGTTGGCGTTTCGGGGCTCCACGCACCTCCGTCCAGCCGCCAGCGATAATGCGTAAAGCCGGAACCATCGGGAAATGCTGAGCTGGTTGTCGGGATTGCGCTGCCGGTGCGATTAACGCCGACGTAAAGAGTTGCGCTGTTCGCGGGCGTCCTCTCCGCAGGTTCGCCGGAAATGGAAACGTCAAGCGAAATCACACCGCCGATGTCGCGGCCATTCGGGCCGGCGCCTTGCGCGGGAGAGCCGGATTTGAGGCTGAACCAATGCCACAGCACCTGGGCTGAGGCCCATGAATTGAAATTGGTGGTTTCGGAAAATTGCGGCACGTGGTTGAACAGCGGATCGACATTCAGGTTGTTGCCGCCCGGCCCGCTCCAGGCGAATGGCATGATATTATTAGTGAAGGTGACCACGGCGACGCCTTGCGTGCGGACGAGTTTCTCGGCGTCATAGATGATGTTGCCTTCCAGGTAGAATCCCGCGCCCAGGGCCGTGCCTTCGTCGGCCAGCGTGATCACACCGGCATCGGTGTCCACGCCGCCGGTCCTGGTCTGGCGAACGATCGTGTTGTTGATGAATGTGTAGAAGTTTCCCTGCTTGGCGTTGGCCGCGTGGTCCACGTCGTAGAAGAGATTTCCGACGACTGTAATCTCAGAAGTCTGGCCGGGTACAGAATTGTCGGTGCCACCACTGATGGCGCTGGCCGAGTCCGGCGAGCCGTTGCGATGCACGTGCAGGAAAATATTGCGCTCGATCCAGGCGTCCGCGGCATCGAGGTCAAGGATGTCGTCGTCCGTGCCAACAAAGACGTTGTTGATAAACTGCACAATTGGCCCGGGACGGCTCCCGCCGGTGAAATCGACTGTGTCATTGTAGCCGATTGGGGAGCCAAAGAAGTTTCGGAGGAAAATGCCGCGCCCGCCAGGTTTGATCCCGCCGGAGCCGTGCACGAGTTCAAATTCCGTCGTCGCATCGGGGAAGACACAATCCTGCACGACGAACGATGAACGGTCAAGCGAAACATATTGTTCAGAGGTATTGCCAAAAGTCAGGTGATCGAGGAACACCGTGCCGTCCACGGAGTGGATCGCGGTGTCGCCATTGAAATCAAAATGAGCGTAAGCAATGCGCGTTTCGGGTGAGCTCGGGCCGCCGTTGATTGTGATTCCATCCCAGTTTCCAGCGGCTCCGGGGGCGCGCGTGAAGAGAATGCGCGCGGTGTCTGTTCCTTCAGCGAGCAGACGCCCGCCGTTCGCGACCGTGATACCGACGCCCGCGGCGAGATAGATGGTGGTTCCCGGCTGAATTGTGAGGGTCGCTCCTGCATTGACGGTAACATTGCCGGTGACCTGGTAAGGCCCCTGTCCTGCGGCCCAGACTGTGTCGGCGCTGATGTTGCCCGAAACGCTTTGCACAGACCCGTCGTCATACCAAATATCGACCATCGCGCGGGCAAGCTCGAGGTTGTTGGAGTAGAGTGACTGGACGAGGACGCGATTGATGCCCGGCAGCAATGTCAGCGTGTTAGTCCAACGCGCATTCCACGTGGACCACCCAGCCGGCGCACCATTGACCAGCACCCGGCGAGTGTCGATGGCGTGCGATGCGCCGAAGAGGGTCACGTTTGGAGTTGCGGTGTAAAGGAGCCCATTGGAGCTGTTGAGTGAACTGCTCACGGTGAGCGCGAGCGGAATCTGCGACAGTACCACGCTGCGTCGATTGGCCGCAAAGCGCTTCATGGCGTCGATCGTCACGGTTGATGGGCCATTCGGCCACGTCAGCATCTGGTCCATCAACGGGTTCAGTTGCTCCGGGCTAAAGACCGTATCCGTCAGGCGTTTCAATTCCGCGAAGAAGATCGGCGAAAAAACGCCGTTGGTGAGAAAGCGCCGGAGTAAAGGCATGTTGGGGGCATTGCCGCCGGTGTTTGGCGGATTGAGCATGATGTAGATGGAAGAATTTGTCGAAGTGGTATAGGTGCCCATCGTATCCCCCTGTCCGAAGATTGTATCGAAGTCATGGCCGATTGCGACAAAGCGCGGATCATTGATACCTCGATAGAGGGCATAGTCATCCCCGCGCCCGTTGAACATGGAGGTTTCGCCGAAGTTGATCAAAGTGCCGAGAGCGAAGTAGCGCATCCACGCCGTTACGTTCACGTTGGTGCTGATGGCCTGCACGTAGTCCTCTTCTGAGCCAACCTGGCTGAAGGCGAAGGTCAGGTTCATCAAGTCCGTCCAGTCATTCTCGGTCTGGTTGGATGTTTTGAAGTAACCGGCGCCGAGATAGCTGTTGGGGTTTGTGCCAAGGTAATCCAGTCGTGCAGAATGTCCTCCGGTTGAGGCCCGATAGACATTGCCGTCACCGTCCTCGGGATATAAATCCGCTGCGAAATCTCCATTGACAGGCTCCACCATCACAAAGGCCCCGTATCCGGCGCCATTGCCGCCGCCGCCGGGCGGCGTGATGGGGGCGGGATTTATGCCGTTGATGCGATACTGAATGATGTGAGCATCCGAAGCCGGAACGCCTGATTTGCGGGCGACCGCCGCGCCGATCACCTGGGCGTGAACGTACTGGCCGTTGAGATTGATGGCTTGCAGGTCGTTCCAGCGATTGTCGTTCGGGATGTTGACACGGTTATTGGGTGGGTTGCGCGTGCGTGAGCCTGCCCCGCGAACGCGAACGCCGGCCAAATAATGGATGGTTGTACCGTCGCCATCACTGCCAATGAAGGTCACGTTCATCTCGGCATCGGAGTTGCGGTTATTTGGCGGAAAGGTAGCCCGCTCGGAGGCGCTCATGACGAGGCGAACCGAAGGCATTACGTCTGTGAGGATTTCATCATCGACCTGGTACAAAGCATTGGCGAGCTGCGCAAAAGTGTTATTGGTTTCCCACGTTGGCGCGGGCCAGGCGCGGGATAGGCCGTTCGTGTCCGCGGCCTGGACGTAAAACTCGATGATGGTTCCGTTAGGCGCGGGGGGCAGCAACGCCCCGAAAAGGCCGTCGCTGATCGCTCCGTCTCCGTGCGCGCCGTCGTCCAGCATTGCGGTACTGATGAATGGGCCACCCGGTACGGGACTGCTGTGGTCGCGGTACCACAAGGTTGCGCTTTGCACGCCGCTGGTCGATTCGTCACGAATCCGCGCGGTGATGGCCACCACGTCCGTCGAACGTGGCACAGGCGGAGAATGCGTCACTTCAAGGATCAACGGCGCGATATTTCCCCGCGCGACGGAGTTCGAGCGTCCCGGTGTGCCGCCCAGGTTGGTGCTGGAGAGCCAGTTTTGCCCGAAGGTGTTCGGCAGCGCCGCGTTGACCAGTTCGAGGGAAGATCCAAAGCCATCGGCGGCTGAAAACCAGGACCAACCCGATTGATCGTTGTCAATAACATGCCGGGCAATGATATTGCCGGTTGCCGGCGAGGCAGGCGCGCCGGGCACCGCAATATTGAACGTGCTCGGGGAAATGCCGCTGATGGCAAAAATCCCGTTGTACTCGGGTTGATCTGCGCCGGAGATCATGATCCGGTCAGTGCCGCTAAAGCCGTGGGCAAAAACCGTGACCGTCGCGTTGGCGCCGCCAAAGAAAATGCTGGTCACCGGCGCGGCGCCATGCCCGCGTTCACGCCGCGCCCAATCGCCTTCGGTTGCGTAATGGACGCGGTTCACGACTTCGCCCAGCACCGTTTCCAATTCGATCGTCTCATCGCTGTTGGCCAGCCGCCCGGTCCATCCCCCAACGACGTTCGTGACGCCAGGATAGTTGGCCTGGAACGCTTCGACATTGGCGGCAACGACCAGGTAACCGCCCGCATCCAGGGGAACATTGGGGAAAGTGAAATCGATTCCGCGACTGAAACGCCAGCCTGTCAGGTTGATCCGGGTGTCACTCACATTCTGGAGTTCAATCCATTCGTCCGCGGGCAGTCCACTCCGCGAGTTGAACATGATTTCGCTGAGAATCACCTTGCCTGCGAACGTGGCATTTGGATCGAGAATGTAGGTCCACTCGCCGCCGTCGAATGGGTTCGGGGGGTCGGCGAGGTCTGTGATCTCATGACCGACAATCCATTTCACGTCCACGGCTCCGTTGGTCGGCGGCAAAAAACTGAACGTGTATGGCCCGGCGCCCGATCCGTTTACGGTCAGTGGGGGACGTCCATTGATCAGGAGATCGTTTGTGCCGACGCCCACGACCGGTTCGCTGAACGTGATGCGGATCTGAGTCAGCGAGCGCACCGTCACAAATGGCGCGGGGTCAATCGCGACGACAGACGGCGCCAGGGTGTCCGGCGTGGAATAAGACCAGGTCGCGCCGGGGCCGTTGGCGTCGAAGGCGTTCGGGACGGGCGCGAGGTCGCGAATGCCGTGGTTGTTCGCCCAAGTGAAGTTGACGACGGTGGCGTTTGCCTGGGCGAACGCGAACACATAGATGGCATCGGCGCCGCTCACGCTTGTCGCCGGAGCGCCGTTAACGAGGAGGTCGGTTGCGTTAATGCCGGTGACTGGCTCACTGAATGTCACAGCCACTTGAGTGAGGTTTGTGACCTGCGCCCCTGCAGGGGGATTCAAAGCCGCGATGACCGGCGGTGTCTGGTCCACCAGCGTGTAGCTCCACGCGCTGCCCTGGCGGGTTGCGTCAAAGGGATTGGCAGGCAGTTCCAAGTCAGCGATTCCGTGGCTGGCCGTCCAACCGATCGCAACCGGCCCGTAGGCGGGCTGAGCGAACGCAAACGTGTAGTTTGCTCCCGACCCCGTCACGCTGGTCGCAGCGATACCATTGACGAGGAAATCGCTCGCGTTCACACCCGTCACGGGCTCGCTGAAAGTCACGCTGATTTCCGTCAACTCGTTGATAGTCGATCCAGCGGCCGGCACACGCGTGGCCACGGTGGGCGCACTCGGGTTGAGCAGGTCGTATTGAAAGAGTGAGCCTGGGGCGATCCCATCGAACGGCTTCGGCGGGGAGTCAAAGTCAACAATCCCGTGACCTGAGGCCCATGTGACCGTAACCGGTCCATAGTCTGGCTGGGCGAACGAAAACGTATAGGTGGTGTTGGTGGTGCTTTCGAGCGACGTTGCGGCCGCTCCGTTGATGAGCAAATCCCCCGGATTCACACCGCTCACCGACTCGGTGAATCGGATTGTGATGTTGGTCAGATAGAATAATGCCCCGGCCGTTGGCGTGATAGCGGCGATGCCTGGCGGGACGACGGTTGGATCAGCAACGAATCCAAAAAGCTGCGCGTTGAAGCCGAAGTCGCTGCTGGGCGGTTGGCTGATGACGTTGAACGCGTGCACCACCAGCACGTTCGTGCCATCTCTCAGGTAAAGGGCAGGGTCGGGCAGGGGAACGAAAATGTAAGGGGCGGTGCTGTTCTGTTCAGCGGTTGGGCCGAGGGTCGATCCGTTATAGGGGACTTCGCCGTCCGGCATGTTGTGGCGCCAGACTTCAAAGCCGTTGATCCAGGCGATAAATCCATCATCGCTTTGGTGCGCCAGGAAGAGGTTGGTGATCGCGAACGCATTCTGAACAAAGAATCGCTGCCGAAGAAAGATGCTGCTGTAGCCGTTGTTCTGCATGTCGGAGAGCAGGGTTCCCGGATTGCCTGGCGTGGGGTACGGGTCGCCGTAATAGAATGGCGCGAGCGTGTTCGACCAACTGGAGTCATCGAATTGAAGCTGTCGCCACGCTGTGACCGGAGTCGAAACTTCGTTCGTCCCCTTGACAAAGAGCCACATGGAGTTCGACTGGACGAAGAAGGTTCTTGTGTCGAGAATATATGTCCATGTTGCTCCGGGCCCGTTAGCGTCGAAAGGATTGGGCGACGCCGCGAGATCCCGGATTCCGTGGTCACTCGTCCAGGAAATGCTGACGAATCCCGCCTCCGGCTGAAAAAAGCTGAAGACGTAGTTCGATCCGGTCCCGTTCACTCCGAATGCGCCCGTGCCGTTGATCAACAGGTCCGCTGCGTCCACTCCTGCAACCGCCTCACTGAAGGCGACGGAGATCTGCGTCAGGTTCGTGACCGTCGCGCCCGCCTGCGGTGCGCGGGCGGCAATTATCGGCGCTGTTCGGTCGTCCAAATTATAAACCCATGTCGCACCCGGTCCATTGTCGTCAAACGGCAATGACGAGGGATACCCGATGTCCGTAATTCCGTGTGAGGACGTCCAGGAGATCTGGACGGCGCCGTAATTGGGCTGGTCAAACGTGAATACGTAATTCGAACCGCTGCCCTCGACTTT
>JAKEEH010000447.1 GCA_022616725.1 Limisphaerales bacterium | reverse complement strand
TGGCATCGCGTCATCGCCGCTTACGACGAAGCGGCCAACCCGCCGGTCGTGACCAAGTACGTGGACGGTATCAAGCAGGACGACTGGACCGCCAACCAGGGCCTCGACAACCCACGCCGGGCGTTGCTTCCCACCGCGATTTTGTTCGCCGACGGCGACCAGGACGAACGGCGCGTCATGTGGGTGGACAGCATCCAGATTCGGGCCGGAAAACTATCCGACGCGCAAATGGCCGCACTGGGCGCGCCTTCGGGCAGCGGCATTCCGGTCGCGACTCCGCCGACGACCGTTACCGGGCAATGGGACTTCAACCAGGGCAACCTGGCCGCGACTGTCGGCAGGCCGCTGCAGTATTTCGATGGCCCGACCGGATTGACTGCCATGGGCACCCAGTTCGGGACGTGCAGTTCACTCACCGTCGAGTTGATCAATGGCGAAGATGCGCAGATCATGCGCGTGCCTGGGGATCTGAACCGGAATATCGGCTACATTATGGAACACCTGATCGCGCCTAACGGCGGGGGCACCAGGGTCAACCAGTACACGCTCATTATGGACGTCATGGTGGACAACATGGGTCCGGGCGCGGCCGCGCTCCTGCAAATCAGTTCTCTGGATAACACCGACGATGGCGACCTGTTTTGGCAAGGCAACCAATTCGGCCAGGGCGGCGACGGTTATAACGGCACCGGCGCCTTCACGCCCCTGGCCTGGCACCGCGTTTGCGCGGCTTACGATGAGGCCGCCAACCCGCCGCGCGTAACCAAGTACGTCGATGGCATCTTCCAGGATGATTGGACCGCCAACCAGGGCTTGGATGCGCCGCGGCGCGCCTTGCTGCCGACCGCGATTCTGTTCGCTGACGGCGATCAGGACGAGCGGCGCGTGATGTGGGTGAACAGCATCCAGATACGCAACGGCGCGTTATCGAAGCCTGAGATGGAAGCCCTGGGTGGCCCGTCGGCTGGCGGCATTCCAGTGGCCATTACGGTGCCTGCGCCGACTCCGGAACCAAGGCTAGCACTGCTCCGCAGTGGCAACACGCTGCGGATTATCTGGCCCATAGACGTGACGGGGTATGTTTTGGAATCGGCCGCTGGCATTTCGGGACCGACCTGGAGCACGATCCCGTCCGTGGGTAATTGCGCGACGGTCAACATCGGACCTGGCGCAGGCTTCTACCGCCTGCGGCAGCAAAATCCGTAGGGAAAGTGAGAAAGTGAGAAAGTGTGCTGGTGCGCTCACTTTCTCACTTTCACGCCTGCTCACTTTCACACGCTACTACTTGCCGTAGAATTCCTCAATCACGCGCCGGAAGTTGTTTTCAGCCACGTTGATGATGCCGATTTCACGTTTGGCGTTTTCCTCCGAATCGCTCGCGTGGGCGGCATTGACCATCACAGTTTGGCCGAATTCTTTGCGAATCGACCCGGGCGGCGCCTTTGAAGGGTCGGTCGGGCCCAGGACGTCGCGAATCTTGCGCACCGCCTCCACGCCTTCATAGACGATCGCGATGCACTTCTCGCTTCCCGGCGCTTTCCATTGCGCGGGATCCGCTTCCGCGGGGGAACGGCCCGACATAAACTTGACGATGTTCTCGAACTGATTATCGCCGTAAAGCGGCCCCAGCAATTCGCCTAGTTGCTGTTGCTCTGCCGGCCCCACTCTGAAGCCGAGTTCTTTTTCCAGCGCCGCTTTAGCCCGTGACCCGACCACATCCTTCAATCGGGTCCGAAGCACCTCTTTGACTGGCGCGTAGAATTCCGTCGCTTCGGCAACGCTCATTCGGTGGACCTTGATGCCGACGATGTACAACCCGGTCCGGGAGAAAAAGTCGATAACGTTACCCGGCCGGCCCGTCGGAAAACGGAAATTGTCCGGCTTGATCAGAACCAAAGTCCGCTGCGGCGTTTCTCCCGGTAGATACGCAATCGTGTCCGTTAGCAGGCCGCCATCGGTATCCGAATACTTAGCCCAAAGCCTCAGCTTGAACTGCGTTTCCTCGAAATTCGGCGCCGCCAGAACCGCCGGCTCGAAATAGCGCACCTCTCCGCGTTCATCGAGGATGATGTCGCCGTAGGTGTCGCGGATTGTTTCGCCGCCGCGCCGGTCCGGGCTGATATTGCCTATCACCGAGCGGACCTTGCGGACGGCGTCGCCGCCCTGGAACAGCAGAACCATCACGCGGCGCCGCCGCTTCGTCTTCGGATCCGGCGAGAGGTTTTGCAGGATATAATCCCGGATCAGTTCCTGAATGCGCCGGTCCTGCGGGTCGGCGGCCGAGACAATCGCCTCGGAATATTGTTCCACCAGCTCCCTGCTCGGGCCGAACATGCGGGCGCCGACGAGCTCGAGACCGGTTCGGGTGATGAGCCGCGCCAGGATTCCACCCGTCCGCGACTTGGAAAGGGTATAGGGTGTGATGATGACGTAAGCCAGTTGCTGGGACATAGCTCAGCTTTGCGGCGAGGGGCTGGGGGGCGGCGTCCCGGAGGCGGGCGCGGGCGCTGCCTTGCCGCCAAGGATTTTGAACATAACCGTGCCACAAGTCGGGCATTTGCCTTTAATAGCTTTGCGCCCGTTTTTCATCACTTCCTCAACGGCATCGACGATTTCCTTCTTGGCTTTGCACTTAACGCAATATCCTTCGGCCATAATAGATCTCCAGCCCTGCCGCTTCACTGCGGCAGAACTAATTGGGGCTACCTTACGGGGGGGGTATCCGCAGCGTCAACTGGGAAAAGGATTAGTGAGTAGTGAGTGAGTGGTGAGTGGTGGGTGGTGGGTGGTGGGTGGTGGGCAGTCCACTAATCACTAATCACTATGCACTACTCACTTCGTGTCAACGGCTTTGCTGGCGCGGCTGAACTCGAACATCGATGTCTCCTTGGTGCCGGGCGCAATTTGTCATCGTGTTTCGCCAGCCGTTCCGCTTAGTATCGCGCTGTGAACAAAGTCCGTCTTGGCATCGCCGGGCTCGGCAATATGGGCAAATTCCACGCCGACTACCTCTTGCAGGGGAAGGTAGCGCGTTGCGAACTCAGCGCCGTCAGCAGCAGCTCGCCGGCGCGCCTCGAGCCCTACCGCCAGCTCAAGACATTCGAGAGCGCGGAGAAAATGATTCACTCCGGCGCTATCGACGCGTTGATCATCGCGACGCCTCATTACCAGCACACAACCCTCGGCATCGAAGCTCTCCGGCACGGCGTCCATGTCCTTGTGGAAAAGCCCATCTCGGTCCACAAAGCCGACTGCGAACGCCTGATGGCCGCGCATCGCGACAAGAAGCTTGTTTTTGCCGCGGTGTTTCAGCAGCGGGCCGAACCGAAATACAAGAAACTGAAATCACTCCTCGCCAACCATGAACTCGGTGAGATCACGCGGATCAACTGGATCATCACCGACTGGTTTCGTACCGAATCCTATTACGCCAGCGGCGGCTGGCGCGCGACGTGGAAAGGCGAGGGTGGCGGCGTCCTTCTCAACCAATGCCCGCACAATCTGGATATCCTGATCTGGCTCCTCGGTCCGCCGGCGCGCGTGCGCGGCTTCTGCCAACTCGGCCGCTTTCACAACATTGAAGTCGAAGACGACGTTACCGCTTACCTCGAATGGCCCAACCGCGCCACCGGCGTTTTCATCACCTCCACGGGCGAAGCCCCCGGCAGCAACCGTTTCGAAGTGGTGGGTGAACGCGGCAAACTCGTCGTCGAAAACCAGAAAATCTCCTTGATCCGTAACGAGGCATCTATGTTCGAGTTCAGCCGCACCAGCAAAGCCGGCTTTTCCAAGCCCGACACCTGGAACATCGAAATTCCGTACGACACGACTACCGGCCAACATCAGCACATCACCCAGAATTTTATCGACGCGATCCTCGATGGCGCGCCCCTTATCGCCCCGGCCTCTGAGGGCATCCACTCCGTGGAGCTCGCCAATGCCATCCTCTACTCCTCTCTCGAAGACCGCACTATCGACCTGCCCCTGGACAGCGCGGCGTATGAACAGAAACTCCAGCAACTCATCCGCAACTCCAAATTCGAGAAGAATGTCATCACCTCCACGGGCGCCGAAGACTTCACGAAATCCTTCAACCGCTGATGCAGAGCTTTCGAATGGCAAAAGACGAGTGGCAATTCGCAAAAACCGCTAAATTCCCCGACTTTTTTGAACTCGCCATCCAACCAGTTCGTCGGAAGTATGGGGGCAGAATGCCGAGCCATAGTGACAAGCGATCTAAGCTGATGTGGAAGACTACTTCCAGCCTCCTTTTCTGCGCCAGTTTGGCACTGTTGATTCTTTGTCCGCCTCCGGGCTTCGCGGCGGATACAGAAATCAAATTTAACCGCGACATTCGGCCTATTCTCGCCGACAACTGCTTCGCCTGCCATGGTCCTGATAACGCAGCTCGCAAGGCAAAACTGCGGCTGGACACAAAGGAGGGTATCTTCGAGAAAACTCCGAAGCGAGACGCGGTCGTGATCCCCGGCGATTTAGAAAAAAGTGAACTCTGGGCGCGCATCACCACAACGGACGAGGACGACGCGATGCCGCCGCCGGAGTCCAACAAGGTCCTGAAGCCAGAACAGAAGGAACTTCTAAAGAAATGGATTTTGCAGGGCGCGCCCTGGCAAGGGCACTGGGCATATATAAAATCCGAGCGCCCGCGGCTGCCGAACGTCAAACAGCCCGGCTTTCCAATTCGCAATCCAATTGATGCCTTTATCCTCGCGAAATTGCAGAGTAAGGGACTGAAACCCGCGCGGGAAGCCGACCGCCGCGTGTTGGCGCGCCGCCTGGCGCTGGACCTCACCGGCTTGCCGCCAGAACCGGAAATCGTCGAAGCGTTCGTCACTGATCGATCAGCCGACGCCTACGCCCGACTCGTCAAACATTTCATCAACTCACCGCACTGGGGCGAACATCGCGCGCGTTACTGGCTCGATGCGGCGCGCTATGCCGACACGCACGGTTTGCACTTCGATAATTATCGCGAAATGTGGCCGTACCGTGATTGGGTCATCAAGGCCTTCAACCACAACATGCCCTTTGACCAGTTCACCCTCGAACAACTCGCGGGTGATCTGTTGGAAGATCCCGACACGGACCAGCTCGTCGCGACAGGCTTTCACCGTTGCAACATGACAACAAACGAAGGGGGCACGATCGAGGAAGAGAACCTGGCCAACTATGCGAATGACCGGGTAACAACCACCGGGTGGGTCTGGCTTGCAAGCACCTTGAATTGCACGGCGTGCCACGACCATAAGTTCGATCCCTTCACGATGCGCGATTTTTATTCCATGGAGGCCTTCTTCCGCAACACCACCCAGCCGGCAAAGGATGGGAACGTCAAGGACTCGACCCCGAGCATTCTCGTCTTGCAAACGCCCGAGGACAAACAGCGCTGGGAGGAATTGCCCGCAGCGATGACGGCGGCAAAGGCCAGAGTGAACGACCGGCGCAAAACCGCCAAACCCGGTTATCTCCTTTGGGTGCCCGAAGCGAGAGCGGAGGACTTCGAAAGGGAAGTGCCATCACGCGGGCTGACGGTCCACGTGCCACTCAATGAGCGCCGAAGCAACGACGTCGTTGTATTCGCCGGAGGCGTCAAAACAATACCGCTTACCAATGAACTGGAGTGGCAGGATGGCAAACTCGGCCCCGCGCTGGTCCTGAAAAAGGGCAACACTCTGCTTCTGGGCGATACCGCGGATTTTGAGCGGACTAATGCGTTCAGCTATGGGGCCTGGGTGCGCGTCAGCAAGGCCGAGGGCGATAAGGCCATTCTCGCCCGCATGGATGTCGAGCGGGATTATCGAGGTTGGGACCTCTTCCAAAATGCCAAAAAGTTCAGTGTCCATGTCGTCCACAAATGGCCCGACAATGCGATTAAGGTTTCGACCAAAGGCGAGGTGATAAAGGAGAAAACCTGGCAACATGTGTTCGTCAGTTACGATGGCTCAGGCAAAGCCAAGGGAGTGAGAATTTACATTGATGGAACTGAGGCCGCCGTCTCGGTCGAGAAGGATTCCCTTAAGGAAACGATCCGCGCCGAAACACCGCTGCGCCTGGGACAGCGAAGCAAAGGCCAGGAGTTCGAGCGCGGTCGCGTGCAGGATTTGCGCGTTTATGACCGCAGACTTGCGGCGGAAGAAGTGAAAGCCCTGGCGCAGGTTGTCCCCGTGCAATACGCGTTGACAGTGGAGCCGGCCAAACGCAGTCCTGACCAAAAGGAAGCGATCTTCGAGTATTGGTTGACGACCCGCGACGAACGCTACCTGAGCTTGTCCAAAGCGCACAATTCGCTCAAATCCGAGCAGGATCTCATTCGGCAGCGCAACCCGGTCACGCATATTCAGCGGGAGAAGACCAATTCAATCCCGATGGCGCACATCCTGTTCCGCGGGCAATACGACAAACCCAAAGACAAAGTAGTCGCCGCGACACCGGCGGCACTTCATCCGCTTCCGGAGGGTGCGCCGACCAACCGGCTCGGCCTGGCCAAATGGATCAATTCTGCCGAAAACCCGCTCACCGCCCGCGTCGTTGTGAATCGGTTTTGGCAGGAAGTTTTTGGCGTGGGGCTGGTAAAATCAACCGAGGACTTCGGCACGATGAGCGACCCGCCTTCGCACCCTGAATTGCTTGATTGGCTGGCGGTCGAATTTGTCGAAAGCGGCTGGAACGTAAAGCACCTCTTCGAACTCATAGTCACTTCCTCCACCTATCGGCAAAGCTCGGAGGTGACGCCCGAAAAGTTTGAAAAGGATCCCCAGAACCGGCTGCTCAGCCGCGGGCCCCGCTTCCGCATGGACGCGGAGATGGTGCGCGATTACGCGTTGACGGTGAGCGGCCTTCTCGTCCGGAAAGTGGGCGGGCCAAGTGTCAGGCCTTATCAGCCCGACGGCGTGTGGGAAGCCGTCGCGATGCCTGAGAGCGACACCAAAAAATATAAGCGCGACGCCGGTGCCGGGCTGTATCGGCGCAGCCTTTACACTTTCTGGAAACGCGCGGCGCCCCCCGCGACGATGGACATCTTCAATGCGCCGAGCCGCGAGGTGTGCAGTGTGCGCCGCGAGCGCACGAACACCCCCTTGCAGGCGCTGGCGACGTTGAACGATCCGCAATTCCTCGAAGCCGCTCGCCATCTGGCCGAGCGCGCGCTCGCAGCCCGGCCGGAACGCGACGATGAGGCTATCGAGGAAATGGCCCGGCGCGTGTTGGCGCGGCCATTGTCATCAAAGGAAAGAGCCATCGTGCTCGAGACCCTTGCGGAGACCAAAGCGTTTTACGAACAAACGCCGGACGCGGCCAAACAGTTCCTGAGCGTCGGCGAATCCGAGCCTTGCAACAGCATTTCGGCGCCGCAACTCGCGGCGATGACCCTGGTCGCAAACCAGTTGATGAACCTGGACGAAGTCCTGAATAAATGATTATGAGCCTGTTCGAGGAGTACAAACGTTACGAAACGCGCCGGCAGTTCTTCGCCCGCGGCAAGAATGCCCTGGGCTACGCCGCGCTGGCCTCGCTTTTGGGACCCGCCCTGCGCTTGTGGGGCGAAGAGTCTGCTGCCGGTCCCGGGTTGCCGCATTTTCCGCCCAGGGCCAAGCGGATCATCTACTTGCACATGGTCGGCGGTCCATCGCAGATGGATCTCTATGATTACAAGCCGGTCATGCAGGAGTGGTACGACAAGGACCTCCCGGATTCGGTTCGCATGGGCCAGAGGCTTACAACCATGACCTCGGGCCAGAAGCGATTCCCGGTCGCGCCCTCCAAATATAGGTTCAAACCGGCCGGCCAATGCGGCTTATGGATGAACGACGAACTGCTTCCATGGACGCGCAAGTGCGTCGATGACATGGCCTTTATCCGTTCCATGCACACCGAGGCAATCAACCACGAGCCCGCCATCTGCCATATGCAAACCGGCAACATGATTTCGGGCCGGCCGTGCATCGGGTCATGGGTCAGCTACGGGCTCGGATCGCTCAACCAGAATTTGCCCACGTTCGTCGTGCTCGTCGCCGAGCCGTCGAACAAAGAACAATTCCAGGCCATCAGCGCTCGCCTCTGGTCCAGCGGCTTCCTGTCGGGGGAACACGCCGGTGTTTCTTTCCGCAGCCAGGGCGATCCAATTCTGTTCATCAACAATCCCGCGGGCCTCCCAACTGATCTCCGCCGCAAACAACTCGATGGTCTCAATGCGCTCAATGAGATCGCTTACAAGAAAGTGGGCGACCCCGAAACCCACACGCGCATTCAGCAGTTCGAGATGGCCTTCCGCATGCAGGCGAGCGTGCCGGAACTGATGAGCGTCGAGAAAGAAAGCGAAGAAACTTACAAACTTTACGGCGACGACGCGAAAAAGCCCGGCACCTTTGCGTTTACCTGTCTGCTGGCGCGGCGGCTCGTGGAGCGCGGCGTGCGATTTGTGCAGATCTATCACAACAATTGGGACCATCATTCGAACGTCGGTGGCCGCATGCCCAGCCAATGCAAAGATGTGGATCAGGCCACCTACGGGTTGATCAATGATCTTAAACGCCGCGGTCTGCTTGACAGCACGTTGATCATTTGGGGCGGTGAATTCGGGCGCACGATTTACAGCCAGGGCGGGCTCAGCAAAGACAACTATGGCCGCGACCATCATCCCCGTTGCTTCACCATGTGGATGGCTGGCGGGGGTGTGAAGGGCGGCACCATTTATGGACAGACGGACGACTTCAGCTACAACATCGTCGAGAACCCCGTCCATGTCCGCGATTTCCACGCCACCATTCTGCACCTGTTGGGAATCGACCACCGGCGCTTCAGCACCAAATGGCAGGGCCTGGATGTTCGCCTCACAGGCGTCGAGGAAGCGCATGTTGTCAAGGACTTGCTGGCGTAGCGGATTGGTTGTCCGCCTTTTTGGCTAGGCGGATTTCGTGCTCGCTTCCATCCGCCATCAGCGGAATTTTTAGAGTCGTCGGGTGGGACACCCCAACGTTCGGTGACAGGCTACTTTCGTATACCATTCCTGATCTGTCCGTCGACACGCTGACCGACGTCAATCAAAGAGTATATCCGTGAACGGGCTGGCGCTGCTGATCTGTCTGTTCATGTGTCAGAGCGTGTTTTCAGGGGGCCTGATCCTGGATGGTCCGGCGTTCACTGCCACAAACGTCTCTATCGCGTGGAATGCGCCGACGAATCACTGGCCAACCAGCCTGTGGATTTACAAAGTGGTACCGCAGGAGTTTTCTCCAGCGGTCATTTCCAACCTGATGGCGATAGGAGGCTTCACGATGAAGGACCGCTCAAAGATCGAGGGACAGCGTCCAGACAAGCGACTGCTTTACTTCACGACAGATGCGCCAATCTGACGCAAACCGAATAAAACCGAATAAAACCGAACAAATTTCCAAGGGGCACTGTATAAACCAGCCTCTTCGGGCCTCGCGCCTTCGTTGCTCCAATCCGGAAAATTGGACTTTTTGGACTTGGACTCGCTTCGATTCACCCGTTTTACGCACGAATCTGCACACTTTTTGGGATCAGTCCAATTTCGCCTCTCGCCCCCTGCCACACTGGGCCGACGTCCCGCCGGCCAGCGCCGGACAATCCTATCCAGGACGAGATGAGGCAAAAATTAGTACAAAACCAGTACAAAAGCAGTACAAAAACGCTTCAGGTTCGCTCTGTGGAATCCCGGCTTTACCATGTGAAACCTGCCAGGCTTAGTTGCCGCTGCAGCAATTCCGCGCTGCGATTCCGCGCTAAACTCCTGAGCCAATCGCCCAGAGACGGCTTCGTAGCGCCGCAATGCCTCATCCACATCCTGCTCGACGGCCGGATGGTACTCGATTTCACCGCTTCCGGCGGGCTTGGACCCGACGCCAGAACTCTGTTTCGCCCAGCGGTTGCACTGCCCCGCTCTCGATCTCGCGGTCGCGTCGCTCCACTTCAGCCAGTTCTTGCGCTTCGGACCACTCCTCGTCCGCCAACGGCAAGGAGCTCAGCAACGACTCAGCCAGTTTCGCCCGCTGTTCCACGGGCAGCGCTAGCACCGTTTGCTGTATCTCTTCGATCGTCGGCACGTGCAAAGCTTACGCCGTTGTCCCGGTTTTGCCAAGGCAGGTTGATGTTGTCGATGAATGCTCGGCAGATTCGGCAGAATGGCTTGCCCTGCGCGGAGCCGTCAAGCCCGAGCCCTCAATCAAACTTGTTCTTCCGATACGCCCCAAGCTCCGGCGCGTCGGGGTTTACTTCCGGCCCAAAGTAACGCAGCACCACCAGCGGCTCGTAATCCGACGCGTTCTCAAACACGACGCCCTCCTGTGCCGCCGCCTCGGTGCAAAACACTTCATCCTCCGTGAGTTCGTGAAACCGAATCAGCTTCGGGCAATCAAGCATCAGCTTGTTCATCCGCCCTCGGCCCTGGACCGTGATCAACCCGTACGCGCCTTTGTCCTTGATGACGCACTTGGCCCGCGGCTCGACCGTGAGCTCCCTGGCAGTAAACAATTGCTCCCCGTTGATGCGGCCGTAAACGATCCAGCGGTCCACGTAACCATCGCTGCGCGTGTCGGCCACAGGAACGGGTTCGAGATAATGATTGTCCTTGAACTCAGGATCGACGTTTGCCTCCCAATCGAGCTGTTCCACGATGAAATCCAGATCCTTGTGCTTGCTCTTCGGCATGTCCTTCACCAGCAACGACCACGGCACCTCGCGCCCTTCCACGAGCGACTGGTACATCGCGAACACGTCGGAACCCCACTGCGGTTCATAGGTGCACAGCGAACCCGGCGCGTGCAATATGCACGGTCCGACCAGCCAGCCGGTCCCCGGCTTGAGCCGGTAAGCCTTCGAGAGGTCCAGGATGCCGTTGTCCCCTTTGTTCCAATTCTCCAGGCAACGCCGCACCTGGGCCTTGGTCGTGCCCGGTTCCAACCCGAAAAACGTGTAGGGAAAATTGTTTCCCACGTTGTTGTGTTGCGGCGGGAAATAATAGGACTCCGGCTTGCCTTCCTGGCCCACCAGCTTCGCCTGCTTTTGCGACTGGTGCATGTGGTGCGGAATCGGCCCCATGTTGTCAAAAAATTTGGAGTACACCGGCCAGCGCTTGTATTTGTTCCAGATGCGCTTGCCGATCAGGTCCGCCCCGCATTCGGCCACCGCATCCGCCAGCGTAAAGCGCCGATTGCCCACGATCACGTAACTCAAACCTTCATCGGGCGTGCGGTTTTCGTTCGCCGCCGGCGTGGTCGAGGCGAACCAGCGCTCGTCAATCCCGCCCCGGTTCAGCCCATAGGCGTAGAGATCGTCCGGATGCAACTTGAGCCGCTTGCCGGGTTGCAGGAACGACCGTGGCACCCAGCACGGCGAAAGCCGCAACAACCCGCCGCCGTCCTCCAGCGCCGCATCGACAATGGATCGCAGATTTTTCGAAACCGTTTTAAGCTTCTTAACCGAGTTCATGATTTCTCTCCGTTTTGCTCAGCGGGCAAAGGCCGCGTGCTCGCGTTTCCCGCCCGCCTCGATGTAGGCCAGCAAGTCCAGGATTTCCTCTTTGGTCAAAATGTTTACCAGTCCTTCAGGCATCGGCGATATCTTCGACGGCGCGCGCTTCACCACGTCGCGCTTCTTTACCTCCGTGCGCGTTTCCGGCAGCGGATTCGTCACCAGCACAAGCCGCTCGTCGTTCTCTTCGACCAACCGACCGGTCACGTCTTCGCCGTCCTTCTTCGTCACGGTAATGTTCTGATACTGATCGGAAATGACCTTCGATGGCTCAACAATGGTTTCCAGCAAATCGCGGCGGTTGAACCGGCTGGCCGCGCCCGTGATGTCCGGTCCGAGCGACCCGCCCTCTGTGCCAAACTTATGGCAGGCAATACACTGCGCCACTTCAAACGCCTCGCGACCACGCCGAAAATTCCGGCCACTCGAGGCGTCAGCAAGCGCAGGAATCAGGTCGCCCATGGTCCACTCCTGGACCAATTTGCGTTCCGGTTTTGGCCTCGCCGTGGGAAGCTCTCCCGAGATCAGCCCGGCCAGCGTCGCCTTCTCGCTTTCCGTCAAAGTTGCGACTGCGTCTCGCCTGATGTTGGCCATGAACTTCGGGAAGCTCGCGCCATCCGTATAATCCCGCGCCACGTCCGCGAACCATTGCCGGACCTCCGGCGGATGCCGATCGCTCGAACGATCGCGTCTAAACCAGGCAAAGTACGTTTCGCGATCTTCCGTCAACCACCCTGTCTTCAGCGTGCGCAAATGGAAGATGTAATGAAGCTGTTCCTCCTGGGTGTCGGCTCGACTCGTCAAATCCAGGGTCTTCGGCACAATGCCGGGGGCTTCCAGGTAGATCAAAAGCTGCGCCAATTCACGATTCAGCCGCGCGCTCGACGCCGGATACAGCGGTGCAACGGAGTCAATCACGTCCTGCGCCGTGCCGGGGCTGGGCCGGCCCATGCGGATGAATGCCAGGCTGCAGATGCGCAACACCTCCAGCTTTTCCTCCTCCTCCAGGCCATCCGGCCAATACTCTCCCAGTGCAGTAAGCAAATCTCCTTTCAAGTCCTGGCCTCCGGACCGTGCCAGCGCCAACAGCGCCGTCAGCGAGCCTCGCTTGGTGGGCTGCTTCAGGGCCATGCCTTCCCATTGCTCCACGGGCTGGCTTTCCAACGCGATCCGCGCCGCGTACCGAATCCACCGGTCCGAGTTATCAAGGTATTTCATCGCCAGCTCCAGGGCGGCCGCATCGCGTTTACCATGGAACGCCTCCAGCTTGTGGCGGATCGTCCTGGCCGTCGCCGCTTGCTTATCCGCAGGCGCGCCCTCCCCGATTTCCCGGCCTACATACGTCACCCGATACAAGCCCGACTGCGTCCCGCGGCCCCCGGTCGTAAAATACATCGCCCCATCGTGCCCGAATTCGAGGTCGGTGACGTTCAAAGGCTTTCCGACGACGAATGGTTCGAACGTGCCCGTATAGCTCGCGCCGTCAGATTTCAAGTGCACCGCCAGGATCCGGCCGTACGACCAGTCCATCGCGAAGAATGCTCGCTTGTACTTGCCGGGAAAGCTCGACTTGGTTCCAAACTTCACGCCCGTGGGCGAGCCGATGCCAATGTCCACGGTCGGGGGCAGGCAGTCCGGGTAATAGCTTGGGTATTTGGCCGTGCCCTCGCGGAACCCATAATCTCCGCCAGAGACCACTTGATAAATCCGCGTTGGCCGATACCACGGCGTGCCCCAATCCCATTCCATGTCGCTGTCGAAGGTAAACAACTCGCCGTCAGCGTTGAAATCGATGTCATAAGCGTTGCGCATCCCCGCGGCGAACAATTCGACCTCCTTTGCGTCGCGATCCATCCGCAACACGAAACTGCCCGGCGGCTTGATCCCGACACCGAATCCGTTCCCGTCCTCCTGCCGCGGCAGCAGCACGTCTTCGGCGTAATTGCGATGCGGCGAATGCGGCGAAATATCCGCGGGGATTTTCACGAAGTTGCCGTGGATGTAATAAATCTTGTGGTCCGGGCCCAGCACCAGCGCGTGCGAACCGTGCTCGCCGCCGGCGCCGTCCAATTTGCGCAGGAATTCCACCTTGTCGTAGCGATCGTCGTTATCGCTGTCGCGCAAGCGATACAATCCCAGCTTCTCGGGTCCGTTCCCGCTGACGTACAGGCTATCGAAGGCGTAGAGCAAACCCATTGCCCCGCCGACCGGCAGATCGATCTTCTCCAGCGTTTCGATTTGACCGTTGCGACCCAGCGTCACCCGCAACATGTTGCCGGTCCCTTCCTGCGGCGAGATGATCAGCCGGCCTTTCGGATCAATCGCCAGGCACACCCACGAGCCTTCCCCGCGCTCCGCCGAGCGCAGCAACTCCACCTTGAATCCGGGCAGCACCGTCAATTTTTCCGCTGCCGTCGCCACCGGCGTCGCCATCACGTCCCCCCAGGGTTCGACTCCGAGTTTGCCGAGGCTCGTCGCCTTCGCCCAGTTCTGCGCCGCGAAACCCGGCGCCGCCCAATTCGATTCCTCGGTTGTTGAGGCAAGCCACGACGTGTCGGTAACGATCGAAATCCTCGACTTGTC
>JAKEEH010000446.1 GCA_022616725.1 Limisphaerales bacterium | reverse complement strand
CGGCCTTTGGGGGCTTCGCCGTCCACAAAGCCATAAGCCAAATGCTCCAACGACTGCGAACCCGAGGATCGAAGGTTCCGGCACGAGGCTGAAACCGCGAAAGTTTTCCATCTGGCCGCGAAACTGGGTCGTGTCCTGCGGATGCGGGACAGTATAAGGAAATATCTGCGAAACACCATATTGCATGTTGCCAAAGCCGCTCATCACCGCCTGCTCCCACGTCGCGCCCGCTGCGATGTCCCATACTCGGACCTGCAGGCTCGCCGTCTGTAAACTCGTGAACCCCTCCAATGTGCGGACGGCGGCGACCCACGTGCCCGGAAGGATTGTTGTAGGAACACGAAACATTCTCGGGGCCCCCTCAACGGAGATCAACTGCGACTCTAGGGATCCCGTGGGACCGTAATATAGTTGAGCCAAGTAATTGGTCCCCACCAACGGGTTGCCGACGCTATCGCGAAGTAATCTGTCGGCTTCAATCATGAAGGGGCCCGTATTCTGAAAGTTCACGGTGCCTTGGCCAAGTGTCGATTCCAACGTCATTACGAGTACCGACACTGCCGCGAAAATCGGGTTGCATTTCATTGCTGTCATAGAAATCAAGGATGACATCAGCGCAACGTGACTAATGACTTCCATAGCAACATGGAATCCAGAATACTCTGTGTCAATCCCATATTGCTGCAAAGCTGCAAAGCCAAAGCGCAGCGTGATCACAGAAGCGAAAGTCTCGCAAATCTTAGCAAAGCACTTGCGCCTTTCGATTTGAGGACTGTGTGGGGTCGAGGCGCAGGAAAGTGCTTGCTTTAACTTACCCCATTTTGAAACCGTTGCAAAGCCGATCAATAAGCCGCAACATGAAGACACTCTGCATTTTCCCCGCACTGCCTGTGATTCTCGCGGTTGCAATGCCGACCGAGAGGGCTTGGGCCGCTGCGCCAACCAATTCTCCAGTTCTTGTTTCACCCCGGAAAGTTCCTGCGACCTCTACATCGACGTTCTTCAAGAACAGGTCTGTTGTGCCAGCGTCCCCACAAGAAGCTGGACTTGCACAGTCACCGCCACCCCTAACAAATTTTTTAGCAGCGGCATTCAACCAAGAAGTCGGTTCCCCTCCAGATGCCCATGGAGCCGTGGGCACAAACATCGTGATGGGCATATTCAACAGTGCTGTTACATATCAAGCGCGCAACGGCAGCACGCTTATTACGAACACGTTAAGGAATTTTTGGGAGACCAATCTTCTCTACAATCACCTAACGGATCCGAGGGTTGTTTATGATCCGTATTTGCATCGATGGATTGCTGTTTGTGCGGCAGATACTGGCACCACCAATTCCTCAATTCTTATTGGAGTTTCCTCGGGAAGCAACCCAACAAATGGTTGGAACCAGTGGCAAATCAAGGCCGACACAAACAATCTTTTCTGGGGCGATTATCCTTACCTGGGCTTTAACAAGCACTGGATTGTCATTCAGGTGAATATGATCGATCTCACATTTAACCAACCTCAGCGCTCCCACATTTACGTTTTCAATAAAACGAACCTCTATGCGGGGAACTTTACGGCCCCGACGTTTATTGTCCATACAAACGCGGAGGCGGCCGGCAATGAAGTTCCCGCCATTACCTACGACACGAATCTGTCCACGATGTATCTACTTCAAAGCGCGAACGGAAATACGAACGGCAGTGGTTACCTTCGGCTTTTCACCATTACCGGCGCGGTCGGCTCCGAGGTGCTTAACAACGTCACGAATCCGGTTTACATCCAGGTGAGCAATGCTTGGGCAAACGCTTGGACGAATTATTACCCTGAATTCGGGTACGATTGTTGTTTCGCGCCACAAAGCAACACTGCGGTTCGCATCGGGACGGTCGTCGATGCAAGGCTCGGCAACGTCGTTTATCGCAACGGTCACCTGTGGGCAGCTCAAACTATTTTTTTGCCCACGAATGATGTGGCACGGCGAAGTTCGATCCAATGGTTTCAAATTAAACCGAGCACTGAGGAACTCATTCAATGTGGTCGAATCGACGATCCGACTGGCGTCGAGTATTACGGGTTCGCCAGCATTGGGGTAAACAAGTTCAACGACGTGCTGATTGGGTACACCAGTTTTTCCACTAACTATTACGCGAGCGTAGCCTATTCATTCCGCGACTTTTACAATCCAATGAATACGCTTCGGCCACGGCGAGTTTATTGGTACGGTGAGGGACCGATTGAGGGGGTCTCGCGGTGGGGCGACTATAGCTCGACGACGGTTGACTCGTTGAATGATACCGATCTTTGGACAATTCAAGAGTATGCTGGGCCATCACCGGAGCCGCTGATAGGCATCGCCGGCACCCGCTGGGCGCACGTCTCAGTCCCTGTGCCGACGAATGACAACTTTGCGGCTTCTTACGCGATCAGCGGCGCGCAGGGGAGCACGAACGGAACAACGATCCGCGCGACGCGCGAATCGGGCGAGACCAACCACGCGGGCAACGCCAACACGCCCTCGGTCTGGTACACGTGGACTGCGCCTGGCAATGGCAATGTCGCCTTTGAGCTCACGAATACTTTTTTCGCGGGATCTCAAGCAGCTTTGGCGATTTATACCGGCAGCAGCGTGAGCAGCCTGACGCTGGTTACGAACCGCGCCGCACCAGCGCCCAATGTCACGTTCAATGCGTCGAGCGGAACGGCTTATCGAGTCGCCGTGATCGGCTACAATAACAGCGCCGCGAACTTCACGTTCAAATGGATCCAGCCGACAGCTCCTTACTTCGTCGAGCATCCGCAAACCACCAATGTTGTTGTTGGCGAAAATGTTACCCTGAATTCGGCGGCGATTGGCGCGCCTTCGCCTGGTTATCAATGGCGGCGCGAAGGCAACAACGTGTCGGGCGCGACGAGCAGCAGTTACTCGATCAATGACGTCCAGTTTTCGCATGGAACGAATTATACAGTGGTGGCCAGCAACGTTTCGGGCCTGACCACCAGCAGCGTCGCGGCGTTGATTGTGCACGGGGATTCGGCGGCGCGCCTGAGCAATTGGGTGTTCACGGGCTCGGAATTTCGCGTTCGCATCGGTAACTCTTTGACCAACCGGCCTTACGTGGTGCAGACCTCCACGAACCTGAACACCGCCACAACTGGATTCCCGTCTTCACCAACTGGCTGCCGTATTGGTACACAAACCTGTACGTAACCAACGAAGCCAGGAGGTTCTACCGCGCAATCACGAACTGATAATTAGCTCTGTTGGACCGCGAGGGCACAGTTGAAAAGCGCTTGGTGGGTGAGTGGAGTCGGATACCGCTTGGAAGCCGCATCGGCCATTACTGGACCCTGGACAGAGCTGCCCGCGAGCACCAATCGGTATCAAGGGAGAGACAGCAGACGCGCCAAAGTTTCTTCAGATTAGTGAATCCCTGAATCGCGAGATGGAGCTCGTCAATCTAAAATTTCGTTGATTGATTCGCCGTGATCGATTTCCAGCCGTTTGCGCCCGGGGATTTCGAGCTTTCGCGAGTCAAGGCCTAATTGGTGAAGGACCGTGGCGTGAATATCCGTCACGTAATGGCGGTGTTCGACGGCGTGGAAACCGAGTTCGTCGGTCGCGCCGTGGGTGACCCCGCCTTTAATCCCGCCGCCAGCGAGCCATGCGCAAAAGCCCTGCGGATGATGGTCGCGACCGGTGCCTTCCGCGCCGGGCGAGCGGCCAAATTCGGTCCCGAAAACCACCAGCGTATCCTGCAGCATCCCGCGCTGTTTTAAGTCTTTCAGCAAGCCGGCGATCGGTTGGTCCACCTGTTTGGCGAGCTTGGCGTGATTCGACTTAATCTCGGAGTGCGCGTCCCATTCGCCGCCGCCGCCGCCGCCGTGGAAGATCTGGACGAAGCGCACGCCGCGCTCGACGAGCCGTCGGGCGACGAGGCATTGCTCGCCAAAGGTTTTGGTATCGGATTGGTCGATGCCGTACAGCTTGAGCGTGGCGTCCGTTTCCTTTTGCAACTCCAGTGTTTCGGGAATGGAGGTCTGCATCTGGAAGGCAAGTTCGTAGGATTTGATGCGAGCACGCAGGTCCTTGTCATCGGGATAATCGATCCCGGCGATGTGATTGAGTTTGCCCAGCAGGCTCAGGTTTTGAGCTTGTTCTTCGTGCGTAATCTTTCCCTCCGCCGGCGAGATGAACGGCAGCGGTTTCTTCGGATCGACATTGAGCCGCACGCCGGAAAATTCCGGGCCGAGGTAGGCGGCGCCATGGGTGAAGGTGCCGCCGCAACAATCGCCGGTGGGCACGCCAAGGACAACGTATTCGGGAAGGTTCTGGTTGAGCGAGCCGAGCCCGTAGGAAATCCACGCGCCAAGGGTCGGATGCTCGAGCTCGCGCGGATGCCGGCCTGTTTGCCAGGTGAGCTGCGCGCCGTGATCGTTGTGAATCGTCCATAGCGAGCGCACCACGGCCAGGTCGTCCGCGCATTCGCCGATGTGCCGGAACCAGTCGCCCACGACCAGCCCGCTCTGGCCGTAAGCCTTGTAACCGGCCTGGAGCGCCATGATCGATTTGCGATTTCCGTGGGACGGATTGCCGCCAATGATGTTTTTCTCAACCTTTTTGGGGTCGAGCACGTCCTTGTAGGGCGTCTCGTCAATCGATTTGCCGGCGTATTTGTTCAGTTCCGGTTTGACATCGAAACTTTCAAGGTGACTGACACCGCCGCACAGGAAAATCCAAATCACCGATTTGGCCTTCGGTGCGAAGTGCGGTTTTCCGTCCGGCGGCTGCCACGCCGCGGGATCGTTGGCGCGCGCGATCCCGTCGCGGAAGAGCATCGCTCCCAGCGCCAGGCCTGTGAAGCCCATGCCGGTGTCAGCGAGGAATGAGCGGCGAGTTATTCCGGGGCAGGGCATGGTTTGTTGACTCGTTGAATTGTTACGTCATTCGATCGCTGGTAGAGGAGTCTGGCACGCGGCGGAGGATTCCGCAATAGCGAGAGGGACTCGTTCATGGCTGTCAGACACTGCATTCAAGGCACCCGTCGTTGCGTTGAGCCATTGAGTTGTTGAATCGATGAAGTGGTCGCGGTGTTCGCGTTCCGCCTGGAGGCATTTCTCCCAAACCGCGCGCCCGCATTCGAGGGGGTTGATCACGACGGAGCCGATGAAGGGCTCCGTTGAATCGTTAAATCGGGGGAAGCCGTCGTTGAATCGGATGAGACCGTAGAATCGAACGACTTGGCGATTGGTTGTTGTAAGTCGTTGGTAATCAAGGG
>JAKEEH010000445.1 GCA_022616725.1 Limisphaerales bacterium | reverse complement strand
TGGACAGCATGCTCCAACTGCGAGCAGCCCGTGCCAATAATTGGTGGGACACATACTGGGCTAAAACCAGAAATTGACCGGCAGTTTCAATCGCACCCCTTGAGAACGGCTGAATTGACTTCGTGCTTTGCAACCGATAGGTTGAGTAGCATCTAACAGATTGGCATCACATGCTCGAAGTCATCGAAAAACTCCTCATTCTCCAGGATCGCGACCGAAAGATAGCACGTCTGCGTGAGGAACTGGCGCGCATCCCGACCGAACGGCGCGAGCTTCAAGCAAAAGCCGCCGCAGCACAGGCCCAACTGGAGGCTGCCAAGCACAAAGGAAGGCAGATCGAGACGGAGCGGAAGAAGCTCGAGCTGGAAGTCGAGGCTAAAAAGCAGCTCATCGAAAGATATTCCCTCCAGCAGTTCCAAACCAAGAAGAACGAGGAATACAAAGCACTGGCCCATGAAATCGACATGTGCAGGCACGCCATTAACAAGCTGGATGATCAACAGCTTGAGCTGATGGAACAGGCCGAAGCAGCGCAAAGGGAAGTGGCTGCCGCGACGAAACTGACCGCCGACGCGCAAAAGAATATCGACGCTCGCCTCGCGGACCTCGCCGGGCGCGAAGCCAATCAAAAAAGAGAACTGGAGCAACTGGAGTCGAATCGAGGCGAACTCGCCAGTGCGGTCGATGAAAGCACGCGCATCCGTTACGAAAGATTATTCAAGCACAAAGGACAGAATGTGGTCGTCGGCATTCAGCATGGGGTCTGCGGCGGTTGTCACATGCAATTGAGCCGCAGCACCGTCGTGACCTGCCAGGCCGAACAGGAGATCGTAACCTGCACTAACTGCGGCCGCATCCTCTACTATACCCGCGACATGGATTTAGCCGTGGCGGAGTGACGAGCGGGGCGATTTGCGAAGAGGCCCTTCAAACTGCGCGGCAGCGTCATGGAGTGCGGCGCTGCCGCGCCGCTTTGAATCGTGATCGATCCCAAAGCCCGTTACTCAGCCTGCTGCTCCCTGGCTTTGGCCTCGGCTTTTGACAGTTTGCGAGCTTCCTTTTCGGCTTCCTTCTGCCTCTCGGCTTCCGCTTCCGCGGCCTTCTTCTGCGCTTTAGCTTCCGCTGCGGCATTTTTGCGGGCTTCTTCTTCGGCCTGCTCCCGGGCTTTAGCCTCTGCTTTGGCCAGCTTGCGAGCTTCCTTGTCTGCCTTGGCTTGCGCTTCCTTCTCGCGCTCCGCCTCCGCTTCGCTTTGCTTGCGCGCTTCTCGAGCGGCTTTCTTTTCCGCTCTGGCGTCGGCTTCGGCTTTTTCGCGGGCTTCTTTCTCCGCTTGCTTCCTGGCTTTGGCCTCGGCTTTCGCCAGCCTGCGAGCTTCCTTTTCTGTCGTCGGTGACGCTTTGGCGACGGCGTCTGTTTGCTTCGGCGCGATTTTGTCTATCTGGTCGCGTGGAATAATGGAGGCGGTCAGCAAATCCAATCTTCCGCTGCGGTGCGGCAAGACTTCGAGCATCACTTGCTGCCCGATCCCGAAGGACTTCAGGGTAACGGGCTTACCCTTGTAAAAGAGAATACCTCCGTGGGCCAGGTTGAACCGGTGGACCGTGCCTTCGTGCTCGACGGCGAACTTTCCGCCCCACACATCGACCATAACGACCCTGACTTGAATCGCCTTAATGACAATGGGTGGCGGGGCCGGCTTTGCCGGAACGCCTACCTTCGTCGGCAAGGCTGTCTTCGTCTGTTCGGCCGGTTTCGCTGGTTCGGCTGGCTTCGCCTGTTCGGCGGGTTTTGCCTGTTCAGCCGCGTTTGCCTGTTCGGCAGGTTTTGCCGAGTCGGCTGGATTCACTGGTTCGGCCGGATTGGTTGGTTCGGCCGGTTTCGCCTGATCGGCGGGAGTTGGCTGTTGGGCCGGCTGTCCGCTGGGGGCTGCGGGTGGCGGTGCGTCGGGACCTCCCGAGGGTTCTTCGGCTGCCCAGCAGAGGCTCACACTGGCCATTGTCAGGAGCAGCGCGCTCCATAAAGTACGACCATTTGGGAATGGAATTCTCATACACTGCCCCTTTAGCAGGTTCCGTGCTCACCCCTCGTTCCGCCGTGGAGACACTGCAATGTCGCAAAAATGAGAGCGGATCAAGACCAGCGTCTCATTTTGAGAGACTGGCCCCCATTCGATTGCCGATTGAGGATTGCCGATTGTCGATTGGCACAATCGCAAACCCGAAATCGTAAATCGCAAATCGCTAGTCATCGTCTTCGTCTTCCACGCCGCGGGTGATGGCCCATTCGGGATAAGGGGCGGCGCTGCCGCGGGCCGCGTGCCACAGAATACGATTGAGAACGTCTTCAGGACAGGCGTCAATTTTCCGGAAATTCAGGCGCGCTGATTGGATGGCGTGGCGGCGGAGCAGGGAATCGGAGATTTTCCTGGGCTCGGGATTCATTTGGTCGAGCGGCACGTTGGCGGGCAAGGCTGTGAAGGGAGTGAAATCGGGAGTATCCGTGAAGCAATCGAACATGGGCGTGGCGGTGGCGTCGAACTGGTTCATCGGGGGCAAGCCGAGGATCTGCTCGATCGTCCGCAAAATGCTGGTGGTGTTGTATTGGGTTTTGACGACCGCGCCGCGGCGGGTGTAAGGGCTGATGCAATACGCGGTGGTGCGATAGCCACTGACGTGGTCCCAGCCGGCCTGGGGATCGTCTTCGATAGCGAGGATGACGGTCTCTTTCCAAAAGCGGCTCTTGGTGACGGCTTCGACGATGCGTCCGAAGGCCAGGTCATTATCAGCCACGCATGCGGCAGGGGTCGGCGTGCCCGCTTTCGTGCCGCTGGTGTGGTCGTTGGGCAGGCAAATGATCACGAGGTTGGGAAAGTCGCCTCGGGCTTCGTACTGCTCCAGCTCTCGAATGAAAAAGTCGGCGCGATACTGGTCAGGCACGGCCATTTCCCATCCGACGTAGCCGCTGGGTTGATACGGGCGGATTGATTCAATCATCGGATAGCTCTCGAAAATGACTTCATTTGCATCACCCTTCCACGTGCGATAACAGGCCAGGAAATCTGGCGTGCCCTTTTTGGCTGGATCGCGCCATTTGACGGCGGGGGCGGCGAATTCGCCGTAGTTGCGCAGGGTTTTGCCATGGGCGAGGACGTTGTCCCAAATGAAGCCGGAGGGCGCATAGGCCAGAGCGTCATTTTCATCCACGCCCATGCCGTCGGGATAACTGCGCGGCCAGCCGGCGAAAGACCTTTCCAGATAATCAGTCCCGAAGGCGGTGGTGGACCATTGATGGCCGTCGGCGCTGAGGATCCCGGCGCAGTAGGTGTTGTCAAGGAGTACGTATTCGCGCACGAGTTTGTGCTGGTTGGGCGTGATGCGCTCGCCGTAAATGCAGAGCGACGGATCGCCGTTGCCGCGTGGCTCGTCGCCGAGCACTTGGTCGTAAGTGCGATTCTCTTTGATGATATACACGATGTGCTTGAAAACGCTCAGCTCGCCGATCCGTTCCGGGACCGGGCGCGGCGGCGCGTCGGGCCGCGGGGGTAACTTGGCAGTCGCGAGCCGCTCGCGGCGGTAATTGCGCCAAACGATCGATGAAAGGTCGGGCAAAGCACCGTCTTTTGGGACACGCATCAGCGAGAGGGAGCCTTGATACTGGTAAGCGTTGAAACCCATACCGCCGCTCTCCTTGTCCAGCTTTTTGGCGGAAGGAAGTCCCTTGATGTTCGCGACGCAGAGTTGCCGGCGTTTGGCGTCAAACGTGATCGCGCCCGGGAACCAGCCGGCCGGGATCAGTCCGCGCAGCCTGGATTTGCCAGGATTGAAATCGACCACCGCGATTGCGTTTTGCGTTCCGTTGGCGACGTAGAGACGCTTGCCTGCCGGGTCGAAGCAAAGCGCGTTGGGCGAAGCGCCGAACAGGTCAGCGGGACTTTGCTTCACCCAGATGGTTTCAATGACCTTTTGCGACCGCGTATCGATCACGCTCAGGTTGTCGCTGGCGGCGTTGGCACAAACGAGGTAGCGCCCGCCGGGATGCAGCGCGAGGGCCGACGAGTGCAATCCGGTGATAATCTCCGCCACGCATTTGCCTTTGATCAGGTCGATCACGGAAACGGAACCTTCGTTGGCGATAAATCGAATCGGGTCCACCTTCACAACCATCCCGCGTCCCGCCGGGCCGGCCAGGTCTTCGGGGCGGGGGCGGCGTCCGCCCCAGTTGCTCACGTAGGCTTTGTCGCCCGCGAAAACGACATCGTAAGGCGCTACCCCCACATCAAAAACTCGCAGCAGTCTGCCCTGCAGTGCGTCAAATTCGCCCAGGCGATTGGAGAGGTTCAGTGCCACGTAGAGCCGCCGGCCATCGCGCGACAGCGCCAACCCGGCGGGAATCTCCTCTTTGCGGCGTGGCGCATTGGCAGGGGGCAGCGCGATTGAGAATGCGCCAGACACGGTGCCGTCGCGCGCCACATTAAATACCTTGATACTCCCATTTACATTTGCGAGGTAGAGGCGGGCGCCATCGGGCGAAAAGACCAGCCCTGTAAAGCTGAGCTGCCCTTTCTCGTCGGGCTGGAGGATATTCGCCGAGGGCGCCTGCGGGTGGGGTTCAGTGGCCTTTTCCGAAGGCAATGCGACGCGCTGCCGAATTTCACCGGTGGCGGGATTGAGGACGACGATCTCACTGGTCTTGCCCGAAGTAACCAGTAGCCTGGCATCCGGGCTGAGGGCGATCGCCTGCGGCCGCAAACCGGGAAATTCAACTTGTTTTCCAAATGGCGTCAGGACCTGGTTCACCGGCGTCACGGCGCGGTTTGGGTCGTGGCGGCCAACCAACTCTGAGAGGGCGTCGGCAGCGATGAGAGCGCTCGTTGAAGCCAGCAGCAAGCCAATGGTTGAAGTCATCAAGGCGAATCCTAAATCTTAATGACCAAATCTGAAAGAATTACGAATCCGGAGGGGTGCGATTCTCGGCGTCGAGGGTGCAGGGGCGGGAGGGGGGTCGCATGCTTGACCCCAGAAGTGCCGACAGTAAACTGCGCGGGTGTCGCTGGTCATTAATTCCTTGAGTTGGCTCAAACGCGCCTTGCCGCGGTGCGCGTGAGGGTTCCGTTCCGATGAGAAAGCCTTCGCTGCTGGTGATTTTCCTGACCGTTTTCATCGATTTGATCGGTTTCGGAATTGTTTTACCGCTGCTGCCGATTTACAGCCGGAATTTTGAAGCACAAGGCATCACCATTGGCGCGATCATGGCGTCGTATTCCGTGATGCAGTTTCTTTTTGCGCCGTTCTGGGGACGGCTTTCAGATCGAATTGGGCGCAAGCCTGTTCTATTGGTGAGTACGGCGGGCGCGGCGATCTCGTACGCGGTGTTCGCGCTGGGCTCTGCTGAGCGCGGCGCGACCGGGTTGGTCATTCTGTTGGGCTCGCGGTTGTTGGCCGGCATTTGCGGGGCGAACATCACTGTCGCCCAGGCTTACATCGCGGATATTACTGAACCGCAAGAGCGTTCCCGCCGAATGGGATTGATCGGGATGGCGTTTGGGTTGGGGTTCGTATTTGGGCCGGGAATAGGCGGCGTCAGTATCAAGCTCTTCGGCGTTGCCGGGCCGGGGTGGGTCGCGGCGTCGTTGTGCGCGGCGAATTTTTTTCTGACGCTGGTGATTCTGGGGGAGAGTTGGCAACCGGGCGCGACGCCCGTCACGGCGCGGCCGCAACTTGCACAGTGGGGTCACACTCTCGCGCAGCCGAAAATCGGCCTGCTGATCGGCGTATTCTTTCTGGCAACGTTTTGTTTTGCCTCTTTTGAAACTACCCTGGGCTTATTGATCAGCGAGAACTTTCGCCTTGACACTGAGCGCCTGCAGGACGCGACGACCAGCGGCTACCTTTTCGCCTATTGCGGCATTGTCGGCGCGCTGGTGCAAGGGGGATTGATTGGGCGACTGGTCCGAAAAATGGGCGAACCAAAGCTGATTGTCATCAGCCTGGTCATTTTTGGAATGAGCCTCGCGCCGCTGCCCTTTATCAAGGGTGACACGCCGTTGCACTGGCGTGTGCTCATCAATCCTGGCGGCGTGCCATGGCTGGGGCTGCTGCTCTTCCTGGGGCTGTTGTCGATCGGCTCCAGCTTAACGCGCCCGCCGATTTTTGGCCTGATATCGAACTTAACTCCAGCCCATGAGCAAGGCGCGACTTTGGGGGTGGCCCAGAGCGCGGGCAGCCTCGCGCGCATCATCGGGCCTGTCGCCGCAGGCGCGTTCTACCAATTTCGCCCGGCTGCGCCCTATGTTTTCAGCGCGATCGTTTCGCTTGTGACAGCCTTTGTCGCGTGGCAGTACCTGTGTCGCGCGCCGATTCCCATTGGCGCTTCGGCCCCTGCTGAGAACTGAGCTTCCTGCGTTCAAAAAAAAATTGGGAGGTCTTTGCCCCAATAGGCGGCAGATCTTGCAGTCCCTAAGATCGCGTCATGAAAATCATCCCGACTCACCTGCATGGTGCGTTTGACTACGTATGTGGGTTTATGCTGATTTTGAGTCCGCACCTGCTGGGGATTTCCGAAGCGCATTCGCCGGAACGCCTGGTACCGCAATTAACCGGATTTTTCATATTGGTGCAGAGCCTGATGACCCGCTATGAATGCGGGGTGCTGCGTGTGCTGCCGATGCAGGCGCACCTGTTAAGCGAATCGCTGGCCGGGCTCTTCCTTGCGATTTCCCCGTGGGTTTTTAGTTTCCATCAGGCGTCCGCGACGCGATGGATGCCGCATTGTGTGGCGGGAGGTGCGCTTCTAATTGCGGGTCTGCTGACTGCGGAAAGCCGCCGCTCGATCCTGCGCCCGGCTCTTTGACCGCAGTCCGAACGAACCCGGGGGGAATGAAAAGCCGTTCCGCATCACACGGAACGGCGTTCTTAAACCCAGGCGGAATTTACGATTCCGACTGGGCCTCAAATGATTTCCCGCAGCCGCAACTGT
>JAKEEH010000444.1 GCA_022616725.1 Limisphaerales bacterium | reverse complement strand
TGCTGCACCTGGTCGTTAATCACGACCGATCCGCCGAACAGAATGCTGGCGATGAGCATCGCGGCGACAAACAGCGCCGCGCGCGCCAGCATCGGCCACTCCGACCACGGCTGCAGCCACCAGGGTAGCGCGGCGGCTTTGGCGCGAACGGCCGCCATGATGCGCGGCGCAAGCGCGGCCGGCGCTTTCATCAGCGGCAATTGCCGCAACTCGCGATTCAGCATCTCATCGAATTTCGGATCAACATCGGGATTCATTGTGCTTCTCCTCTTGCCAGCGTTGGTCCCCGCGCAGGCTGGGGGTTAAAAACTTCTTCAGCGCCGCCCGCCCGCGGTGAATATCCGTTTTCACCTTGCTCAGGCTCACGCCGAGCTTATCCGCGATCTCCTCGTAAGCCAGGTTCTCCATGTGAAAGAGCACCAGCGGCACACGCTGGCCGGAGGGCAGTTTTAAAAGCGCCTGGCTCAACATCTCGCGGTAGTCAGATTCATTCAACGATTGTTCCATCGTGTCGGGCGCAGCCAGCGAATCGGCAAAGTGGGCATCGCTTTCCTCCGAATCGAATTCCGAGAAAAACCGCCAGCGAGCGCGATAGCGGGACAGGTGATTCAGGCTGAGATTGCGCGCCACGGTCTTGAGCCAGCCGCCGGCGGTCTTGCTCGGGCCGATCTGCTCGTAATGGTCGTACGCCTTCATGAACACGGCCTGCGATATATCCTCCGCGTCGGCTTGATTGCCGAGCAGACGGATAGCGGTCGTGAATACCATGTCCTGGTAGTTCTTTACAAACACCTCGAACTCGTCTGGGTCTGTCATCGTTGGCCCGGGGCCGTTCGGGCTTCATTCTAGACCAAAAAACACAGCCGCAAGCCTCGAAGTTGCAGGAATTTATCGCGTACCTCGCCCCACACAGCGTTAGGTAGCGGAGAGAATTGGTTGCGGGGGCGGGATTTGAACCCGCGGCCTTCAGGTTATGAGCCTGACGAGCTACCAGGCTGCTCCACCCCGCGATCCAGGAAGGACAATATAGGGGGCGCCTTTACGCAGTGCAAGCGGTTTCTTTTTGCTCACCGAATCAGAAAGCCCTCGCTGCTAGTCCAGCCCATATTTCTCGATCCACGACTGCGGAATTGTCCCGAAGCTGAGCAGCCAATCGTTGAATTTCTGCAGACCCCAGCCTCGCTCCACCATCAGACGCTGCCGGAGCCGCTCGTTTTCGAGACGGCCGATCCAGTAGCTCATCGGCACCGAGGCCTGGGCCGTGTACCAGTTCATGTCCCCTTCAGCGCGCGCTTTGGTAAATCCGAGGTGCTTCTGCATGTGGAGGACGGCTTGTTCGTAGCTGTAACGGCGGGTCTGCAATCGCAGGTCCACCACGATCCGGTGGCACCGCCAAAGCGCATCGTGCAACTGCTGCACGCGCAGCCACGGTGAATTCTCAATCTTAAGGTCCGCCATCATCTGCTCGCACCACAGCGTCCAGCCTTCGTAGAACACGGCATGCGCGAAAAGCCGCCGCCATTTGCGCGGGTGCCGGTTTGCCGTCACGAATTGCAAATGGTGCCCCGGATAAGCCTCGTGCGCGCAGGTCAATGCCAGGCCAAAATGTTGTTGCTGTTCCTTGAGTTTTTCCGCCGGCGTATCCTTCACAAGGCTAAGGTCGTTCACCCAAAAAATCCCTTGCTGCCTCTTCTCGAACGCGCCCGGCGAAGTGTAGGCCGCCGTTGGAAACAGGGGCCGCATGAACTCCGGCACGGGCCGCACTTCCAGCGTATCCCCGACTGGAAAGCTCACCGCGCGCGCGGCGCGAAACCGCTCCGCAACCTCAGCCGTGGTTCGTTTATAAATATCGAGCAGAGGCGCGTTGGGCCTCCATCGCCGCCGCGCCTCCTCGATAAACTTCTCGGGGTTCCGTCCGCCTGCAGCCTTGCGCAGCAGCCCGTTTACGCGGTCGATCTCGCACAGCGCCAGGCTTTCCACTTCCCCCAGCGTGTAGTCCAGCCCCAACTGGTCGCGGACGCGCCGCCGCATCGCCTCCGCGCCGATGGCAAACGAGCCAGGCGGCGCTGTGGGGCGCCCCTCGGCTTTGTCCACATACTTCCGCACCGCGGATCTGGCGGAGGCGATCCGCTGCGGGTCTTTGGGCTCCGGTTCATTCTTTTGCAAGAAGGTCTCCACAGCGCTGAAAAGCGCGTCCGCGCCCAGCGTCGTCTGGCGCATCACCTTGAGCCAAACGGCTTCCGGCTTTTCCAGCAACGTCCCCGCTTCGCTAAGGAATCGCGCCGTCTGTTCGAGCAGGGAACGGATGTTCGCGGCCGCTCGCTTTGGCTCATCATCGCCGCGTATGAGTTCGTGCAACAGTGCATTCAGAACGCGCTCCGGCCCGTCAGGCTCCAGCCCGGAGCGGCCTCGCGCAAACTCCTCTTCTTCGCGGCGCAACATGGCCCGCAGAGCGAGCCGGTCGAGCTGTTGCTCATTGCTCAGGTCGCGCGGCGAAATCGCGTCCAGTTGTGCCAGCGTCGCCGTTCTGCGTCTTTGCTGCTTCGCTTCGAACTCCCGGGTTGCTGGATCGAGCTTCCCTTCGCCCGCCTTCAAACCGACGGACGTGGCGAACATCGGATGATCCTCCAGTACCGCTTCGAAATAACGGTCCAAAACGCCTTCAAAATGCTTGTTCATGATTATTCTGTCTCGTTTTCCCTAAAACCGCCTGAATGCGGACCTCCGAGCCTGCAGCTTTTGATCGCGAGTCAATTTTCTCGACCGGCCAAAAGCAAGTTGTAAGTTAATCCGGAGTTGGCAACGTGCGCGTTGTTGCTAAAACTAAAGACGATTTGTGAAAATGATCATGAAGAATTGTTTCGCTTTGGGTTGTGGACTCGCGCTGCTGGCGGGCTGCGCCAGCGCGCCGCCGCCGGACGTGACGACACACGTCGATCCGGGTACGGGCCTGCGCACCGACTTAATGGGAGAAAACCTCCTCGAAGCTCCGGGCGGGCAATCCCGCGAGTTGGTCTGGTTGAATGCCTCGCGGGTCTATCGCAATTTCAACGATGCGCAGTATTACCTCGAAGTCCAATACATGGCCCGCGAGGAGGCCGGTTATCTGGAGATCCCGGCGGGCGAGACGTTGACGATCATTACCGACGGACAGCCGCTCCTTTTCAGTGGCACCGGCAGCGCGAATATGCGCAAGCCATACAAAAAAGAGCTGGTCCGCGAGACGGCGATTTACCCGGCGACGCGCGTGCAGTTGCAGAAGATCGCTCTGGCCAAAGACGTTGACGTCAAAATCCGCGGCAATCGAGGCTTGGTCGAACGGGACTTCAGCAAGGACAACCAGGAGCGCTTTCGCCAGTTCGTCACCCGCTTTGCGCTATAGTCGGATCGGGACCGCTCTGTGATCAGGGTCCGGAAACGCCTTCACATTATTGGCTGTTTGTTTGCGGTTCGGATTCCATGACCAGGAACCGGCTGCCGCCGCGGCTCCACACACGCATGAGCATGCGGCTGCCTTTCGCCTTGCGGCTAAGCTGTAGTATATCCCGCGCGTTTGTCACCTTCTGCCGATTGATCTCGAGGATCACATCGCCCGAGCGCAGGCCGGCCTCAAAGGCTTGCGAGCCCTGCTCCACACTTGCGACCAGCGCCCCCCGCACATCCGGAGGAATTTCGAACTGGCGGCGCGAGCGCGCATCGAGATCGGCCACGGCCACACCCGCCAGCCCTTCAGCCGCGCGGCCCTCAGGCCGCGGGCGTTCGCCGGCACTGGCGAGCTGTTCGGTCGGCAGTTCGCCCAGGGTGGCGGTAAGCGTTTTGCTTTGCCCGTTGCGCAGCACTTTCAATGCGACCTTTGTCCCGGGCGGGGTTTGCGCCACCATCAGGCGGAGGTTGCGACTGTCGGTAACCTTGCGACCATCGAATTCAAGAACCACATCGCCGGCTTCAATCCCGGCCTGGTCCGCCGGACTCCTATTGGACACTCCGCCCACCAGCGCGCCGGTCTGGTCCGGCAGCTTGAACTCCGCGGCGAGCTCCGGCGTGATGGGCTGAATTGTTACCCCGAGAAATCCGCGCACCACCCTTCCATCCTTGATGATCCGATCCATCACCATGCGGGCCATGTTGATGGGCACCGAAAAACCGATTCCAATATTCCCCCCCGCGCCGGAGAGGATCGCGGTATTGATGCCCACCAGGCGGCCCTGCGAATCCACCAGCGCGCCACCGGAATTGCCGGGATTGATCGACGCGTCGGTTTGGATGAAATCTTCGTAATCCACAATACCGAAACCGCCGCGCCCCACCGCGCTGACGATGCCCATGGTGACCGTTTGCCCGACGCCAAACGGATTCCCGACCGCCAGCACGAGATCGCCTACCTGCAAATTGCCGCTGTCGGTCATGGTAACAGGAGTGAGGTTGGGACTTTCAATCTTGAGGACCGAGATGTCTGTCTGCGGGTCCGTCCCCACGACCTTTGCGTTGAGCTTGGGGCCGCCTTCGGTAAAACCGACCTTCACGTCGTCGGCACCTTCGACGACGTGATTGTTGCTCAGGATGTAGCCGTCCGAGGAAACGATCACCCCGCAACCCATGCCCTGCTCCTGGCGGGGACGGCGCCGCGGCGCTCCATTTTCGCCCTCGTCTTCATCCATCCCGAAGAAGCGGCGGAAAAACGGGTCATTTAACCATGGGTTCCGAAGCTCCGGCCGAACCTGTTTGGTCGAATAGACGGTGACAACGCTCGAGGCGACCTTCTTGACCACGGGGGCAAAGCTGGACAGAAACGCGCCCTGCCGTGGCGGCGGATTAGTCTCGATGTTCAGCTTGGCCGCGGCTGGGGCTGCATGGCCTTGATTGAGCAACCACCCAAGCGCAAGCACGCAGCCCAGAAAATTAAAGACGCGCAGATTCATAATCACTCGACAACATAGCCTCGAAAGGCGCGAGCGGGCGGCTAGGGAGATCACCCCAACCGGATTGGTGTTTCGATCGAGTTGAAGGGCACAAGTCAATAATCGGTGCGTCGCAGTATCCAACTCCTCGGCACGGGCCC
>JAKEEH010000443.1 GCA_022616725.1 Limisphaerales bacterium | reverse complement strand
TCCAAAAGTTCGTATCGGTCATGTGCATCTCAAGGTCGCCGACCTTGAGCGGGCCCTGGCGTTCTATTGCGGAGTGCTCGGATTCTCGCTGACGCAGCGCTCCGGGCCCGACGCCGCCTTCGTTTCGGCAGGCGGCTATTCCTGGACGAAGTCCTGTGGTTCACCGAGGCGATTGCCGATCGCAAGGCCAAAGTAAGGGCGCCTCCCTGACCTGGTCTCGAGCAGGCCCAGGAGCAAAACTATCACGCATGCTCAGCCCAGCAATAATGCATTTCCGACGGTCGGAAAGGCGTGATTACGTTGGGGCATGAAAGAAACGACGAAAATCGAAGAAATGGGGCGGAGGACGGGCTCGGGCCTGAAGAAATTGGTTCGCGTTCATAAAAGCTCTGCGAAACATTGGGTGGGCGACGGCTTTCACGTGCGCTCGGTGTTTGGGTACAACGACCTGGGCCGCGAGTTGAGTCCATTCCTGCTGCTGGATTATGCCGCGCCGACGGAATTCCCGCCCGGGAGCCAACGTCGCGGCGTGGGGGCGCACCCACACCGGGGTTTTGAGACGGTCACGGTGGTGTATCAGGGCGAGTTGGAGCATCGCGATTCCACCGGCGCGGGTGGGAAGATTGGGCCGGGCGACGTGCAATGGATGACGGCTGCCGGGGGCATCGTGCACGAAGAATTTCATGCGAGTGAGTTCACGCGCACCGGCGGCACGCTGGAAATGGTCCAACTCTGGGTAAATCTCCCAGCAAAGCACAAAAGGGCGAAGGCAGGTTATCAAACGCTGCTGAACGCGCAGATTCCAGGTATGGCGCTGTCGAATTACGCGGGGCACGTGCGAGTGATTGCCGGCGAATTCAATGGCCAGACGGGCCCGGCGCGGACCTTTACCCCGGTCAACGTCTGGGACGCGCGCCTCAATGCCGCCAGGTCAGCGGAACTGCCGGTGCCTGACGGCCACACGACCGCATTCCTGGTGCTCCGAGGGAGGGTGCTCGTCAATGGCGAAGAGGAGGCAGTGGAGGGCGATCTGCCGATCTTTGCGCGTGGCGGCGATCGCATTGGCATAGAGGCCAAGACTGACGCAACGCTGCTGGTGCTGACCGGCGAGCCCATCGCGGAACCGGTGGTAGGGTACGGCCCGTTCGTCATGAACAGCCGGGCTGAGATTGAACAGGCGTACGAAGATTTTCAGCACGGCCGGATGGGGCAGAGCCTGGATTGAGTGCTGCCTTTGACGATTTCGGGCATCGAATTTATTACGAATCGGATGCCCGAAATACTAAAGGGACTAATAAAAACGCTAGGCGCCTTTCGGAACTTCGATTGAAAGGCCGCGACAAATTTTGCGGGCGAGATGTCGCTTAATCTCCCGATGGCGGGGCAGGGCTTCCTTGTGGCCAGTCTGTGGATTCACCCAAATGGAATGGGCGGAACCTTCCCGGAGGAATAGACAGCCGTGGGCCTGCAGGTGTCGCTCCAAGTCGCGACGCTTCACATCACTGCGAGTTCGATCTCCTCGGCTTGAGGATCCTCCGCCATGGCTTCCGCGCGATTTAGCTCCAACAAGTCTCGAATGGCCATAGCCAAATTGTCCAGACACTCGCGCCGCGTTTCACCCTGACCATTAGCGCCCGGAACTTCGAGGCACGTCGCCCAGTAACCGCCTTCATCTGGTTCTCCGCGGTGCAGAATGGCCGTAAATTTTTTCATGCGTTGAAAATCAATATCGCCAACATCGCGGGTTCGTCAACCCCGTGGCTCTGAACACTCTGAACAGTGTAAACAACCGTTTAGTTCACACGTGCCATATGCGTCCAATGCGCGGTTCACTCCATCGCCGCTCAATGCGGGCTGACGCTGGCGAGTTCCTCGTTCGTGGCGGCGTTATAGATTTTGAACGTTTCAGCGTGCAGAGCCGGGTCGGGACGGAAAGAGAGCTTCCCGAAGTAGCGTTTCTCCATCTCGATGATCAGCTTCTCGTCTTCCGTGCGCAGCCGTTCCAGGACGCTGGGATGCACGACGATGCGGAGCTGGAAGTCCGATTCATCGCGGGAGCGTTTCTTGAGAATCTCGCTCAGTTTGCGCTGGATTTCGACGCTCATGGTCAAGGCGCTCTTGACCTTGCCGCGGCCTTTGCAGTTGGGGCAATCATCGTACACGGACGAGCGCACGCTTTCGGTGTGGCGCTGGCGCGTCATTTCCATGAGCCCAAGCTGCGAGATGGGCAGCACATGGGTCTTGGCCTTGTCCCGGCGCAGGCCTTCCTTCATGCGCTGGTAAACGGTCTGCTGATCGCGCCGCGATTTCATATCGATGAAGTCAAGCACGATCAGCCCGCCCATATTGCGCAGGCGAAGCTGGCGGCAGATTTCCTCGGCGGCCTCGAGATTGACCTTGAGAATCGTCGATTCCTGGTCTTTGCCGCTTTTGTGGCGGCCGGTGTTGACGTCGATGGCCACCAGCGCTTCGGTTTCATCCACGACGATGTAACCGCCACTCTTGAGATGAACCTGGCGGCTGAAAGCGCTCTCGAGCTGCCGCGTGATGTTGAAACGGTCAAAGACAGGCTGGTGTTCGGCGTATAATTTGACTTTGTCCGCCGAGCGCTTGGAGATTTTCGAGATCATCGCGCGCATGCGTTCGTACTGCTGGCTGCTGTCCACAACGATGCGCTCGACATCCTCGGTCAGGAAATCGCGCACGGTGCGCTCGACGAGGTCCGGTTCCTGGAACACGCAAGTGGCCGCCGGCTGTTTTTTGATCCGTTCCTGGATCTGGTTCCATTCATCGAGGAGCAGCGCGAGGTCGCGCACGAAGTAGCGAAGCTGCTGGCCCTCGCCCACCGTGCGAATGATCACGCCCATCCCTTCAGGAATATGGAGGCTGCGCAGAATCTTTTTCAAGCGCTGGCGCTCCTCCTGGGTCTCGATCTTGCGCGAAATGCCGCTTTGGTCGGAGTTGGGCAGCAGCACGAGATAGCGCCCCGGCAAGACAAGGTTCGTCGTGACCCGCGGGCCCTTGGTGCCGATTGGACCCTTGGTGACCTGCACATAGATATCGCTGCCGGGCGGATAAAGGCGCGGAATGTCTTTCTGCGTGATGCGCGGCTTGTCGCGTTTGCGTTCGCCGCGATCCACCACTTCAACCCCGCTGTCGAAATTACTCGGCACAATGTCCCAGTAATGCAGGAAGGCATTTTTCTCGAACCCGATATCAACAAAAGCCGCCTTTAGGCCGTCTTCGAGATTGCGAACTTTGCCTTTGAAGATGCTGCCGACGAGGCGCTCCTCAGTCGTGCGTTCAATATTGAATTCCTCGAGCTTTCCTTCCTCGAGCACCGCCACCCGAATCTCCAGGGACTCGGAATTGATGATCACCTCCTTGTGTGATTTCACCCTGGGTTTGATCAGCCGCTGCACCTTGCGGATCATTTTGTTGGCGGCGGCTTTAATTGTCTCCACCAGGCCTTGCGGCCGCGGTTCCGCGAACTTCACCGGCTGGTAAGTTTCTTCCTTGACCTCGGCCGGCGTGTCCAGGTGCGGCTGCCGGAAATCTTTCTTCCCGGGCTGGGCGGCCTGTTCCGGAGCGCCTTCGGCCGGCAACCCGGCGGCAACGTTCTCGGCGCGTTCGACTTCCTTCTGAAATCGCGCGCGATCATAAATGTTCTCGTCACCGGATTTGGCGCCGATGGCTTCCGCGCGCGCTTCCTGCGCGGCCCGTTCGGCGCGTTTGACATTGCCATGGACGCCGCCCGAGGGGCGAAAGCGCATGCCTCCGCGGCGGCGTCGTGAAAAGTTCCTTTCATTCATAGTTTAGTAGGATCTTCGATAGATATAAACGTTTTGCAGGATGCCGGCGGCGATCAACGAGCAGAGCACTGAGGACCCGCCATAACTTAAAAGCGGCAGTGGCACGCCCGTCACGGGCATCAGACGAATGTTCATGCCGATATTGATGAAAACATGACTGAAGAGCATGGCTACCACGCCCACAGCCAGCAGCTTCCCCAGACGATCGCGCGTCTGGCCGGCGATACGGATGCCGGTAAACAACACTATGGAATAGAGCGCGATCACAACCACGCTCCCCAGGAATCCTTTCTCCTCGGCAATGACGGAGAAAATGAAATCATTATGCGCGACGGCCCGCGGCAGGTACCCGAGCGCGTTTTGCGTCCCCTTGCCCCAGCCTTTCCCGAACACGCCCCCCGATCCAACCGAGATCATGGCCTGATCCACGTTGTAGGAGTAATTGCGCTGGGCGCGGCGCGCTTCAGCGCGTTCGGCCGGCGTCGCGTTCGGCGGCACGAAGTCGCGCCCGAAATAAACGAGCAGCCGCCGCTTCTGGTAATCCTCCAGCTTGATTTGCCAGTTCGGCGGCGCGAACAATACATCCACGAGAATCAAAACCACCAGCAGACCGGCGCCGATGACGAGATTGCGCAAGTAGCGGATGGGCACACCCGCCGCGAACATCATTGTCAATCCAATTGGGATTAGAATGAGCGCTGAGCCAAGGTCCGGTTCCTTCATGACCAGGACGAAGGGCAAGCCGAGCATTCCCAGCGCTTTCCAGAAGACGATCGGCAGGCGCAGTTCGTCCGCGGGACGGCTCAGGAAATGCGCCTGCGCAAAAATGAACGACAGCTTCACGAACTCGGAGGGCTGAATCTGGAAGAAACCCAGGTCGATCCAGCGGCGCGCGCCAAAGCGCATGGCGCCCACGCCGGGAATGAGCACCGCCAGCAGGAATAGTATTGTCACCCAATACGCCACGAACGACCAGCGGGCGAGAATGTGGTAGTCGATCAGGCAGAGGATCACCGCGGCGCTGATTCCGGCCAGGTACCAGACAATTTGCAGGATCCAACGCTGCCGGTACCAGGGCGCCGTCTGCGCCGCTTCCGTGACCATCGTGGCACTGTAAATGAAAGCGAGCCCGATGGTCATCAGCCCGGCCAGCGCCGCCAGCAGCAACCAGTCAATTTTCGACTGACGCTCTTGTCCGAGTGCGATCATCGGTTGCCGCCCGCCAATACGGGTGATTTTGGCCGGTACGATTCCTGGGTTTGAATCGCCTTGTAGATTTCCCTGGCGACCGGCGCGCAAGTCGCGCTGCCGGATTGGCCGCTCTCAACCATGACAAGCACGACGTAGCGCGGCTTTTCGTAGGGCGCGTAGGAAGCAAACCACGTCGTGTGGTCCACCACGCGATTTCGCTCGTCGGTCACCTGTGCCGTCCCGGTTTTGGCGCAAATCCGCATTCCCGGAACGGCGGCCAGTTTGCCCGTGCCTTCTTCTTTGTCCTCAACGTCAGCCAGCATCGCATCCCGAATCAGGCGAAGCGTGCGGTCTGACACTCCGAGCTCATCTCGCACCCGCCCCGACTCGATTTCGATCGGCGGTTCGTTCGCGCTGACATCCGGCGACTCGATGCGAGCCACCAAACGCGGGTACATAACCTTGCCGCCATTGGCGATCGCCGAGACCATCACCGCCATCTGCAAAGGAGTGACGTCGATCTCTCCCTGGCCAATACAGAGGTTGGCCGTGTGGCCGTCAAACCAGCCCGCGCGCACCCTCCTCAGGGTCGGGAAGTTGCCGCTGACCTCCTGCCGGGTCGGCAGACCGAAGCGTTCGCCCAGATGCAGCCGGTGCCCGATCCGAAGAATGCTTTCGACCCCGCTTTGCAGGCCATTGGTGATAAAGTAAGTGTTGCTTGACCGAATAAAGCCGCGGCGGAAATCGTAGTCGCCCGCCGGCGCCGTATCGTCGATCGACCGGCGGCCCACCACAATGTAGCCCGGGTTCCTGATCGTCCGGCGCGGGTCAAGGCCATTTTCCAGGCAGGCGAGGGCCGTCACGATCTTGAAAATTGAACCCGGTTGGTAATTCTGTTGCGTCGCCCGGTTCATCTGCGGCTTCAGCTTTTCGTCCGCCAGCTTTTGCCATTCCTCGAAGCTGATGCGCGGAATGAAGACGTTCGGGTCAAACGCCGGCGCCGACGCGAGAGCCAGCAGATCTCCGGTATTCGGGTCCATCACGACGACGGCTCCGCGAACGATCTGTCCGGGCAAGGCGGCCGCCAGCGCGCGCTCCGCCGCCTGCTGAATATGAAAATCAATGGTGAGAATCACGTTTTTGCCCGGTTCGGCGGGGGTCCAGATTTGCTCCGATTGGCGAAAGCCGAGGCTGTTGACAAGAACTGACTTGACGCCGGCTTTGCCCCGCAGTTCCTGGTCAAACGCCCCTTCGATGCCCACCAACCCGCGATAATCCGGCAGCCGAAAATTGAAGAACGCGTCTTCATCCTTGGCCGAACTGTCGTCGCGCTTCAGGAAACCGATCACATGCGCCGCCGTGGTGTTGAACGGGTAGAGGCGCATCGGTTGGATTTCGAGGGCGACACCGGGCGGGCTGGAACTCTCCAGGAAGCGCGCGATCTGCGCGTCCGAAAGGTTGACGAGCACCGGCAACGGCAGCGCAAGCTGGTTTGTGTAGTGCCGCAAAAAGTTCGTGTAAGCCAATTCCATCGGCTGGCCGAGGGAGCGCGCGAGGCCCTGGACAATGTTGCTGACCACGCGATAGCGCGCCTGCCAGCTCAATTCGCGCACCTGAGCGGGTTTTAGCTTCACCAACTCCGTCTTGACAGGCGTTGCGCCCATCCAGCGTTTCCAAAACGGCAGCGAATTGGTGACCACCCGGCGCGGGCGAATGCGGGCGTACTCCTGTTGAAAGAGCTGGCGCAATTCGTCGAGGTAAATCGAAATATTATAACTGGGCTGGTTTTCCGCCAGCGAGATGCCCTTCCGATCCAAAATCTTGCCGCGGATCGCCGGAATGCGAACGGTTCGAAACGACTGCGCCTTTTGATTTTCGGAGTAGTGCCGGGAGGAGATCACCTGCACAAACCAAAGGCCCGCGAGGAGAATGCCCATGCCGATCAGCACCGCGAGCGTCACCACCCGCAGTTGCGGGTCGCTCTTTTTCAATTGGTCGAAGATCAACATCGCTACGCCTTCCCTCGCTTGATCTCCCGGTCCGAGCGGAAGCTTGTTTCGCCAAGGGAGCGATAGATGAATTTGTCGGTCAACCAGCCGAAGAATCGGAACCAGATAGGCGTCATGAGGCCGCCGGCGACGGCCATCACGATCCATTGCCAGAGCGACAGCCAGCCGACCAGCGGCTGCCGATTTGTGTTCAGCAGGAGCAGCAGTGTCATCAACGGCACCGCGGCGCTAGCGGTTGCGCCGATGACCATTTGAGCAAAGCACTGATCTTTCAGGATCAACCCGCGGTAGCGTTCCACAACCAGTCCAGTGATGAACAAGGGAATGATGCTGATGCCCAGCGTGTTTGCGGACAGCGAATCCAGCCAGAGACCGCCCAGGATCGCCAGCGC
>JAKEEH010000442.1 GCA_022616725.1 Limisphaerales bacterium | reverse complement strand
GGCTTTGGCTTGCGGTCACAGCATAATTACCGATGTTCGGTGGCGACGGCAAGGTGCCTCGGTGGAAGACCGGAAAGCCGCGAAAGCCGCGAAAGCCGGCTTCCAATCGACAATTCCGGGCCGATTGTGCTATGATGGCTTCAGAATATGGCGGCCACGATTGAAATCTCGGTTCCCGACACGCTGATAAAGGCGTTGGGCGGCGAGCCTGAGGAGCTCCCACGGCAGACGCTTGAGGCGTTGGTTGTGCAGGCCTACAGGAAAGGGCAAATCACTCACGCTCAAGTTGGCGAAGTGCTCAACTTGGATCGGTTCGCCATCGACAGTTTTCTGAAGGAAGCCCAAGCGTTCCGTCCTCGTGAAAGCGAGGAATTTGCTTCCGATCTTGAACGCCTCCGCAGAATTGCAAAATAAATGAGCAGCATCGTCGTTGCCGACGCTGGTCCGCTCCATTACCTGGTCTTGATCGATTGCGGAGAGATCCTCGGAAATCTGTTCGACCGTGTCTTGGTCCCTTTTGCAGTTCGAGACGAACTGATGCATCCGCACGCGCCGGAAAAGGTGAAGAACTGGATCGTTCTGCGACATCCGTGGTTTGAAATCGCTCCAGTTGCACAAACGCAGTCTGTGCGAGGATTGCACCGGGGCGAAGCAGAAGCATTGCAACTTGCGCTTGAGCGTCGGGCAGACGCGGTGTTAATCGACGACATGGACGGCCGAGCGGCGGCGCGTCGCCTGGGGATTCCAACGATTTTCACTGTTGCAATCCTGGAACTTGCTGCTGAGAAAGGGTTAATCGACCTGCCGACAACAATTGCGAGGCTACGACAGACTTCGTTTTTCATTTCACAGCAGACTCTCGACGCGGCTTTGGAACGCGATAAACAACGCCGGCAACAGAGCTAAGCTTCGCGAACGACGAACGTCGAATTGTGCAGGTACGAAGCGGATAGCCAAGGGCCAATAGCCGCTTACCGCTCACTCAGCATCAGCTTCGGTGCGCCCTTGATCGTCGCGTGAACGGAGTCGCCGACAGCGGGGACGAAGGGGCCGAAGTGTTGGTCATTCGACAACAGGAAAATGGTCGAAGGATCGGCGGCGAGGTCTGTCGCCGGTTTGAATGATTCGCGGTACCGCGCCCCGCGGCTTACGCGGACTTCGTCAAGGGCGCCGTTCCAGAAAGCGGTGGGGTAGGAGAAGTTGTGGACGTTGAAAGCGCCGTTGGGTCGCGCGGCGATGTAGAGCGATTTGTCGGAGTCGAGGCGCACGCCGGTGGCGTTCGTGGAGGCGGCCTCGCGGCCGTTGACGTAGAGGGTGATCCGCCGGCCATCATAGACGCCGGCGAGGTGACTCCATTGATCGATGGGCAGTTTGCTCTTCGCCTTCGCGACGATCGCGGGTTCGATTTCTCTTCTGCGTGAATCCACGCCGCGGGCATCGGTTTGCACGCTGAACTGCGGCGTGCCGGCGATGTGCAGCCCAAAGCCACCCACCCGCAGATTAGACACGAGGCCGCCGTCGTTTGTGCTTGCCGGCTTGACCCATGCTTCCACCGTGAACGGGCCGTCGAGGCGGGGCACTTGTTCCCGTTCGATTTCGAGGCAGGCCGCCTTGCCGTCAAAGGCAAAGAACCCGTTGGTGGTTGCGACAGGCCAGCTATCGCCGGGGGGCAGCGGTGTGGTCCTGACCCGCCGGGTGCGATTCGGCATCGCCAGGCGCGCGTCGGGCGTGAGCACGTCAAAACGCAATTCGAACTCCGGCGCTGCGTAGCCATCGAGAGTTTGCGTGGCTTCGCGGATCAACCCGAATTCGAACACCTTGCGCTGGCCGGACTCGATTTTCGCATGGCGATGATCGGGCGCGGTAACCCACGAAGAATCGGTTTTCGCGAGCAGAGTCACATCGATTGGCAGCGCGCAGGCATTCGACACCGCGACCTGGCAAGTCGCGGCTGCCGAACCGTCCGGGCGCAGTGAGATTGGCGGCGAGAGAAATTCGTGCAACAGGTAACGCGCGGCTTCGACTTCAGCCAGGCGCGCGGGCGTGAATTGCCGGGGATCGATTACGCCGCCGACCGGGATCGTGGCCATGGAAAAGCCGCTGTCGCGCACGGTGACGACGTTGAAGTGGTGAAGAAGGCCGAAATATTCGTATTCCATGCCCTCGGTCAGCGAGCCGCCGGTCGTGGCCAGCGCATAATAGCCGATCCCGTCGCGCTCGCCGTCGTAACGCATCTGGTGAATGTGGCCGGCCAGCACAGCGCGGACGTTGCCATTTTTAGCCAGCAGCTTATGGACGTCGTCCCAGTTGTTGGCCGGATAGCATTCGCCCCACCAGAACGGATGGTGCAGAAAGACGAAGATATGCTTGAGGCGGCGCATCTTCTCCAACTCCGCGGCGATCCAGGACATTTGCTCGCGGCTGATCTGCTGTTGCTCGCGATCGTTGAAGCTTCGAACCCGCCCGTCGGGATGGCCTTCGTCCGAGAACAGCACGAGGAAGCCGGTATTCTTGTGCTCGAACCAATACCAGAGCGGCCCGAAATGTTTCTCGTAATTGGCCTCGTGCTTTCGCGGGGGTCTCGGTTCCGAATTGGTGGGTGAGCGGCGCCAGTAAATGTCGTGATTACCCGCCACCGGGAACCACGGCATCTTCAGCTTGCTCATTGTGGCGTGGAATTCCTCCATTTGTTTGATCCACGCATCGGTCTGGTTGTAACCCTGGACGAGATCGCCGACGGTCATCACGAGGTCGGGGTCGAGCAGGTTGCTGTCTTCGACAGCTTGCGCGAGGACTTTGATGCCTTCGGCAGGGCCGCCGGTGCGATCCCCGAACACGATGAAATGGAACACGTCGTCGCTTTTGGGCAACGGCAGAATCTTTTGTGACGTGCGGCTGGTGTGAATGTGCGGTTCAGCCGCGAAGATCTGCGATGCCCCAAATAAGGCGACGAACGCCAAAATAACTGTATGGTGCACGGGTTCAGTCTAGGGCTCGGCAAAAATTGTCGAGAACTTTTTGATGCGCCTGATGGACCGTCAGCGTTTTAAGCCTCCACCGGCTGGACGGCTGACGAAACTCTCCGCCTCGTCAGTGCTCCCGGTTCCTTTGTATTTTGCGACTTGCGGATAAGGAAACAATGGGCGCCTGCCCGAGACTTTTCCGCTGGAGTCGCGACGTTCTGCCAGGAGCTTATCCGGAGCCTGGCCGGCTTCGACCCAACGGATGATCGCCTCCATCAGTCCGGTCGGCGTCCCACCCGGGCCGCGGAAGCCATGATCGACGCCCGGCGCGAGAAACAATCGCGCAAACTGCGAGGTTTTTTTTGCGCCGCCCATTTTCTGCTGAACCCGCTTGTAGTAATCGATTGTGCCTTCCGCCGGGATAAGTTGGTCGGCCAGGCCGTGATAGATGATAACCTTGCCGCTGCGGTCGCGGAAGCGCGTGAGGTCCGGATCGTCTGTTCCGATGACGGCGCCGTATTGTTCGACGGATTGTATCCACAGCCGTTCGAAGCCCGCCGGCGTTAGCGTCGTCCAGTCAAACTTCGGATCCTGGAGCAGGAAGTATTGGAACCACTCCAGAGGAATGCTGAACGGCCGGCCCGTCAACGGCGAACCGCGGGTGGCGGCGAGGGCGAAGAGGTCCGTGCCACGGGCCAGACCATGCCAGAGAAATCCTCCATCCTGCCCGCGCGGCCCCTCCCATATCTTGCGGACCACGTCGGCGTCAGCTTCAGTGAAGGTGTCGTCGCCGATTTTCGTGCCGACGAGCGCTTTCGGGTCGTAGGCGCATCGCGGGGGATCGTCGATCACGCCATCCGTCACGCCATCCAACTCGTCGCACGCTTTTATCGCGGCGGCTGTGGCTGCGTCGAGCTTGGATTTCGGCACGAAATTTTTAGCGTTCACCATTACCACTTGCGGCCAGAGAATGGCGGGAATGAAGCGATGCCAGTTGATGGCGGGACAACCCGACACGATTCCGTCATAATCATCCGGGTAACGCTGCGCCTCCATGAGGCCCTGCCGGCCACCCGTCGAGCCACCCACGAAATAAGAATAGCGCGGAGTTTTCCCGTAGAATGCCTCCGTCAGCGCCTTACCCACGACCGTCATATCGTGAATCCCGAGATAGGCATTGTCGCGGATCGCCTGCCAGTTCAGGCGGCCATTCGCGTCGAGCGCGAAGCTGCCGCTGCCGCCTTCATGACCGGTATCCGTTGCGCCTGCGGCGTAACCCTGGGCCACTGGTCCGCGCAAGCTGCCGGCGCTGCCCCCGGAATATCCTCCCCCGCCGTTGCCGCGAAACCTGCCGTTCCAGTTTGTCACCGGCAGGCCAATGAAAACCCTGACGCGGTCACCGGACGGGGGGTGCGTCACGGTCGCGGTCACACGGCACCAACCGTTGGACGGGTCGATGGTGGCGGAATTGATGGTCGTATTCGGAAGCGAAATCCTGGCCAGATCCTCGCACGAACACACCGGCTTGGCGCCAGGGTAGAGTGGTTTTTGGGGGCCGTCGGCGGCTTGCAGGAGAACGACCCCACCCAAGAGTGCGGTCACGAGAGGCACCCGCTGGATTCGCGGGCAACGAAGGGGTCTGAAAAGGTTGGGTTTCATGGCAGATGGTCCGATAATTTGAGCTGCTGCCGACACCCTAAAAAAAACCTATTGCAATTTCCAAGGGTTTTCCCCTAGTGTCCGCGCAAATGCACCGTTTGGTGCGTTGTGGGTCGGCAATAAACCGGCTTAAAAACGCTAAAACGAAAACAAGATCGCAGGAGGAACGAATGAAAGTAGAGAAGTGGACGATAGGTTTGGCCGCCGCAGGGTTGGTCAGCCTTCCTTCGGGTGTCCAATCCGAAGAAAAGGCCAGCGCGGTCATGACCGCTCTGTCCTCGACGACGATAAGTGGCTACGTCAGCGCCTCGGCCCAGTGGAACATGGGCTCGGGAAATGCCGGCGTTCCCACTTACTCGTACGGCGGCACGAGCAAGGCTGATGGCTTCAACCTCGATGTGGTGAAGCTCAGCATTGAACGGCCTCTGGACGAAGGCCAGTGGTCCGCGGGTTACAAAGCGGATCTGCTCTTTGGCCCGGATGCCAGCAGCTTCGCAACGACCTCGGCGCTTGGTGGTGACTCAAGTGATTTCGCCATTAAGCAGGCCTACGTTGCCTTGCGCGCCCCGGTTGGGAATGGGCTCGACTTCAAGCTCGGTGTTTGGGACACGATTATCGGGTACGAGACCTTCGACAATGGGAATAACCCGAACTATACCCGCTCCTACGGGTTCACGATCGAGCCGACCACGCATACCGGCTTGCTCGCCACCTATCAGCTTAATGAAATGTTCGGGATCGCTGCAGGCATCGCGAACACGTTTGGTCCCACAATTAATCAGAAAGCAAATGATCCGACGCAACCTGTGGGCGATACTGGGAAGGCCGAATCCTACAAGACCTACATGGGATCGATCGCCTTTACCGCGCCGGAAAGCTTCGGCTTCATGCAAGGTTCGACGTTGTACTTCGGCATAATCAATGGATTTGACTCCACTGTAGGAGATGATCG
>JAKEEH010000441.1 GCA_022616725.1 Limisphaerales bacterium | reverse complement strand
GTGGCGGACCTTCAAATACATATCGAAGGCCCGTTCGCTGGCGGTTTGCGGCAGACCGGCGATGCGCGTCATCTTGGTCAGATAGAAGAGATTCTTGAAGTAGTGCGCCTCGTCCACGAACAGGCGGTCCACGCCCAGTTCTTCGAAAGTCAGCGTGTTGTCCTTCTTCTGATCGGCGGCGAGGGATTGCAGGCGGGCCTCAAGGCGCTTTTTGGCGCGTTCCAGTTCCTTCACGAGCCGGCGATTGCTCGAATCCTGGTTCTGCAGTCTGATCTCTTCCAATTCGTGTATTTGTTCCTCGAAGAATCGCTTCTGAGTGTCGTGAGACAGCGGAATGCGCTCGAAGCCGGAGTGCGTGACGATGACGGCGTCCCAATTGCCGGTGGCGATGCGGCTGAACAGCTTCTTGCGGTTCTTGCCCTCGAAGTCCTCTTTGCCTGCGACCAGGATGTTCGCGCCGGGATACAACGTGAGCAGTTCGGTCGAGAACTGGCCGAGCATGTGATTGGGAACTGCGAACATCGGCTTGCGCGCAAAACCAAGCCGTTTCAACTCCATTGTAGCGGCGACCATGGTGTAGGTCTTGCCAGCGCCAACCACATGCGCCAGCAGCGTATTGGGCGTTTGCAGGATGCGCCAGATTCCAGCCTTTTGGTGCAAGTGCAGTTGGATGGCCGAACTCGCACCCGGCAACGTCAGATGCTCACCGTTGAATGTTCGAATGCGCGTGTGGTTGAACGTGTCATTGTAGAGACGGCAGAGCCGTTCCCGGCGCGAGTCGTCCGACCAAACCCATTCTTTGAACCGTTCCTTGATACGCTCCTGCTTCTCGCGCGCGGCTTCGGTGGCCTGAGCGTTGACGACGGGCTTCTTGTCGGCGTCGAGATCGTACACCGTGGGGGTCTTGAGATTGAGCGCGTCCTCGATGAGTTCGAGGGCGGTGTAGCGGTCTGTGCCCCAATCGGTCGTGTTGGCCGTCGCACCCTTGGCTTCCCAGTTTCCGTTGACGTGCCATGTGCCAAGCGCGTGGATGTGGCCAACATCGGCGCCGCTCGGAATGTTCAGCAGTCCATTGGTGAAATCCTTTACGTCCTCCGCGGGCAACCAGGAAGCCCCGAGCCGGACATCGATTTCCGTGGCGGACAGGTCGGCCGGTTGGATGGCTTTCAATGCCTCGACGTTCTCGTGGAAGCGCGGGTCGGTCACGGCGGCGGCATCCGCGACAGCCAGTTTCTCGCGCACGTTGCCGGAAAGATACTGGTCATCCGTTTCCCACGTGTTCGTCTGCGGGTTCAGGAAAATGATGCCCTTCAAATCGGGTAGGAATTCCTCAGGCGGTTTATTCAGGAGGCCGGCCATGTGGTCGAGGTCTACACGGCCCCGTTCGTTCAGTGAAACGAGCAACGCCTCCTTCGGTTCGGCGACAGACTCCACCGGCTTGCGATGATGAATCGTGCGCTCCCGAAAAATCGCGGCCTTCTTCGCGGTCTTGGTTTCGTCGTCGTAATTCTCCAGCGACAAGAGCAACGGCAAATCAGGATCACCGTCGAAGGCCCGCTGGTTGGCGCGCAGATTCATGGGACCAAGCCGGGAAACGAAACGGTCGTAGGCGAGGTTCACTTGAAAGCGCGCGTCGGCAACCCGTTCCTCGGCGCTCCCGTCGAGTTGCGAGCGCAGACAGGAGCGAACCGCGTCCCGGACCTGAATCAGCCCGCGAATTCGTGAGCGCGTTTCGGAAGGTAAGTCATTCAGCGGACGAAGAACGTCGTCCTCCCGGATACACACCATTCCATCGTGCAGACAGTAGGCGTTGGGTTTGACGTAATCGGGCGCGGGGATGGTCTGTTCGAGCGTCGGTTCGGCTACCTCGTGGGATTGGGACTGGTAGATGTCTTGCGGAAGCTTCGCGATGGCCTGCGGGAGCGCTTCGCCCAAATCGCGCTTGTCGGATTCGAGCGTCGGTTCGTTGTCCCGGTACATGCGCCCGGACATACGCATCCGTCCGAGCATCATTTCCGGCCGGGAAGCGAAGTATTCGTTGATAGTGAAGTTCTCGCCGAGGTCGTTGTTGTAATCAGCGACTTCCTTCCACGATGGGCCAGCGGACGCTTCCCTGTGCGAAGTTTGCGGAGCATCACAATATCCGTCGTCACCTCCGTGCCGGCATTTCGTTTGAATGCGTCGTTGGGCAAACGGACCGCGCCGAGCAACTCGGCACGGGTGGAAAGCAGTTCACGGAGCGTCGAATCGAGTTTATCCATCGTGCCGCGCGACGTGATGAACATCATAAGACCGCCGGGACGAACCTTCTCCAGGGCCGCGGCAAAGAAATAATCGTGAATCGGCAGCTTGTAACTGTTCCAGCGCCGATCGTGGACGGTGTAATCGCCAAAGGGCACATTGGAAACTGCGAGGTCGTAGAAACCATCGGCGAGTTTTGATTGTTCGAACGGTTGCGCGCGAATGTCACAATCAGGATAGAGCGCCTTGGCGATCCGGGCCGTCAGCGGGTCAATCTCAATGCCCGTGACGGTCGAGCGATGGAGCATTTCTTGCGGCATCAGGCCGATGAAATGGCCGATGCCACATGCCGGTTCGAGCATGCGACCACCCCGAAAACCAAATCGCTCCGCCGCACGGTATATCGCGCCGATGATCGCGGGTGACGTGTAATGAGCATTGAGCGTCGTCGAGCGGGCGGATTTGATTTCGTCCTCGGTGAGGAGTTCCTGCAGTTGCTTTCTTTCCCTGGCCCACTCGCGGTTGTAGTCGTCGAAGACCTGCGGCATCGCACCCCAGCCAACGTATTTGATCAGCACCGCCTTTTCTTCCGCCGTGGCGGGACGCCCTTCGCTCTCCAACGCCCGGAGCGTCCGAATCGTTTCGAGATTTTGTTGAAACTTCTGTTTCGGTCCGCCTTCGCCCAGCCGATCGGCGTCCGTGATCCGGTAGCTGTTGGGATTTCTCGGCGGTTCGTTCCGTCTTATTCTTCGGGCGGAAGCAGGATGTATTTCTCGCGAGTCATCTCCCACGCCTGGTCGTGAGCCTGTTGGGCGGTCTTGCCCTGCTTCATGAGTTC
>JAKEEH010000070.1 GCA_022616725.1 Limisphaerales bacterium | reverse complement strand
TTCTTAAACCCATTGGCAAACCAACCCATGAAATCCCTCGAAAAGTCGCAGAGAAACCGTCAAATTATGCCTGCTGTGGGATGACTGTGAACTTCTTTAACTTCTTTAACCATCTAACCATGCCCCCCTTCAACTGGCCACCCTTCAACTCTTCAACCCGTCCTTGGACCTTGGTCCTCGGCCTGGTCGTGTTCGCGCTTTTCCTGGCTGTCGGGTGCGCACCGAACTCCCAACGCGAAGTCGTCGTGTACGCCTCGCAGGACCAGGTTTATGCTGAGCCGATTCTGCACGAATTTACGGCGCGCACCGGCATCCGGGTGCGCCCGGTCTATGACAGCGAAGCCGTCAAGGCGGTCGCACTGGCGCAACGGCTTTTTCAGGAAAAGTCCCGCCCGCAGTGCGACGTGTTCTGGAACAACGAAGCGCTCCGCACGCACCAACTGGCCGCCGGCGGCGTGATGGAAGAATTCGCCAGCTTCGGCTCGCGCAGCCGCAGAATTGTTGTCAATACCAACCTGGTTTCCTTTGCCGAAGCGCCGAAATCGTTGCTGGACCTTACAAACGCGGCTTGGCGCGGCAAGGTTGCTCTGGCCTATCCGCTTTTCGGCACGACGGCGACCCATCTCATGGCTCTCCGGTTGCATTGGGGCGCCGAAAGATGGGAAATCTGGTGCCGCGGCCTTCAGCAGAACAAACCGCTCTTGTTGGACGGCAACTCGGTCGTGGTCAGGTTTGTCGGACGCGGCGAAGCGCTAATTGGTTGGACAGATTCAGATGACATCATGGCCGCTCAACGACAAGGGCTCCCCGTCATGGCACTGCCACTCACCGATGAGTCGTTGTTGATTCCAAATACCGTTGCGATTGTAAAGGGCGCGCCGCATTTGCCTGAAGCCCGCGAGCTATTCAATTTCCTGAACACTCCATGGGTCGAAGAACAGCTCCTGGCCGCTGGCGCCCTGGAAACGCGCGTATCCACGACAACACTCGCCGTGAATTGGGACGAGCTTCTGCGGGATCTCGACGCGGCCACGGAAACCTTGCGCCAAATCTTCCTGAGGTAAACATGGCCGCGTGACCACACTCCTGCTCAACAGTTTCCTGACCGCAGGGCTGACGACGATCTTCTCGTGTGTGATCGGATTCGCCGTCGCCGCCGCAGTCATGGGCTTGCCGACATTCCCGAAGCGCATCTGCCTTGGGCTGGCCTTGACCGCCCTGGCTTTTCCCCCGTTTGTCGTTGCAAATTGTTGGCTGCACTATCTGGGCCACACAGGCGTGTGGCGGTCATGGTTAGCGCTCGATCTCTTTTCCATCGGCGGAGTTGTTTGTCTGCTCACACTCATGTATTGGCCGGTGCCCTTCCTGGGCATCATCAGCGGCTGGCAACGGCTCGACTCAGCTCAACTCGAATGCGAGCCCTTGATGCGCGGTTGGGCCATGGCCCGCTTCATACTGTGGCCGGGTGCGCGCGATTCACTCGGCGCCGCGGCGACGTTGACGTTTGCGCTGGCCTTAAACCAATTTGCCATTCCCGCTATTTTGCAGGTCAAGGTTCTGCCCCTCGAAGTTTGGATTCGCTTCAACACCGAACTGAATGCAGCCCACAGCTTGTCCGTCGCTTGGCCACTGGCTTTAATCCCTCTCGCGTTATTGATTCTGCTTCGCCGCAAGCCCTTTTCCTGGCCGTCGGCTCACGGGCCAGTCACTCCCGAACTGTTTCGCCGCCGCCTTGGTCGGGTCCCGTTTCTCATCGCGTCCGGCGCAACATTTCTGGCGCTCGGCTTGAGCGTCGGTTCCCCGGCATTCCAGTTATTGAGTTCCTCACGCATGTGGTCTGAACTGCCACAAGTGACGCGGGCGGCTTGGCCCATCGCGCTGAACTCATTTGTTTACGCCGCCACAGCCGCCGCGCTCGCGACCGCAATCGCATTTGCCCTGTGGCGCAAGCGTGTGATGTACCTCTCATGGTTGCTCTTCCTCCTGCCGGGCATGTTACTGGCAATTCTGCTTATTCTACTTCTCAATCGTCCGGGGCTGGACGTGATCTATCGCTCGGCTACGGTGATCATTGCGGCATTTGTCCTCCGTTACTGCGGCCCGGCGTGGGCCTTAGTGCGCCATGCCTTCCAGGGTGCCGATCCGGCGGTGCTCGACGCGGCAAAGCTCGACAACCTCAGCGGCGGTGCTCTCTTCCGTTTCATCTACTGGCCCTTGATTGCGCCCGCGGCCGCGGCCGCCTGGTACGTCATATATCTGCTGTGCCTCTGGGATGTTGAGACGATTGCCCTGATTTACCCGCCGGGCGCGGAGACGCTCGCCCTGCGCGTTTTCAATCTGCTGCATTACGGCCACGCCGCGCAGGTCAACGCGCTCTGCTTTATCCTGCTCGCTCTGGCCGCGTTTCCCGCTGCATTGTATTTCGTCATTTCAGGGCTGCATCGCGGCGCGCGCGATGTAGGACATTTACCGACAAACCCTCAGCCTGTCCAATGACACCCGATTCACTGTGCGGGTGATACCAACGCAACGGCGGGTTGACTAGCATGGTTCGTAATGACACCCGCCAAAACCGTCTTCATTGCTGATGATTCAGCGATAATTCGCGAGCGCCTCGTCGCCCTGCTGGCAGACGCGCCGAACGTGACGGTTGCGGGCCAGGCCGGCAGCGCCTCCGAAGCAATTGGCGGGATCCAGCGGCTCAAGCCCGACATCGTCGTGCTGGATATTTCGATGCGCGGCGGCAGCGGCCTCCGCGTGCTCGAAGTCATCAAAAAGGAATCTCCCTCGCCCCTCGTGATCATGTTCACAAACCTCGATCATCCATTGTATCGCGAACGCTGCCTTCGTGCCGGAGCGGACTACTTCCTGGACAAGTCAAACAGCTTCCAACGATTGATTGACATTGTCCGCGATTTCAAACCTCGCTCTACCCGCGTGCCTGCAGGCAAGCGGCTTCACGGCAGAATCACAACGCCCTCCGCCAGCTAGGCAGTCCCCAAGGCGTGATTTTCCCGCCTTCCTCGCACAAGCCCAGGATCCCCAACACTCGCAACTGGCAGGATGGAGCTGGCGAGGGAGCGCAACGAACTCCCTCGCCATGGGTTGGTCAGTCGGTTACTACGCGGAAGAATTGTGCGCCGGATCCCGCTAGGGGTCGTGTGAGGGTCAGGGGACTTCCCGTTCCGGCGACAGCGCTGCCGTCATCGGCCCATGCGCCCGAGCCGAGGCTGGTCCGAGACTGAAGTTGATAGTTAACGCCCGTGGACGTTGGGAACGTCACCTGTATATCGCTCCCAACCCGGACAATGGTCAGTTCAGGTGGCGCGCTTGGCGCTGCGGCCAGGAATCCCTGACTTGAGAGGGCGGTCCAGCCATCGGCCCAGCTATCATTCGGGCCAAAAGCGCCCCGGTAATTCACCGCTTGCAGGCCAGCCGGCTGTGGCAACACATTGCTCAAGGCCGGGCTGCCCGGCTGTGGACGAGGATCCAGACCCGCCGCATCATT
>JAKEEH010000440.1 GCA_022616725.1 Limisphaerales bacterium | reverse complement strand
CCCTGAAGCGCTCGTTGAATTCCAACACAGTTTGAGGGTAGTCGGGCATCGACCCGCTACTACAACCCATAGTGGTAGGGGAATCAAGTGCATAGCCCTATATCGTAATATCGCAAATCGTAATTTCTTTTGCCCCGCGAAGCAAGGTGAGCGGGTAATCGGCGAGCCTGGCTGGACTCGTTCGGGGTTCAGAGTTCGTCTCCCGGCGTCGGCGGTGCCGCTGGGACACTGCCCAGATACTTCTCGAAATCCTCCCGGCGGCCTGCGGCAGCTTCGCGTTTCAGGTAGTCCATCGTGAGCATCACGGCCAGCTTCTCGCTGGCGGCACTGGCGAGGAACTGGCTGATGGAAAACCCCTCCCGTGCGGCGAGGTCTTCAATCTTCTTGGCGACCGATTCCGGCAATTGGACTGTGTGCGTGCTCATGACTGCTTTCGTATCAGGTTCAGGAACTCACGGGGCCTGATGGCAATGACACCGAGCTGCTCCGACCCGTGAAAGTCCTTCACGTTATGCGTAACAATGTAGCAGCAGCCGGCGGCGAACGCCAGTTCCAACACCATGTCGTCATCGGCATCGGCGAGTAAAGGACGCCACAGGAAATGGATTTCCTGAAGGTGCGCCTGGCCAGCGAGATACCGCAGGAATCGCCGCGCGTCCTCAGCCGTCTGGCCGGGTGCCAAGTGTTCCGGACGTGTCAGCACGACCTGCCACTCCGTGTAAAGCCCCACAGAAAGACAGATCTGAAACTCAGGCGTCGGGACGGAACTGACCAGCGCGTAACTGGCCCCGAGCCGTGAATGGGCGGCGGCCACCAGCACACTCGTGTCAAACACCACTCTCACGTTTCATCCTCCTGGCCGCCATCGAGGCCAAGGCAGTACTTGATGTCGTAGTTCAGAATGAAATCCAGTTCGTCGTCCGTAAAGCCGTAGTGCTGCGCCAGCACGCGGTCGATTTGCTGCATCCTGACGAGGAGGCGACACGTCCCCCGTCCAACTCTCCACGTAGGCGTCGAGTTCCTTCCATCCTCGCAAGGTGAAATAGCCGACACATAAATCAGCCCGCTCAGCCACGTGCAACGTTTGCTCCAGGGCCGGCACGAGGCGGCTTCGATGTTGTCAAAAATGCGCGGCACAGGCTCTCCCGCCATGGATAACAAATTTCCATTTGCCTTCAAAGCATTTGGTTGCAGTCTCGCTTTCAACCAGCAGGGCGAACTGCGCGCGATGCTTTGCCTTGATTCCAAATCCCGGGGGGCAGAATCGACGAAGTGCGCCAGTCTCTGGCGCTTTCACATCGGGATGGCGACTGAGAACAGGTTCAATTCGCCTGCTGCGTCGGGCAGCAATCTAAATATTCACGGCGAACTTGACCGCATCGACACCGAACTCAAGCTCCGCGAATTGGAGCGGGTCTCCACCGAGTTCCTCCTCTATCGCAAGACCTGCCTCCAGGCCCGCCTTGAGAAGCTCGCCGTCTCTCCCGCTCCACTCCAAAGGCCCGCCAATGTTGAGACCGAACCGCAAAGTGATACAAAAGTGATACAAAAGTGATACACAAAGGTGGGGGGGGTTCAAAAAACATGCGTTCAATCCGAAAGTTGCGATCCGCCCCGTCCCGCCGGACACTCCCCGAAATCCGCCGTCAATATCGCGCCACGCGCAAGCCCGGCACGCGCTCGAACGCGGCGTCGCGGCTGACGATCCTCAGGCCTCAGACCCGCGCCGTTGCGGCGATCCAGTTATCGTTCTCGCCCAACCGCATTCCGCCCTGGGCCAGTTCCCGCTCAATTCGCAGCGGAATCAGCACAACCCGTTTTCGTATTTCCTCCAACCGTGGTTCGCGCCCACCAGCTTTCAACCCTGCCGCGATCGAAGTGCCGCTTCACTTCGTCGCAATCACAAGACCGTATTCACGATAGACTTCCGGCCGGAACTCGACTGTGAACCCTGCCGCGCTCAGTTCGTCCGCGATTTCGGGCATGAGAAACGTGAAGTAGTACATGATGAACGGCGGGTGGAGGAGGGCGTTGCGGATTTTCATGACGGTGTTGAAGCTCCGTCGGGCGATGTTGGAGACAGAGAAGAGCGGGGGCGGGTACGCCGAGTAAAATACGAAGCGCCCGCCTGGTTTCAGCGCGCGATGAATCAACCCCAAAAACGCACTCTTCTGCCTGGGCAGAATGTGACCGAGCCCGCCAAAGCATGTGACCAGATCGAACTCGTTTTGGAAGCTCATCTGCATCACGTCCGCCTCCACGAACTCCACCCTGGCCGTCCCTTCACAATTCGAGAGCTTCAGCCTGGCCTGTTCGATCATCCCTGCACTGAAGTCGATGCCGACGATTCTGTGCCGGCACACAGGACGCAGATGGCGCATCGCCGCGCCGGTTCCGCAGCAAACGTCGAGGGCTGCGTCCGCGCTTGCGATAGCACGGATGGCTGCTTCCAGCATGGCATCGGGAGTGCGAAAGGGTGTCTTGTCAAATTTCGGCGCCAACAGGTCGTACCCGCGCTGGGTTGAGCAGAGCGCCTGATGCATCAGTTCAAAAAACGTTGGCCCGCCTTTGGCGAACATGTTCTCTTGTCGCGGCAAATTCACGCCGTTGAATCGTTGAATCGTTGAACCGTTACACCGTTGAATCGTTGACTTAATCAATCGTGATGCGCGCCGATTGCGACGATTCAATCAACCATTTAACAGCTCTTTTAACTTTTTTAACCGTTTTGACTCTCCTACTCTTCTGCCCATGAATCGACGAGATTTCGTAAAGGCAGGCGCGGCGGGTTTGGCCCTTTCAGCCATGGGCGGTTACGCCGCGGAATTCGCAGACCAAAAAAGGCGCGTCGGCCTCATCGGGACCGGCTGGTATGGCAAATGCGATTTGCTGCGCCTCATTCAGGTCGCGCCGGTGGAAGTCGTGTCGCTCTGCGATGTCGATAAGAAGATGCTGGCCGAGGCTGCCGAGATCGTGGCCAGCCGCCAGGCATCAAAGAAGAAACCGCGTACTTATGGCGACTATCGGGAGATGCTTAAAGAAAAAGACCTCGACATTGTTCTGGTGGAGACCCCCGACCACTGGCACGCCCTGCCGATGATCGAAGCCCTCAAGGGGGGCGCCGATGTCTGGGTACAGAAACCAACCAGCGTCGATGTGGTGGAGAGCCAGGCGATGCTGGCGGCCGCCCGCAAATACAAACGGGTCGTCCAGGTCAATACCCAGCGTCGCAGCACGCCTCACCTCGTGCAGGCCCGCAACGAAGTCATCAAGTCCGGCAAGCTCGGGAAGATTTCGCACGTGGATATCTGCTGCTACTACCACATGCGCGCGCGCAAGAACCCGCCCGACACCCAACCGCCGGAGAATCTTGATTACGAAATGTGGACTGGTCCCGCGCCCATGCGTCCTTACAACGAACTTTGCCATCCTCGCAGTTGGCGCGCCTTCATGGAATATGGCAACGGCATCGTTGGCGACATGTGCATTCACATGCTCGACATGGTTCGCTGGATGCTCGATCTCGGCATGCCCAAACGCATCAGTTCCAGCGGCGGGATCTTCGTCCAGAAAGAGAGCAAAGCGAACATCACCGACACTCAGACTGCTACTTTCGAATTCCCGGAACTCAACGTTGTTTGGACCCATCGCACCTGGGGCCAAGCACCCGATCCCGACTATCAGTGGGCGGCCATTATTTACGGCGACAAGGGCATGCTCAAAGCCAGCGTCCACAGCTTTGACTTCATCCCGCAGGGCAAGAAAGAACCGGCTTTGAGCGGCAAAGCTGTGATCGAGCACGACAAATATCCCGAGGACAAAAACGAAAAGGACCTCGAACAACATGTGGCCTCGGCCATACGCGCGCACTGGAAGGATTTCCTGAGCGCTATCGCCACTCGCGGCAAGCCGGTGGCTGACATCGAACAGGGCGTCACCTCCTCCGTGGCGAGCATTCTCGCCAACATCTCCATGCAAGTGGGCCGCAGCCTCACGTGGGATAACGAGAAAGGCCGGGTCGTCGGCGACGATGAAGCCAACAAACTGCTCCGGCGCCCCTACCGCGCCCCTTGGGTCCACCCTGAACCCGATAAAGTTTAAGGAGCCGATTACTTAAGGATCTCTTCGATCCTGCTGAACGTTTGCCGGGCGTAAGCAAGGCTGCGTTGGTCGAGGTAGGTTTGGGCGTCGGTCAACAACGCGCCGGCCTGGGAAAACTGTTCCGGAGTGAGTTTGGCGGATGCGGAATCGCGGCCCACGAGCCGATCGAATATTGAAACAAATCGAGCGCGCAAGCTGCGCGTGCCGAGACCTTCGCGGTCGAGCCATTGGACAAAGCGGCCAATCCACGCCGCAAGAATGATCAAGCCAATGACCCAGGCGAGAACTTGAAGCACCGCACCAAGGTTTAACGAAAAACGATATGCTCCCGCGGTGAACACAAGGACGCCGGGAACCGGCACGACAAAAAACCAGACGAGGATGAAGAGCGCGAGAGCGAGGGAACGGCCAAATTCCGAAACGAAACGCAAGGGTAGCGGGCGTGGAGCTTGCGGGTGTCGGCCCGCGCTGCGGAGCATGGGCGCGACGCGTCGGGCAAGGAGTTCGAAAATGGCGCCGCGGCTTTCAGCGGGCACGTTCGCGCGGTCGAGCGTAGCGTGAAGCTGGGCTTCGTCGGAGGCTTTCTGCATCAGCGCATCAGCCAGGCCGCGAAGGTTTGTGTTCTCGGGCAGTCCAGGAGACAGAAGCTGGCAGAGCTTCTCCCGAAGACGATGCCAGCGGCTTCGATAGCCGGCGAAGCGCAGACCGACTCGCAGGAGAAGCGCGAAAACAGCAACGAAAATCGCCAGCCCGATCCATCGCAGCCATTGCTCCCGCGCCGCCAACATTGAAACGATAGCGTAAAAGAGCGCGGCCACTGTCCACCCAAGGATTTTGGGAATAAGAACCCATTTCCCAATGGGCGAGCCAACGCGCGGGCGGAGGAGAAACGGTCCGAGCAACGTGCTGGCGCTGAAAAGCAGGGAAGGCAGCAGCAGGAGGACGTTGAGCATGTCGAGATTGGCAAGTGCGAAAAGGTTCAAGATGACCGAGAGGAGGCCGACAAGCCAGACCACGGTCTTGAGATTCATGAAATTGGGGTAACCTTCCCAGGGCCGATCTTCGCGTGGACCTGCCCAGGCCCGGAAGGCCATATTCACTCCACGCGCGTCCTGCGGAGACGCGCCCGAGACGGTGAATTCGAGGGTTTGCCGAACCACTTGACCCAGCGCGTGCAGAACCAGTTGCGGCCCGAACAGGAGCATGTCGCGCAGGCGCGTGTAGAGCCAGCGGCTGACGCCCACGAAGAAGCCGCCGAGCAGGAATCCTGCGGTGATCAGGCCCGGCGCGAACGGCTGCAGGGCGGAGGTGAGCCACGCAGCGAGGCTGGCGACCGCGGCGCCAAGAATAGCGGAGGTGCGATAGAATCCGGAGCTTTCCAGGTATGTGTTGAGGCCGTGCACCGTGAGAATCTGATTCATGACGAAGCCGAAGTTCCACAGCACGATGAGGATCTGAATGAACGGCGTGATATCGAGCATGATGGCCAGCGGCATGAACAGAATGTTGAACAGCGCAAAGGGAGCGCTGAGGAAATTTCGGCCGCTGTTGGCGCGGATTTCTTTCGCGAAGACGGACGACGCGCCGAAATCATTGACGCGCTGCATGATTGGGTCATGCATCATTTGCAGATAACCGCCGGACCAGCGAGGGAAAGAAGCAATCCATTCGGAGTGGCTCCAGGTTTCGCGGATCTTGTGCCACATAGCCTTCGAAACGAGAAACTTGACCCGGCGCCCAAGGGCGATGGCATTGTGGGCGGTTTGGGAGACGGCCCAGGTGTCTTCGGAAATGCCGACGGCGTGCGGAGCGAAACCAATCATGCCCTCGGCGCGCACGGCAAAGGAGGAACCGCGGCGCATACGTGATGTCAGTGGCATTTTAGGGGAATGTGCATCCGTGAGCGCGCGTTGGACCCGGCCATAGTAGGCCGCCAGGAGATTCCCCCAGCCAGTGCCGACCCCTTCGGCGGCGCGGCCGCCCAACAGGCCCATGAGCCCCTTGAGAAACGAGCGGTGACCCTCCTCAACCATCTGCGAACCTTGGCCGACAGAAGTCAGAGTGTTGGTGGTGCCGCGACCGGGGATAATAATCACTACGTCTGGGTCGCTCAGCGCGGTCGTCAAGTCAGTCATGAGCCCGTCAATGTCGTGGACCGTCGCGTTGCGGTCGAGCACGAGCATGGTGGTGAGCTTGAGCGCTTCCTCATGGGCGAGGTCCATGCCCGTGAGCCCGCCGGCTTTAAACCCAAACGGGGTCCAGTTCTGAAGGCTGTACGCGCGGCAGCCCGGAGCGAGGCTCATCAAAAGTCGTGCGAGCTTGTTGCGATGCCCGAGTTCGCCGCGGTCATAAGGGGTCTGCGATGGCCGATTGTTATCATTGTTGTCGTATTTGTTTTGAACGAGATAGAACGCGGTGTTTTCGGCGAGACCATCGCGCGTCAATCGCAAGGCAATGTCAACAAGATTGATCGCCGTGTCCTGCGAGTGACCGGCGGTGGACATCATGCTGACAAGCCAGCGGCGGACGTGCCATGCGGCCAGGAGGCGATCGCGTTGCGAGGTCGATTCGACAGGGATGTGCAGAGCGAGCTCGGGCGGAAGGGCAGGGGCGCTGTCCTCACCCGCGGGTTGAGTTAGGACCACAAGCTGTGAGGGGTGCCAGAGAGTGACGTCGGCTTTCTTTTCGGCGGCGTAGAGTTCGTCGAACCATTGGCGCAGAGTAGCGTCCTCCGGCTTGCTCAGGGCGCCGACGAGCACCTGAACTACTTCCGAGCCGAGACGATCACGGAGGATGCTCCAGCGCTCCATGAGCAAATCCGGGGTGAGCTTTTGATAAGAGAGATCATCGCCACTCATGTAAACGATCCCCAAAGTGCCCGATTTGAGAGTCTTGATTCCATCAAGCGCAGCGCGCTGGCGCTCTTGGCGTTTGCGGCGGCGGCGGGTAATGAAATCAAGGTTGTTGAGCCACCGCAGAATGGGCCCCTCGAACACCATCAGGACGAGGCCGAGCACCATCAGGGAGTAGGTAGTGATCGGGTACGCAGAGGGATCAATGCCGAGCGGACTGCTGAAGAATGTCAAGAGCAAATAGGTTCCGGCGAGGAGGCCGAAAGTAGTTTTGATGGGAAACGTGACCAGCGCCGAGGCGATTCCCGTGAAGGCGAGAAACAGGCCATAGCGAAGAAGGTACATTGTGTTCCAGAACAGCATCGCGCCGAAAAAGAGCTTCCAGTTCGCGGCATTAAGGTACGTATCCATGAACCAAAGGGAGAATATCTGTTGACACAAGTACCCCCCGGCGAAAAAGAAGACAGCGCCAAGGACAAAATAGAAGACAATGGCTTGGAGCATGCCCCAGAAATCACCGGTCGGAACCGAGGGCTGCGTGTGGTACTTGAACGAAAGCCAGATCGGCGAAGCTGGGCGCGTGGCCGTAATATTGAGGCGATTGATGAAGCGAATGGTCTTGCCGCACGCAGGATGGTTGGAAACGTAATCCTGGAGAAACTTGCTAAGGGCCGTGCTGGCAAGGGGGGCGATGATAGCGATGACCTCCGTGAATGCCAGCATGGCCAGGATCCCCTTGACGATAAGAAAGGTGGCAAAGCTGGGCGTTTCAATGCGCAGCAGCGTGATTCCCAGGCCCAGATAACCTATGGCGCGAAGGATCCAGCCGGCCCGTTCGTAAAGATCCGGATTCCACCAGCGGCCCTGCTTTGCCTTTGGCATGACGGAATGTCGTTTTCCGAACAGGCTGGTCAATGTGGCATCGAGAATCATTTCCGTTTTCTCGCGCACCAGCATGGGAGCATCGAAGCGATAAATGCGCACGAAATGGGATGCTGCACCGAGGACCATGCTCGCGAACAAAGGAAATGCCCAAAGGAGGGATAACGGCGACAGGGCCAGTCTGGTCAGGACCGACCAAAGATAAGGAACGATCGGACTGTCACCGATGCTTTGGTTGTACCAGACGAGCGCGCCGAGACCCATTAACAGGAAGTGCGGCAACACCTTGGCCGCTTCAATGACATAGGGGTGGACCGGGTAAGGCTGCTCACGCCGCTTGAATTCTTTGTAGCGCTCGACGATGCGGACGAGATGGAGATAAGGAATGCGCAGCCGTTTCGAGGTCTCGATCAGGACCTGATCCAGGGTGCGCCCGGGCTGTTGCACGACCAGGAGATCCATCGCGGAGCGATCCTCGGGAAAATTGAACAGGACGCGCGCGTCGAAAGGCTCGGAGCGCTGGCGCAAGGCCATGGAACTGAGCAGTTGAGAAATTTCGGCGTAAAGGTTGGCCTTGTCCTCCTTAATCACGAGGGCGTTGTAATTGCGCAAGAGCGTGAGGACGCCCCAATAGTATTCGGAAAAGAACATCACGAGGCGCGACCAGATGTGGTTGCTGTCTTCATTTTCGGCCAGGACGTCTTCCTTATCAAAGCCGTCCTTGGCGCCGGCTTTGATCACCCAGCGCATGTAGAGACCAACGACGCAGGCGTACTCGTCCAGTCCATTAAGCCAATCGTCGGATGCATCTTCGACGATGCGACGATCATTCTCGTCCCAACCGTTTTCCTGGCGACGCCATTCGATGATCAGTTTGTAAATGGCGCGGAGCTGCATGAGGAAGTTGCCTTCGACCGGGGCGTTGGAGTAACGCGAGTTCTCCGCGCCCGGAGCGGGACGCGCGCCAAGAACGCGCTTGGCCCAACGTTCTTCGGCCAATTGCATCACACCATCAGGCACCAGCGGATCGGGAAAAACCGAATCCCCCCCGCGAAAAGCCCGAAAAATCCACCAGAAAATTGCGGAACCAAGTATGGCCATGTAAACGCCGGCGGTGATGAGAATAAAGACAGTCATGTCGGTGCGCTGGCGCGGCCAAACCTGGGCCACTGGAATTGTTTGGACCGGCCGATTGGTCGAAGCGCTCCACGCCGGAGCGCCCATCAGACGCAGGTCCTTAAATGGGACATAAGACGGCGGCCAGCGAAGCCGCGTCTCGGCCGGGTAAATGGCGAAGCCCTGGCCGGATTGGAGGGCACGCGCAGGCGCAATGGTTGTGAACACGGCAGGGAAAACATTTCCTTGCTGCATGCGGCCAAGCTGCGTTCGGCTGAAGAAAGCGGCGTTCGTATGACCGATCAGCCCGGCGACGCGGGCAAATGCAGCCGTGAGATCGGTGGAGATCGCATCCGGCCGCAGAGTTGGGACCGTCCAATCCAGTCCCCAAATCCCGTTCACATAAACCCCATGGACTCGCGCGAGATTCTCCAGGTATTGATGCATGCGTTCGCGCGGCGCACCCAGTTCGTGAGCGGTCTCAATCAGCGCCAGCCAATCCGCCGCGGAAGTCCACCGCTCCGGGGCGATGGCGGAAGTTTGCTGGCTGATATCCTGGACATTGAAAACGCCCTTGGGAGGGACGCCAGAGCGCTCGAGGTCGGCGAAGACCATCGAGCGCAACCAGGCCTCTTGTTCGCGGAGTGTTTCAGCAATGACGAAGCGCCAGGCGCGGTCCACAAAATTTTCGGAAATGTTGTCGAGCCGCTTAAGCAAAAGGCAGGCGCGGGCATTACTTTCGAGCGAATACACGTGTGCCTCCGGCCAAAGAGCGACTCCGTAAGCATTGCGAAGGGGAAGGAATGGCAATTCGGTAAGGCCGCGTGGTTGTCCGTCTCGCGATCGTGGCGGACGAAACTGGGCCATCAGCACCTCAAGGAGATTCCGGCCAAGTGTGATCCATTGCGCATCGGCCGTCTCGAGGCCAAGAGTCAAAGCCGCTTCAATAATTGCAATTTGCGCGGTCGCAGTGCGACGGGCGTAAACCGGCCGCTGGTAGGTGAGATCGACAGACATAGCGGTGCCGGACCGGGCGTCATAGGAAGAGTGCAACGGCGTTTGCCCGCCCTGGGACTTTTGCCAGTAAAAATCCAGGATGTCGCGAGCCATCGCGAGTTCGCCGATCTTTGTGGCCAGGATGATGAGCTTGGCCTCGGTTTCGGTATTGACGTAGCGCTCGACCGCTGTCTCAGGCGCCGTTGGAATCAGGCCGGTCGGGTAATTCAAACGGAGTCTGCTGAGGACGAAGCCCATTTGTCGCCACCCATTGCTAATGGCCGGTGGGGTGGTTTGGTTTGCGCGACTCCAGGGAACCTCCCGGCTGGCGAGCAGCGCCTCCGCGAGCATCGGCAACCGGCGAATCTCGCGGGCCTGGTTCTGCGCATTATGAAGCTCGGCAAACTGATACTGCGGCAGGAAGCTGGACCCGAGATTAGTCAAGCCGATCCAGTCGAAAAAATTTTCTCCACCAAAACGAAATGTGTTCGCCATCACGCGGCCCTGCACCGACGCCCAGGACTCGCTGAGCCAGCCGCGCGCTTTGCCCGGGCGAAAAGTCACTTCGTAATCGCGCCCATAAGCGACGAGACTCGGATAAATCTCATCCGCCAGACGCCGTGGATCGAACACTTCCGCCCGCGGCAGCTCAAAGCCCTGAACGATCGCGTAAACCTCGGCGTGATTGCGCCGCGCAGTTTTGTAGTGCTCCAGGAAGCGGCCTTCCCGCGGCCAGATTGCGTACAAAGGGCGGAGTGACTCGGCAGTGTGGTCAACGAAAAAGACGTGAGATTTGCCGCGGACCGTATGCGTGACCATCACGGGTACGTCATTGAACTCGGTAACGGAGGTCATGCGCTCGGCGCCGTGGATCTCGCCTTCGAGGCGGTCCTGTTCAGCGGCAATGAAGGTGGTCAGGCCGCTGGAATGAGGAATGACTTCATAAGCGAGGGGGTGGTCGTCTGACAGCCGAACCGGGGGCGCATCGCGGCGCAACTGGAACACTGGAGAAAGTTGCAGCACACCATTCGTGGCGGCGTGAAGATCGCCGCGCACAGACTGCAGCCGGCGGATATCAAGACCGGCTAGCGAGAGCTCCTGGACCGATACGGCGACGAGAGCGCGTTGGTCGTTTAAATGGGCGGGAGCGTGAACCGCCGCTGCCTGTTCGGGGGCAACAGCGTCGGGCAGCCAAAGCGTGTGGCCGCTGCGTGCCGGCCAGATAGCGATGACTCCAGCGCGAAGGTCGGGTTCGCCATTTGTGAGGCGGACACGACGGCCGGCAGCATCATTGATGGTCCAGAAAATCGGCGTAGCAGCGTCGCCTATGCCGTACCAGTAGATGAAATCAGCATTCGAGCAGTCATTAGTCCCTGCAAACGTGAGTGTCAACGCGTTCGACCCGATCGTCACCCTTTGTTCGCGGAGTTCTGTCTCGGAGGGCAGGCCGACATCGTACACAAGTTTAATGGCCGGGTCGCCGCTTCCGTTCTGCTTTATGGTTTTTGAGAGCGAGAGCCTGCCGCGCGAATCGTAGATATGTTCCGCGCGGAAAAGTTCCTGGCCAGACCGATCGAACTCCGTCGCGGTCCATTCCGTCCAGACATTGGCGCGGCCCGGCAAAAACGCATTTGTCTCGAGCCAGCGCGGCGAGTGAAACCTTCGTCGCACGCCTTGCTCATCACGCACCGAAATCGAAGTGATAACATCGCGGCGTCCGTCGGCGTTAACGCGCACGCTGAGATCTCCGGGGTTATTTGTGGTGAATGACAACACGCGGCCAGCGGCCGTACTCTGTTCGCCTAGATAGCCGGGAGCGTACTCGAATTGATACGTGCTGGAGGGAGTCGCCCGTGCAAAAACATCCGCGCTCGGCAACGAACTGGGTAGTCGTCCGTGCTGCTCCTCCAGGACAGCACCCAATCTGTCCGTAACACGGCGCAACGTCGTATGGAAGAATAATCCGCGGACATCGTGCGATTCGGTGACGATCGAATCAGCATTTGTAACGCAATTGATAAAGCGAACGATGTTCGACCATGCAGCCGTGCTAATCGTCGCGTTGACGCCGTTTCGCCGGTAAGGGTCCACCGCCAACTGAGGCGATTGGTAGGGGCGGGAAAGGTCGTAATAGACTCGTTCCGCATCGTAGTCTGAATAAACTGGCACGTCGGTGCCGCGCATGAGTGCTTGTTTCTCGGCCAGGCTCTCAGCGCCCCAAAAGCTGACATTATAACGAGTGAGCAAGTCGTACCGGCCACGGCCTTCGCCGCCGGGAGCCAGCCTGACGCGTTGACGCAAGCGTCCCTGGAAATCGCGAAGCTCCGTCGTTTTCGCGATCGGCGTGCCGTCGAACCATTCTGCGACACGGATTGTGCTCCCGTCTTCGACCGACGTGAGGACGGGCCGGGGCAGCGGATCGCCAAGCACGAAATTCTGTGTTGCCGAAAGACCCCATGCCGGGGTGACAACGACGGGCAGAAGCCAGGCGCCGTTGGTCTGTCGCACGACAGGTTGCGGTTGGCGTCGCGTGCGGCGCGCGCCATTCTGAAACTGTTCGGACAGAACGACCCGTTCGGTGTCGCCGTCATAACGATTCACTGTGCGAAGCTCCACGCCTTCAGCTTGCTTGATTTCATCAACCAGAGTGCGGCCCTCCGGGTCGCGCTGAACGCGGAACTCGCCGTGGAGGTTCCCGCCTGCGAACGTGCGTACTCGCGCGTCCAGGGCGCCATCGCGCCACTGGAAATCGTCCTCGATTCGCACGACGGGCACGCTGGTGTCAGTTTGATTACGTGGTCGCGTGGTCACCAAAGAGTTCGTCACAATGCCGTCTGCATCCCGGAGGATGCTTTCGATCAGGTCGCCGCCAGAGGTGGAGACATGAGTGCCAAATGCGTTGTACACAGCCGTTTCAACTCGGCCCGTAATTCCCGGCTGATACCAGTATGTGCGCTGAATATCCCACGAT
>JAKEEH010000439.1 GCA_022616725.1 Limisphaerales bacterium | reverse complement strand
TATGTGGTCCCACGCGCCCGCCGGGACCGGTAATCAGCACGCGCTTGCGCATCGAGCCCCTCCGTAGCGGAAACGACAAACAACAAATCCCAGACACCGGCGAGCCACTCCGGCGGCCAGGTGCTTTCCGGTCTCGTTGTTTGACCTTTGGGTTTTCCCTGGGATTCGGTGTTTGGCCTTTGAGATTTCAGAGCCGCGCTCCCCCATCCATCCGTTCATCCAATGATCCATCGCCTTATTGCGCGGTCCAGCCGCCGTCAATTAAAATATCTGTACCGGTGATAAACCCGGCTTCTTCCGAGCAGAGGAACAGCGCCAGTTCCCCCACTTCGTTCACGTCGCCCCAGCGCCCAAGCGGAATTTTCGAGATGAATTGCTGATTCAACTCGGGATTATCGAGGATTGGCCGATTTAACTCGGTGGCAAAGGGTCCGGGACTGATGCCGTTGACGGTTATTTTCTCCGGCGCAAGTTCCAGCGCCAGCGCGCGTGTCAATCCGAGCAAGCCGTGCTTCGCCGAGGCGTAAGCCGTGCGACCTGCGATGGCGACGTGGCTCATGATCGAGGTCATGTTCAGAATGCGTCCGTACCCCTGTCCTTTCATGTGCGGCACAAAACTGCGGCAACACAGAAACGCGGCGGTCAGGCTGGTGTCCACCACCTGCCGCCACTCTTCCAGCGCAAACTCGTGGATTGGCTTTCGGATATTGACGCCGGCGTTGTTGATGAGGATTTGGGGTTTGCCGAAGCGTTGCAAGACCGCGGTCTCCAGGCGGCGAACCTCCTCCTCGCGGGTGACGTCGCACTGGAATACCTCCACTTCGATGCCCGAGGCGCGCAATTCCTTACTGGTCGCGCTGAGGTCATTCATGTTACGCGCCACCAGAGCCAACTTTGCGCCGGCGCGGCCCAGGGATTGGGCCATGGCTTTGCCGAGACCCTTGCTGCCGCCCGTGACGACAGCAGTTTTGCCGGAGAGTTTTCCTTCGCCCATATGAGGACGTTATAACCGTGACCGCAAATCGCGGCAAGCTTCTCACCTGTTTTCCTGTTTTCCTGTTTCAAGACCGCGGTCGCGCCGTTGGCCTTTAAACCCCAGCCATTTCTGTCATATTTACTACGTGCCTGTGGCCGAAAACATACGCAAAAAGCTAGGCGAGTTGCCGCATAAACCGGGCGTTTACCTCATGAAGGACCGGTTCGGCACCGTTATATACGTCGGCAAGGCCCGCGACCTGCGCAAACGAGTCACCCAATATTTCCATCCCTCGCGCCGCATGGGTTGGGACCTGAAGTTCAATGCGCTGGTTGAAGCGATCCACGACTTCGACGTGCACGTCGTGCGCAATGACCCCGAAGCCGTCCTGCTGGAAGGCAAGCTCATCAAGGAGTTTCAACCCCGCTACAACGTCAGCTTTCGCGATGACAAGCGCTTCCTCCTCGTCAAAATCAACCTCAACGATCCCATCCCCCGTTTCACGCTGACGCGTTTGCGGCAGGACGATGGCGCGCGCTATTTCGGGCCATTTGCCAGCTCGGGCGCGTTGCGCAACACGCTGACCATGGTCCGCCGAAAATTCAACTTGCGCGGCTGCCGTCCGCTGACGCCCACCGAGCAGGACTACAAGCATTGCCTTTACGCGAACCTGAAATTCTGCACCGCCCCTTGCATCGGCAACGTCACGCGCGAGCAATATTTGCAGCAGGTCCTGGCTGCCTGCGATTTCCTGTCCGGCCAGTGCGACGAGATGCGGGGTCAGCTCGAAGCCGAGATGAGGAAAGCGGCGGCCGCGCAGGATTTCGAGAAAGCCGCCGCCTTGCGCGATGCCCTCGCCGACCTTGAGCGAACCACCCAAAAGACCCGCCAGTTTCCTCGCCTGCCTTACACCCTGCCGCTGGCGATCGACCCGGACGCTGATCTCGCCGAACTCGCGCGCGTACTGAACCTCCCCGCGCCGCCGGCGCGCATCGAAGGCTTCGACATTTCGAACATCAGCGGCACCTTCGCAGTCGCGTCGATGGTCAGCTTTCGCAATGGCCGGCCTGATCGATCCGGTTACCGGCGCTTCAAAATGAAAACCGTCGTCGGCCAGGACGATTTCGCCTGCATGGCCGAGACCATTCGGCGCCGCTACACGCGCGTCTTGAAAGAGGGGAGCCCAACCGCTCCCGTCGGAGAACCGGGGAGCACGACCGTCCCGGTCGCAGTGCCAGGCGTCCCGCCGGGCACATCCAGGCTTCCACTTACCCTCCCCGACCTCATTCTCATCGATGGCGGCAAAGGCCAACTGAACGCCGCGTGCGCGGAGTTAGACAAATTGGGTTTGACACATATCCCCGTAATCGGCCTCGCTAAGGAATTCGAGGAAATCTACCGCCGGGGCGAAAGCGAACCATTGCGTCTGTCCCGCGATTCCGGTGCGCTGAAACTCCTCCAGCGCGTCCGCGACGAATCACATCGTTTTGCCAACACCTACAACGCGCAGTTGCGTCTGAAAAAAATCTCCGAAAGCATCCTGGACGAGTTCCCTGGCATCGGCGAACAGCGCAAAGCCGCTCTTCTGAAAAAATTCGGCTCTGTCCAGCGCCTGCGCGCCGCCACCATCGAGCAAATCGCGAAAGTGCCCGGCTTCGGCGGCAAAGCCGCTGCTGAACTCAAAGCTTTCCTCGACGCACGCTCCGAACAGCCAATCAACGCGGCCGAGTCGGTGGATGGCGAAGAATCCCGGTCGGCATCTCCCGAGTCCACGCATTGAGCGTCCTTTGAGTTTGGAGCCTGGCAATCAGCGGCGTCTTTGAGGCGAAGGCCGCTGAACTGCATTGCCCGCTTGTTCCACGTTGCGCCCGTTCGTTCAGGAAGGCAGATAGTACTTCTTCGTGTAGTCCTGGACCATGCGCCAGGTGTTGTATGAGGGAACGAGGGTAACCATCGCGCGGCGAACTTTTTTGATCCACTGGCGAGGAATGCCGGTAGCATCCCGTTCGAAGAAGCATGGGATGACTTCCTCGGTCAGGACGCGGTAGAGATTGGCGCTGTCGCGTTTGTCCTGTTCTTCAATCGAGGCGGGATGCGTATCGTCGCCAATCGCAAAACCGTTGGTGCCGTCGTAGCCCTCGCGCCACCAGCCGTCCATAATGCTCAGGTTGAGGCACCCGTGGCAGCCGGCTTTCTGTCCGCTCGTGCCTGAGGCTTCGAGTGGCCGGCGCGGGTTGTTGAGCCAGACGTCGCAACCGGCCACCATCGTGCGCGCGACGTGAACGTCGTAGTTCTCGATGAAAACAAGGTGGCCCTTAAGTTCGCTGTATTTGCTGAGGTGAATGATGTGTTGGATAAAGCGTTTGCCTTCGTCGTCACGGGGATGGGCTTTGCCGGCGAAGACGAACTGGAGCGGGCGTTCCTTGTCCTGGACGAGGCGGACGATGTTATCGAATTGCTGAAAGATCAGCGGGGCGCGTTTGTAGGTGGCAAAGCGCCGGGCGAAGCCGATCGTCAGGGCGTCAGGATTGAGCAGTTGGTCGAAAGCGATGAAGTCGCCCTGGGAGAGGCGTTGTCCCTGGATGAGGAGCCGACGCCGAGCGAACTCGATCAATTCCCGGCGCAGTTTGTAGCGCAATGCCCAGATTTCCTCGTCCGAGAGAAAATTGGGATCGTCCATTCTTTGCCAGAATTCGGGCGAATTGACTTCGTGCTCCCAGGCAAAGGCCGGTTTGCGCATCCAAAAGCTGGTCGTCTCGCCAGCCAGCGGCTGCCGATCAGCCGACGGAGCGTCGCTCAGCTTGCGACGCCAAAAGCGGCGCACGGGGCCTTTCATCCAACCCAGCAGATGAATGCCGTTGGTGATGTGGCCAATCGGCACCTGATCGACTGGCTTGTCTGGATAAAGAGCGGCCCACATCTGGCGGCTGACCTGGCCATGCAATTCGCTGACGGCGTTGGCGGTGCGCGACGCCTTCAGAGCCAGCACGGTCATGCAGAAGGATTCTTCGTCATCTTTAGGATCGACGCGCCCCAGCCCCATGAACTCCTCATCGGAGCACTTGATGTGTGTGCGGTAGCGGTGCAGCGCATATTGCATGAGCGTCGGGCTGAAACGGTCGTGACCCGCCTCGACCGGGGTGTGAGTGGTGAAGTGGCACTGCTTCTTGGCCGCCGCGAGGGCCTGCTCGAAGTCCATGCCGGCGGCCTGGTTTTCGCGAATCAATTCCAGCGCGAGAAAGGCGGCGTGGCCCTCGTTCATGTGGAAGACCGAAGGTTGGACGCCAAGTGCCCGTAGAAAACGGACACCGCCGATGCCCAGAAGGATTTCCTGCATGATGCGCGTGGTGCTGTCGCCCCCGTAAACGCGAAGGGTCAGGTCGCGATAGTGCTGCTCGTTCTGAGGAAGATTTGTGTCAAGGAGATACGCGGGGCAGCGGCCGACATTGACCCGCCAGGCCTTGAAATAAACCTGTCCCGTCGCCATCTCGACATCGCACACGAGCGGTTCGCCCCGGGCATCCAGCACCGGCTCGATGGGAAGGTTCTTGGGGTTGAGCAGTGTATAGTAGTCAATCTGCCAGTTGTCGTGATTGATAGCCTGTTGGAAATACCCTTCGCGATAGAAAAGGCTGATGCCGACAAAGCCAAGGCCGAGATCGCTGGCCGATTTGGCGTGGTCGCCCGCGAGCATACCGAGCCCGCCTGCGGCAATGGGAAGAGTCTCATGAAAGCCAAATTCGGCGGTGAAATAAGCAACAGGGCGATCGACCAACGAGGGCGCTTTAACGCGGCACCAGGTGGCCCTTTCCTTGAGGTAGTTGTCGAAAGCCTGCAGGACCTGCCGCACGCGGTCCGCGAATTCGGGGTCCTGGAGGCGCACGCGCAGTTCATAATCCGAAACTTCGTGCAGCACGGCCACGGCATTGTGGTAAAGGTTTTGCCAGCCGCGCGGAGAGAGTTCCTGGAAAATCTCCTGCGCGCCCTGGCTCCAGGTCCACCACAGGTTGCGCGCGAGGCGGTTCAAACCAACAATCAATTCCGTCAATTCACTCGCGGACAGCGGTTTTTTCGTCATAAAACTTCCAAAAACATCAGCCTTTGCGAAGTGTCCGGCCGGACGCTGAATCCAGCGACCGAGACCGTCACGCTCCCCGCAACGCCGCGCAAACCGTAAACTGACCCGAACTCAAGCGGCAAATAAATTTGTGGCCGGGAGAGGGAGCAAAACATTACATCCAATATCCAACACAGCCTCTCAAACTCGAAGCCAATTGACCGCGGAGACGCAAAGGTTGGATTTGGTATCTCTCTGGGTTTGTGGGTTTGCTGTTTGGTCTTCACGTCGCTCCGTCTTGACGGCACGTAGCGCGGCTCTCAGGATGCGGGGGGATGCCGATTTATCCAGAATTGAAGGGGCGGATCGTGTTGGTAACGGGCGGGGCGAACGGAATCGGAGCGGCGATTGTCGGTGCATTTCGGGAACAGGGTTCGGCGGTGTATTTCTGTGATACCGACGCCGCAACCGGGAGGACAGTCGCCGCAAAAACGGGCTCGGCATACCGGCGCGTCGATTTACGGAAGGAGGATCAAATCAAAAATTGGATCGCCAGCGTCGGCCGTGAGCAGGGCCATATCGACCTGCTCGTGAATAATGCAGCGTCGGATCCGCGGATTGCGTTGGAGCGGTTGTCGGCAGAGAAATGGGATAACTTGTTTGCGGTGAATTTGCGGGCGACTTTCCTGTGCAGCCGCGAGGCGGTGCCGCGGATGAATGCCGGCAGCGCGATCGTCAATCTGGCATCGATCACATGGCATCTGGCGCCGCCGCGGATGAGCGCCTACGTGGCCACAAAGGCAGGCGTGCTGGGCTTGACGCGTTCGCTGGCGCGGGAGCTTGGCCCGAAGGGAATTCGAGTTAACGCGGTGTCGCCGGGGTGGGTCATGACCGAGCGGCAGCTTCGGCAATATGTCACGCCGGCCGTCCGACGGCTGATACGGAAGTCGCAATGCATTCCGGATCTGATCCAGCCGGAGGAGATCGCCGAAGTGGTGTTGTTTCTGGCGAGCGATGCGAGTTGCGCGATCACTGGGCAGGAGATTCTCGCGGACCGTGGATGGCAACATTCGTGAATGGGATTGAAATTGAAAATTGCGAATTGCAAGTTGCTCTCGGTGATCGGACGTCTCGTCCCGTCCGTTGTCTCGAGTCTCGTACTTCTCCTGTCTGGCATAGCTCTCGCGGATGAGCGTGCCCTGTCCGATGCGACGATCCATCTCGACTTCAGCCGGCAAAACGAGCACTTGCTGCTCAGGAATGGGTTGGGAATGGTGACCGGCAGATTTGGTTCGGCGCTGGAGTTCAAGTCGCCGTTGCACTTTGCGGAGCTTGCGTTGACGAAGCGGCTCGACGGGGTGGACGCAGTCACAGTATCGGCGTGGGTCATGCCGCGCCGCAGCGGTGAGCAGTACTTTGTGACGCGCGGGTTGCCGGAGACCGGCGCCAATGGCGAGCAGGTTTTCAGGCGCGAGGAGACCTGGGTAAATCTGTTGCTTGGCACGGATCAGCGCGGGTTCTTCATGGGCGCAATCAACGGCAACGGAATCATGCCGTTTCCGTTGGTAACCCTGGAGGAAGTGCCAATCAATTCGTGGAGCCATCTGGCAATGGTGAAAACGAGCGCCGGATCTCAAAAGTTTTACCGGAACGGAACGCTCGTGCACACCGACAGAAATGCTGTCGCAGTGAAGGCCTGGCCATTTGTGGATACGGCCGCGGGCGAACCCCTGCGACTGGCGATGCCGCTGGGCGGGTTAATGGGAGACGTGGTGGTTTACGCGCGGGATCTCTCGGTCAGCGAACTGCGTGACGCATATCTGGCGAACACGAACCGCTATTTTCCGTCAATGCCGGCGTCGCCGGTATTGCTGCGTGAGATGGACGCGCATTTTTCGGCCGGCGTTTGGCCACGCCCGCTTACGGCGAAGAGTTGGCCAGAGGAGCGCCGGCGCATTGTGCGCGGGGCCTCGAAGGTGCTTGGGGAGTTTCCAAGCGATCGGCCGCCGCTGGCCCCGGACACCGTTACTGAAGTGGACGGCGGAACGTATTGGCGGCGCAAGGTTTCGTTCCAGGCGCAGCCCAACGACCGCGTGCCCGCATGGCTGCTGGTCCCGAAGCAACTGAAAGGGCGCGTGCCGGCGATCATTTGCTTTTATGGTACCACCAGCGGTGCCGGCAAGGACACGACGGCTGGCGTTTCCGGTCGCGCGCCGGGCAGTCCCCCGCACCCGAATTACGCGTTTGCGGTGGACCTGGTGCGGGCGGGGTTCGTGGTGCTGGCGCCGGATTACTTGCGGGATGGCGAACGCATCAAGCCGGGCAGCGCGCCCTATGACACGACTGAGTTCTACGAACGATTTCCGAACTGGTCGATTCACGGGAAAGACATCTGGGACACGTCGCGGGCGATTGACTACCTTGAAACATTGAAATTTGTTGACAGCAAGAGGATCGGCATGGTGGGCCACTCCTATGGCGGACACAGCACGATTTTCGCGGCGGCATTTGAACCACGGATCAAGGCCGCGGTCGCGAATGGTCCCGTCTCGGATTTTCGGCATCACGGGCTGCATTGGGCGGTGCCGCAAGGCGGGCGCCACAGCCAGTCACTGCCGGCCATGCGGCCATACGTGCTCGATCCGACCCTGCCGATCCCTATCACCTTTTATGAGTTCACGGCCCTGATTGCGCCGCGACCGCTGCTGGTCGGGCAGGCGGTCGGCGAGTGGCGGCCCATGGAGGAGGAGAATTACGCAGCCGTGAAACAGGTTTATGATGTGTTGGGACATCCTGAGCGCGTGCGGTATCACTGGTACGCCGGGGACCACGATTTCCCGCCAGAGGCGCGGCAAGCCGCCGTGGAATGGTTCAAACAGTGGTTGCGCTGAGACATCGAACCGTTGAACGCTCGAACGTGAAAGACGTGGAGACGGTCAAGATCAGATTGCTGATCGCGTATGATGGGACGCGCTACGCCGGGTGGCAGGTGCAAAAGATCGGCGTAGGCGTCCAGGAAAAAATCGAAGAAGTGTTGGCACGCTATTTTCCGTCCAGGCCGCGGCTGCACAGTTCGAGCCGGACCGATGCCGGTGTGCACGCGTTGGGAATGATCGCGCATGTGGAGGTGCCCCGGGCGGAGTTCACGATGACACCGAGCAAATTGGTGCTGGCGTTGAACGCGTATCTGCCGGAGGACATCCGCGTGATGACCGCCAAACCGTCGCGGCCAGAATTTCATGCGCGCTTCGACGCCAGCGGCAAGCAGTACCGGTATTTCATCTGGAACCACGCGGCGATGAATCCGTTGCTGCGATCCCAGGCCTGGCACGTGCCGCAGAAGCTGGATCTCCAGGCCATCCGCGCCGCTGCGCCCCTGCTCCTCGGCAGCCACGATTTCAAGTCGTTTGCGGCGAACCGCAATTATGAAATGGAGACGACCTTGCGCACGCTCACGCGATGCGACGTAATTCGCAAAGGACCGCTGCTGACGTTTATTATCGAAGGAGACGGTTTCCTGTACAAGATGTGCCGTGGGATCGTCGGGACGCTCGTGCAGATCGGGCGCGGTAAGTTTGCGGTCGGTGATCTGAAGGGGATGCTGCACGCGCGGGACCGGCGGGAAGCCGGGATGAGCGCGCCCGCGCACGGGCTCGTGCTCTGGAAAGTATTCTACAAAAAGAGTAAGGCGCATGCGCATCGTGCTGGTTGAACCGGAGATTCCGCCGAACACGGGCAACATCGCGCGCCTTTGCGCCGCGACAAGCACCGAGCTTCATTTGATAGAGCCGTTTGGGTTCAAGCTTGACGACGCGCAGTTGAAACGCTCCGGCATGGATTACTGGCAGCATGTGGTGTGGCATCGCTGGAGGAATTGGAGTGCGTTTCGACAGAGCTTCGGGTCGGAGGCCCAACTGTGGTTCATTGAATCAGGCGGGCCGCGGCTGTACTCGGAGGTCCGATATGATCTCGGCGACTATCTGGTGTTCGGGCGGGAAACAGCGGGGTTGCCGAGGTCGTTGCTGGAACAGAACCGCGACCGCTGGCTGCGGATCCCCATGTTTAATGAAAAGAGCCGCTCGCTCAATCTATCCAACTGCGCGGCCCTGGTGCTGTATGAGGCGCTGCGCCAGAATGGATTTGCCGGGGAATTACGATAGGTATCGAAGCCGCATCTATGCGGTTGCATCCTCGCCGGAACGCGCGCCGTCGCTGCTACGGAATGTTGACCGAGTGGCCCCTTCGGACCGCGCGTCCTACATTGTCCCTTTCAAAACGCCGTCTCGTTCGGCGATGCGTTTGGCGAGTGTGGCGCCTGAGTTCAATGCGCCTTCCATATACCCGACGAATTTATAGCAAGTGTGTTCACCGGCGAAATGAAGCCGGCCCATGCCTTTGTGCAGCAATGGGCCGATAGTCGTGACCTGCCCGGGACCGGGAAACGAATATCCGGCCATGACCCATTCGTCGCTCGGCCAATTCATGAAGCGCCCGCCGACGAAGTTTTCCTCGAAGGTGGGATAGATCTTCGCAAACTCCGCGACGTACGCGCGGTCCTTCTCGGCGGCAAATCGTTCGCGGCATTTTTCGGCGGCAGGTCCGCCGGAAAAGCCGGACAAGACCGCGCCCGGTCCCCGCTGGTTGTCGGTGCATTCCCAGGTCATGCTGATCATGCCGTCCGTCGCCGCATTGGGACCGAGGCCATCCTTCTCCCAGAAACGGTCTTTGGTCTGCGCGAGATACTTTACATTGACGCCCATCTGCGGATTCAGTTCCGGCGGCAACTCGGGACTGAACTTGATCTTGTTCCATACAGTGGGAGGAATCGAGAGGATAACATCATTTCCCTCAACGACTGTGCCGTCAGCGCACCTGACCGTCACGCGATCACCCTTGATTTCGATTTGATCGACGATCTTGCCGAGCTGCACGATTGGGGCGCCGACTTGCTCCAGGAGTTTCATCGCGAGCTGATCGTTGCCCCCCCGGCAACGATAGACTTCGCTTTCCTCCCAATACTTTTCGAGCCCGCCGCCCTTCACCTGGGCCAGGTTGCCCAGATAGCTCTGTCTTGACAGCGCCGCGCCGTTGTCGGCGGACAGTTCGGTCGTGATTGCCCGTTTTGGCAGCGGGTCCAGGTTCAGGCTTTCAAGCCAGTCCGCCGTCGAACGCTTATCCAACTCAGGTGCGTTGGGGCTTTTCCAGGGTTCGTTTTCATTGATGCTGCCGGCATCGGCAGTCATCTTCTGGTAAGCTTCGTCGATGGCGGCGTACATCTTCTCGGTTTCGGCCTCGGTCAGCCGTTTGCCGTTCAGGATCACGGGGTCTTCCAGTTCCTCGTTCTCGGTCAAGTCCAGAAACTTGAGACCGAACTGCTTCGCGTAAGCGACCCAGGTCGGGTGATTGGAGCCAATCAATTCGCCGCCGCCCTCGACGGTTTTGCCCGAAACCATGTCCCGGAAAGTAAGGACGCGGCCGCCAACGCGATTGCGCGCTTCGAGCAGGGCCACCGTGTAGCCCGCGCTTTTCAATTCGTAACCAGCGGCCAGGCCGGAGAACCCGGCGCCGACGATCACCACCTTGCGGCCGTGCGACGGAACGCGAGCGCGTTGTCCGGTTGCGGCGCAACTGACCAGCAAGCCCGCCGAGGCCGCCAGAGTTGCTTGCAGAAATTCGCGGCGATTCCAACCAACAGGTTTGGGACGATAGCGCCGCGAGAGCCGGGCGTAGAGAGATCGTGACATAATCAATCCTTCAATTGTTCGCAGACTTACTGCGTGTGGGAGAAGAACTAATGCAACTGGTCAAGTCAAGCAGCTACACTTTCGCACGATGTTTGTAATCGTGCGGCGATGCCGCACCCCCACTTACTTGCGCAATGCAATCAGCGTGCGCACATCAACCGCGTCCATTCCCCCAGCGCGAATGGCCCTTAAGCCGAGATCAGTGTCTTCGTAAGCGCGGCAATGGCGGGGTTCGACACCGAGGCGGCGGGCGGCTTCGAGGAAAATGTCGGGCGCCGGTTTCTGATGCGTGACGTCTTCGCTCGTCACGACCGCCGCGAACAGCTCACGGATATTCAAATGGCGCAGGACCTTCTCGATCACGGGTCTGGTCCCGCCGGAGGCAACCGCCATCGGAAGTTTGCCCGCGTGTTCGCGAGCGATTTCGACCACTTCGTGGATCGGCCCCACCTGCGCCATGAGCTTGAGGCATTCCTCCTCCTTCTCCCGCGAGACCGCGATGGGATCAATAAAGACGCGCTGCTCCTCCCGCAGCATCTGGAGAATGTGCCGCGAAGGAACCCCGCCCAGGGCATAGAAGCGCGCTTCGGGGAAGTCGATTCCGTGGCGACTCGTGATGACCTGCCAGGCTTGCCAATGCAAAGGCATGGTGTCAGCGAGCGTGCCGTCGCAATCGAAGATCAACGCCTTGATTTCCATCCTGCCCAGTGAATTAAGCCTTGACCGCCGCGAGCTTCTCTTCCAGTTCGTGTGCCATTAGCGGTTCGATCATCGGGTCGAGGTCGCCCTCGATGAAGTTCATGAGATTATAAAGGGTCAGCTCGATGCGATGGTCGGTGACGCGGTTCTGGGGAAAATTGTACGTGCGGATTTTCTCGCTGCGTTCGCCCGTGCCGACCTGGGCCTTCCGTTGCGCCGCATATTTGGCGTTTTCCTCGGCAATCTTCTGTTCGAGCAGGCGTGAGCGCAGAACGGTGAGCGCGCGGGCCTTGTTCTTTTGCTGCGAACGCTGGTCGGCGCAACGGACGATCAACCCGCTGGGTTTGTGAAGGATTTGCACGGCCGAATCAGTCGTATTGACCCCCTGCCCTCCCGGACCTGATGCCCGGCAGACCGTGATTTCAAGTTCCTCCGGCTTGATGGCGATATCGACTTCCTCGGCTTCAGGCAGGACAGCCACCGTCGCGGTGCTGGTATGAACGCGTCCCTGCGCTTCGGTCGCGGGCACCCGCTGCACACGATGGACACCGCTTTCGTGTTTCAGGCGCTTGTAAACCTCGGTTCCGGTCACGCCGAAAATTACTTCCTTAAAACCGCCCAGGTCCGACGGGCTGGAGTCCATGGTCTCGACCTTCCAGCCGCGCGCCTCGGCGTAGTGCGTGTACATCCGGTAAAGGTCAGCCGCAAAAAGGGCCGATTCCGAACCGCCCGCCCCGGCCCGAATCTCAATAATCGTGTTGCGGGAATCCGTCGGGTCCGGCGGCACCACGCCGCGCTGCACTTCCGTGGCGAGACGCTTTTCCTCCGCCTCCAGGCGGGCGATCTCTTCGCGCGCCAATTGGGCCATCTCGGAGTCTTCAGGCTCGCCCTTCAGCAACAAACGATTCTCGTCCAAATGGGCGATCGTCTTCAGGTATTCGCCGCCAAGGGCCACGAGTTCTTTCAAGCGCGCATACTCGCGAGAAAGCTCCTGTGCCCGCTGCTTGTTGTTGAACACGGACGGGTCGCTCAGCGCCGCTTCAACTTCGGTCAGCCGGCGCGCGAACTTTTCGATGTGAGGTCGGAGGTCCATGCGTAAAAAGCAATCCGCCCGCAGAGGGAGTCCAGTGCGGGCGGATGCGGGAAATCGACGCTACTTCTTTTTCTTTTTGGTGGACGCGGAAGCCGCCGCGGCAGCCTGCGCCGCCTGGGTTTTGGCCATGCGCTGCTGGAACTTGTCCACACGCCCGGCCGTGTCCACGAATTTCTGGGTGCCGGTGTAAAACGGGTGGCAGACGTTGCAGATGCCGACGATGATCGTGGCCTTGGTGGAACGCGTCTTGATGACGTTCCCGCAAGCGCAGCGAATCTCGGCTGCCTGGTATTTCGGATGTATATCGGCTTTCATGTTAATCAGACAAAGGCCGCTTAAAATAGCAGCGAAACCGCTTTTGACAAGGGAAATCTCCGCTTTTTTTCGCCCTTTTCGCCCTTTCGCGTTGAGGGATGATGCGTGTCCGAAGACCGTTTCGCCGCCCGTGAAGGCCAAGATTCCAAAGCGGCAGAGGACAGCCGCACTCCACGACGCTGGCGCGCGCAGTCGAGGGCCTCTGAATTTCCGCCAGGTCGTGGAGTGCGGCTGTCCTCTGCCGCTTTCCCTACTTCGTGCCCATCAGCGGTATGGCGGTTATGGCGGCTTCGCGTTCTCCCTGGGAGGTCTAACGTATCGCAATAGGCCGCAGCGCGAAACCCGACGCGGTCCCTTTGATCTTTGCCGTCGTGCAGATGTAAGCAAACTCGTAAACCTTGTCACGCGCGAGTTGTTCCAGGTTGTGAAATTCGCCGATGTGCACGCCCTGCTCGATCAACAGATAATTGTGCACCGGCATGAACGACTTGTATTTCCGCCGATACTCGCTTGCATCGGCGTCGCGCGGCACGTACTCCAGGCCGCTGGTGTCGCTCCCGATCATCATGGCGCCGTTTTGCTCGACCAGCCACTTTGCCGATTCCGGATTGATTCCGGCCGAATCGTGCTCCTTGATTTTGCCCTTCTCATCATTCCCGCTCTCGCCCCAATAGCGCAGCGTCCCGGTCCGAATCAGCACGATGTCGCGCGGCTTCAGTTCAATCGCTTGCTTCTTCAATGCGCCCTCGAGGTCAGCCGGCGTGATCGCGTAATTCGCGGCAAGCGCCTCAACATTTTTGTAATCGGCGACATCGATCAACACTCCGCGCGCGACGATCGGCGGGATCGTCGTCGCGTCGCATTTGCGGATGCCCCAGTTGCCGCCCCAATCGCGCTCGCGAAAGCCGTTATACCAATGATCGTCGTCCCCCTCGGTGGCATGCCCGAGGCCGTCGATCTGCGTCGCCACGTTGTCGTTCATGAAGACCGCGCAACTGTGCCACGCCGTCCTGGTCGGATTCTCATTGATCAGCGCGGGGAGGTCCTGCTGGCGCTTCACCCCTTCCGGGGTCCGAAACGAAATGATCTCGCCGGGATTGTGCCCCGGCCATTTGTAGGAATTGCGGTCGTAAGCAACCCCGAGATCGTACACTTTGCCTTGCTTGACAAGACGCAACGCCGCCAGCCGCGATGCATCCGTCATTTCGTTGAGCGCGCCGACCTCATCGACTTTGCCCCAAACCCAGCCCCAGCCTTTGCCCTTTTCCCATTTCGCGAGTGGCTCGGCGGCAGGCGTATCCGTGGCAAGGCTCAAAAGGCAGATAAGGAGAGAGACAAGAGTTTTCATGGCGCTGAAATAAGGAACCTGACTGTGCAACGCCAGAGAAATATAGGGAGATCTGCGCTAACGGATGCGCGCCAAAGCGGCAGACGGCGCGTCGGACGCCAACTGGATGCGACAAAAGCGCCAGAGGACAGGCGCACTGCTATGAGTATTGTCAAGGCCCGCCGAGTTGCTTGTTTTTGTTTTTTTATCTTAAAAGATTCTGGGTTCTGTTCCT
>JAKEEH010000438.1 GCA_022616725.1 Limisphaerales bacterium | reverse complement strand
GCGGCGCACTTCAAGAAGGTGGTTGTATTGCTCGTGTACCTGTGACGGGTCAACGCCGAGGCCGTCGAGGATGGACGTCTGCAAAAGCTGCTGCGCCTGATTGCCCCACTGCGGAAGCATCACCAGCAAGGCGGTCAGCACGAACATCCGCACCATGTGCAGCATGAGCGTCTTGGCGCTGAAGCCGTGGACGACGAGAAGGATCGTCCCGACGATGAACAACATGAACGCCACGATGCGCAGCAATTCGTGCAGTTCGGCGCACTTTTGCACGAACGTCGGGAAGAGTTGTTCAAAGGTTGCCATACGTCGGGACGATTTGAGGTTGGGGTTATGGAGTCGGGAATGCGGTGGGCGCGTTCATCAGGCGGAACGTCTGCCCGTACTTCTGCACAGCCTCGGTGAACTCGGCGTGTTGCTGCTCTTTCTTCGCCTCAATCTGGCGCTTGGCGTCGTTGCGATTGGCAACGTCCTGCACCAGCGCCGACGCGGTGGCCTGATTGATTTCGTAATCCGTGTTGTTGAGTGCGGACGAGAGGCCGATGAGAACGCCAGTCAACTTCTGCACCTCCGCGTCTGTTGTGGCGCTCTTGAGTGCCGTTGTGGTCCGGGCGATTTCCTCCTTTAATGCAACGCGCCGGGCCGTTGCATCGGTGGATACGGACAGGAAGTTGTCCGTGGTCTTCTGCACGGCGGCGACCGGCAGGTACTGTGCTTCAAGGCGCGTGACCGACTTGCCATTGGGCGTGCTGAACGTCGTACCGATGCTCGTGAACAGCCCATTCGCGTCGTAGAGCATGGCTTCGCCCGCGTCCACCGCACCTTCGAGCGCGGTCAGGGTCTGGCCGAGTTCCGTTTTGCGAAGGTCGGTGACGAGCGGCTGGACCGTCGTCAGCAAGACGGTCTTGGGATCGCCGAACAGGCTTTCGTAGTTCTTGAACTCGTTGAGTTGATCGGTGAGCGATTGGATTTGCTGCACCTGGTTTTGAATCATCGTGACGAATTGCGCGACTTCCTGCGCCGTGTTGATGATGGATTGGATTTGAGCGGTTGGGTCAAAGACGACCCATTGCGCCCGTGCCGACACGGTGATGCCGAGCGTCACGAGCGTGAGTGCGATGAGTCTTTTCATGTGTGTTTCCTTTCTTTCTGCGGTTGCAGGCACGGCCTGCTATTCCTCGATACGGAGGAGTTTTGTTGATGGTTGGAACGTTACCCCGTCAATCCGCTGTTCCGGTAACTGCACGGGGTAAAGGCGAACATTGGCAACCTGGTTGCGCTGGCGTTGCATGGACACGTAGAGCCAGTACTGCTGCTTCACGGCATCGCTCTTGCCTTTGTCGTAACCAGTGGCGTAAGCCTTCTCGGCCTGCTTCTTGGCGGCGTAGTGAAGCCCCTCGCTGACGATGACCCCGCCTGCTGCGCCCACGGCAGTAATGAGCGGATCGCCATTGCTGAGTTCATGGCCGAGGTATGCGCCGCCCGCGCCGAGCGCCACATCGCCGATAGGGCGCGTGGCTGCACAGCCGGCGAACAGGCCGGTGAAGAGCGTGACGAGGAGCAGTTTGGATGTGTTGATGATGAACTTGGTTTTCATGGGTCTTAGTGGGTTTTGGATTCGTCGTCCTTGCGGCGGTTGGCGTGATGAATTATTCCCTCGACCACGCTCGGACTCTGGCGAAGTTCACGGGCGCGGCGGTCGAAATGCTCACCGCTGGAGGAACTGCAATAAAGCATCTCGGGTGACGCGACATTGTGAACCGTGCCGCAGATGTTTCGTGTCGAGTCGGTGTGTAGGTAGGTGAACGGCGAATACTTCTCGCCAGGCTGATGGTCGGGCAGCGGGTAGTTCATAATCGCGTGCTGCGTGACCTCGGGCAGTGCGATGTCCTTGCCCATGTCGTCCAGGTCCGCGCGGTCGTTCTGGCGCATGATGAAAAACTGACGGCTATTGCCGAATACGGCAGAGCGGATGCGCGACTGCTTGAATCGCGCATACTGCTGCACGATGGAAATGTTCCAACAGTTGAACTTGCGAAGCTGGGCGTAGCTCTCCTGCACGATTTCCTGTCCGCCGGGAATGTCGAGGAAGCGGGCGACTTCCTCGTAGATGTTCCGCTTCCGAATCGCGCGCGGCAGTGTCATGATGTGCTTGCGCGCGTGGTTGGTGATGAGGAAGCCGGCGGCGGCTTTCAATTCCTTCGCGGACTCCGGGATATAGCCCAACTCGAAGTGCGCGATTTTGCCGGTGAGCGAGAGGTTGCTCGTGCCGTCGAACAGGCAGCCGTAGTTCCCATCGCGACACCACGGCAGAATGAGCGTCGCGATTTCCATGATCTGGTCACGCTCCGCGCCCATCGGGTCGAGCATCATCAACTCCTGAAGCATCCGGTGCGTCGGGAACTCGTCGGGCGTGAAGTAGGCAAAGGCGAGGTTGCGGGCTTCCTTGCTGGTCTTTGGCTCTTTGAGGAACTTCAGCACCTCGGCTTCATCGAATTGGTGCTGATACTCCTCCGCTTCGTCGGCGTGGGCTGCTTTCCAGTCACGGAAGTCCGCAAAGGTTTCGAGGCTCGTCGCTCCGGGCGGCATCCGCTCGCCACGGAATTTCTGCAAAGCGAGCGCGTGACGGGCAATGTCTAGCAGTTGGTCGTGACGTTTCTTCTGCCAGTCCTGGAAGGCATCCTCGTAGAGCAGGTTTAAGTATTTGGCGATCTGCGCCTGCCGGAGCATCTGTTTATCTTCCTGCGCGCTCGTGCCAATCATGCGAGCGACGAGTGCTGTTGCGGCGGAAAGATGGTCGGGCGTCAAAGGGAGACCCTTCGTGTCGAGGTAGTTGATAGTCAGGTCACCGTCCGGGTGGATGATGATAGGCCTTGCGCCTTCCTCGACCGTCGCGGTGTAGATGCCATAGGAAAGACCTTCCTCGATGATGACCGTGTAACCGAAGTAGCCTTCGGTTTGCGTGAGCAGGTCGCAGACGGTGACCGACTTGCCTGCGCCGGACATGCCAAGCAACACGGCATGTTGCGGTGAGGCGGAGTCTTTGCCACCGGAGAAAGTTTGAATCCCGACAAGATTGCTGGCTGGCCCGTCGTAAATCGCCTCGGCCGTAGCCAGGTGGCCAGTGAACGTGCTGGTAACCGGCAACATGTCGGCAAGGAAGCGATGCTCCGAGTAGAGCTTCCGGTGTTCGTAACGACCCCACGTCCAGCCCGGCCAAGTCTGGAAGAACAAATTCTTCGACGTGCTGGGCAGATTGCTCTCGAAGTACTGCGCGGCGTTCATCGAGTTGATGGCGTTCTTGATCGCACCAGCCTTGGCGTTGAGGCCGTCGCGGGTTTTGTCCCAAACTCGGATGGCGAACATCGCGTGGAACGGGATGGTCTGCCCTTGCATCAGCGCGTGGATTTTCTTCTGCTTCTTCTCCATCACCGTGAGCAGGGAGATTTTCTTTTCGCTGGCGTAGTCTCCGGCGACGCGGTCGTGCTCTTTTTCCTCCTTGTTGATTTCCTGGGAAATGGGGAGCGGATCAACATTCACCGTGATGGTGTAGTCCAGTAACCGCAGATTGGTGAGGCGCTGGATTATGCCGGGATAGGTCGTCCGCGGCCAACGCGTCATCACAATGAGCGAGTGATAATGACCATCGAGGAAGAAACCGAAATCGGACTGGCCGCTGCCCTCGCTGTGCCAGCAATTCTCCTGAATTGAAAGCTCGGGCGCGAAGCCGTCGGCCGGGTCGTAGTCGAAGCGATCGTTAAGCGACGGATTGAGAAACCGTTTGTAGTGGCGGAAATGGTCGGTGTCAGTCATCGGCAACACGCGAGCGCCCGCCGCACCGAAGATTTCGAGCAGCAACCGATGGACGTGCTCGAACTCGGTCTGAAGCTGGTCGAGCAGCGTGTTGTAGTAGTCCTGCCGGGCGGCAGGGGTCTGGAACTTCGTCGGGACATTGTCCAACGCACGCGAGATGTAGAAGATGACGCGCTGCCGCCGGAGCTTGCGCTCGGACATGGCCTGCCAGTAGCGCGAGAAGCGTTCGTTGCGGGCGCGCTTGGTCCAGACGTTGGAACAGCGCTCTGTCTCCTGCTGGTAGCGCAGCAACTCCCCCTTGTAGTCGGAATCGCAGAAGTATTGCACTTGTAGCCGCTGGTTTTCATGGAGGGACGCCAACAAGAGACAGAGCTGGTCCTGGAAGTCGTTCAGGTCGGCAATCGGACTGTTCGTCAAGTCGGGCGACTCGAAGATGAATCCCTTGGCCACGTACCCGCCGCGCCGGAGGTGGTTGAACACAATCAGGTCGTGGGTGAAAAAACCGTTGGGTGCGCGCTCGAACATAGGTCAGACACGAATGGGTTTGATGGTGACGCCGGGTTGCTGGCGTTTGCGGAGCTTCTCCGTGAGGAGAGCCACTTTTTCCAAATCACCCACGAGCCTCCGGACGGAGCGCGCCTTGCCAATCTCGTTGGTTGCGATGTGTGCCTCGCGGACGTGCGACAAGGCGCGCTCCATGTGTTCGCGAGCGGTCGCATCGAGATCGTGGCGGTGAAGGTTTTCGCGCAACGCCTGGTCGGCGGTGTCGAGTTGCTCAAGGATGTGGCGGCTCATGGCTGTTCCTTCCCGAATGGATGTGTGAGACGGATGTTTTCGGGCGCGAAACCGCTACCGGTGAATACGAGCTCGAAGATGTCCCGGTCGTAGCCGGGCGGTTTTCCCTGACGCAGACCGAAGATGTAAGCGAGGCAAAGGCCAATCGGGATGAGCGCAACGCCCACCGACGTGAGTAACGATGACTTGAGTATCACGAGGAACACGAAGAACACCGTGATGCCCGCGCCGATGCCGCCCACGAGCCACCAGAACAGACCCCCTTCCAAGCCCCACGTCCGGCCTTTGGAGTC
>JAKEEH010000437.1 GCA_022616725.1 Limisphaerales bacterium | reverse complement strand
CCCGTCCAGAGGATCGATGTTCCGCCCTCCCATTCATACTGATACTGGAAGGTCAAACTTCCGTGCCGGAATTCGCAGGTCACCATTCCCTCGCGAAAGTGATGACCACTTCCGGTCTCAGCGTACGTCCCCGAGAACGTGCCCAGGGTCGAGTCTCCAATCACGGTGCCTGCCCACAGTTGGCCACCAATCGTGTCACCGAACTGAACCATGCCGGCCCGTGTTGGAACCGAGTTAGTGAGGAACCAGGTTCCCTCCAGCTCGAACGGCACGGTACGAGCAGCCGATTGTGCCTGCGCGGCAGCGGGCAGCGCCAGCAGGACGGCCAGGGATATGATATGTGCGAAGAATTTGATCGTTTTCATTCTTTTCCTTTCAGTTTGAGTGTTGTTCTGTTTTCTGTCTTCACTCCTTACAAAGGTGAAGCGGGCGGAAGGTTACAGGCTGCACCGGTTGTCCCGTCTCGAAGAGATCGCCTTTACCACTTCACCACGATCTTGCCGATGGATTTTCGCGATTCCAAAAGCTTATGCGCGTCGGCAATGTCACTGGCGCCAAATGTTCCGCCGACATGCGGTTGGAGTTCACCTTTGGCGGCAAGGTCAATCACGCTCTGCAAGCAACGTTGAATGATTTCGGGTTTGGACTCGACGGCCCGGAGCAGAGACAGACCAATCACCGATTGGGATTGCTGAAGCAGAGCAAGAGGGTGCAGGAAGCCATAATTCCAAAGAAGATTCAGAGGCGCGAACGGCTTTTGGCTGCGCACGAGTTCAGCAACGCCGTAGGTGACGATTCTTCCACCGGGGCCGAGAAGTCCCCTTCCTTGTTTGAAACTGCTTCCACCGAGGGAGTCAAACACCACATCCAGACCCAGCTTGCCACGCAGCTTTCTGATCTCCGTGCAAACATTCTGGCGGCGGTAGTTGATGGGAAAATCGACGTGGAGCGTTTTGAGGAACTCCAGCTTTTCATCAGAGCCACAGGCGCCATAGACGATGCACTTTTTCCGTTTGGCGATTTGCACCAGGGCGCTCCCCACGCCACCGGCGGCCGCATTGATCAACACATGATCGTTTTCGCGAAGTTGGACCAATTCCTCCGCGGCAAACCAGGCCGTCGAGTATTGGACGGCCAGCGCGACCGCAACTCCGGCATTCATGCTTTCCGGGATGGCCATGACGCGACGGAAATCGCTGACGACGTACTCGGCGTAGCCGCCGAATCGCGGCAGGGCTACAACGCGCATTCCGTTGCGCAGACTTCGGACATTGGCGCCCATGGCCTCGACTCGTCCAACGACCTCGTAACCCAATACACAGGGCAGCGGCGGCGCGTCCGGGTAGAGTTTCAAGCGCGCCATGACCTCCGCGAAGTTCAAGCCAAAAGCCTCGGCTTTAATCAGCACTTCGCTTTCCTTCGGACAAGGCTGAGGAGCTTCGCGGATTTCAAACGCGGAACGAGCAGGGCCGCTTCGGACGAGGTAAATCGCCTTCATTTCTTTACTTCCTACTAAGGCGGAACTGGGAGAAGGTTACCGTCGAGTGCCGGTTGTAACCCTGGTCGTTTTTCGCCTTTGTATAGGTTGAGAACAGGAATCTCCAAATGGCAAACGAAGCAAAACAAAGGCAAAAGGCTGGTGGAAATCGGAAATGGGTTTTGCCAGGTACCGTCCCCGGGAAACAGGCACTGCGGCAACTCGCAAACATCGGCGAAAAATCCTCTTGCCCATTCCGAACCGCCCGTAAAAGAGCTCTCATGCCCGCGATTCCTGCGTGCGCCATACGGCTGAGCGGTCTGTTCTTCGCCGTTGCGCTTTCAACCTCCCTGCATGCCACTGACCTTCGGGTGTACGATCACGATCCATTTGCGACGGCGCGCGCCGGCGCGTTTGCAGCCACCGCCGACGAACCGTCGGCGATTTACTACAACCCGGCGGGGATCACGCAATTGAAGGGACACCAAACGCGGTCCGGGATGTTCATCGCGACCGGCCAGACGCATTTCGAATCTCCGACCGGTGAGGAAGTGGACAGCAAATATGGGGTCACACCGATTCCGTATTTCTTTTACACCTACTCGCCCGATACCTTGCCCCTGAGTTTCGGTATCGGGTTGTATGTGCCGTATGGAAACGCCATCGAATGGCCCGAGAATTCGGCATTCCGCGCCACAACCGCAAAGCTGACGTACCTATCGGTGAATCCCGTGGTGGCCTGGAAGGCGCACCCGACGCTTTCCGTAGCTGCCGGGCCGAGTTTCAACTACGCGCGGACGACATTGAAGCAGCGCCTTTTCTCCACCACTCTTTTTCCGCCCGGGGGTCGATTGGAATTCAAAGGCGACGACACGGACTTCGGCTATACCGGTGGCATTTTATGGCAGCCCCATCCAAAACATTCGTTCGGGTTCAGTTATCACAGTGCGACCACGATGGAATTTGAGGGGCACAGCGAAACTTCAGGGGCGGACGCGGCCGGTGTTCCGTCCTTGCGCCAAAGCGCCAGCGCGCGCTTTCATTTTTCGCAGTTCATAAAGGGTGGCTGGTCGTTTCGTCCTACGCCATCGTGGAATTTTGAGTTCGACGTCGATTGGACGGACTGGGGCCAGTTGGATTCGGTCACCCTGGAGCAGGACGTGAACCCAGCCACGATCCCGTTTAACTGGCGTTCCAGTTTTTGCTATAGCCTCGGGGCAACACGCTATCTTGCCAACGGCTGGCGCGTGAGTGCGGGCTATGCCTTTTGCGAGAATGCCGTACCCGACCGGAACTTTAACCCAATCGTGCCGGATCGCGATTTGCACGTGGTCACGGTCGGCGTGGGAAAGAAAGGCAGGAAGTGGAGCTGGGAACTGGCCTATCTGTTCGGCTACGGGCCGGACCGGGAGGTCTCAAACAACTCTTTGGTCTTTCCCATCGGCTCGTCCGCCAATGGCACGTATCGTACTCTGTTTAACTCGGTTAACGCCGCCATTGGGTATCATTTCTGAAACGAAGTGCAGACCGCAGTTTCTTTCTCCAACTCGCTCACGGTTTCCGCCAGATGAAACTCAGCGCCGAGTTTCGAAAATATTTCCTGAGCTGCGGTGAGGTGGTGTTGTCTTTGTGGGGTGCCGGGTTCGAGGTGGCGTCCGAGCGCGAGGTGAGCCAGACCTTGTTCAAACGGCATGTGGAGCCGCGTGGCGTGTGCCACGCTCTTTCGCCACGCGCGGAGTGCCTTGCGGTGATGGCCGCGCAGCCATGTAAGCTCACCTCGCGAAAGCCAGGCGCGGGGCCGGCCAATCGGAAATGTCAGCGCAAATCGTCTCAGAGCAGCGCAGGCCCGGTGCGCCTGGCCAGCGAGGCGGTGGTGGCCGTTGCGCCAGAATTCCAAATAAACCTCCGCGCAGCCGACATAGCCGGCCAGTCCCAAAGCAAATATCGGGGGCGCACTTTCGATCAGGCGAAGAGCCGTAGCCGCCCAGTCCTCCGCTGATCGCTTATCTCCTTGCCGCAGGCGGGCCAGGGCCAGAAGCCCGGACATGAAGATGGCGTTCGACCGATCAATGGCTTCAAGCTCGTCAATCGAAGTAGCCGTGAGCAATTCAATGGCTTCGTCTACGTCACCCGGCCGTTGCCGACGCAACAAAACGTCTGCAAGCATGTTTTGATACCAGGCCAGTTGCTGCAGGTCCGACCGGTGTTTGGCGATCTCTCTGAGTTTATCGCAGAATGACCCGCTCTCGTCCAAGTGGCCCTCGTAGTTGGCGGCAAAGGCCATGGCGCCAAAGCTCATCCCAAGAAATCGCGAATCCCCAAGCTGCTCCGCGATTCTCAATTGCTCTTCGCGAGTGTGGCGCGCACTGGCCCAGTCCCCAAGGCCGTGATCTTTCGTGGTCAGGACCATCGTAACCCATCTCGCGGCCCAAAGGTCGTTGGTCTCATGGACCATTTGGACTGCCCAGCGGCCATAGATTCTTGCGAGAGCCTTCAGGCCGACACAGCCACAGGCCAGTGCCATCGAGCCGTATGCGCGAGCTAACTGCGGAGAGGGTCCGGCCACTCGCCCCAAATTGATCTGTCGCACAATGACGTAGAAAGACGCCCCTAGCTCGCCCTGGTAATAGAGGTGTTCAGAAATAGGCTCGTAGGCGCGCATGGACTCCAGGAGAAATTCCCGTTTGCGAACCGACGTTGTGCCGATTCGCAGTGGCCAAACCAAACTCCAGAGATGCAGGAGGATCTGACCGGCCACTTGCAACGCCAGCTTGCCTTTTTGGCCTGGACCTGGCTGCTCTAACAACCTCAGCGCGCGCAGCGCGTGCTCACGGCCCTCCAAATATCGGGCCGTTGCCAGGCAGGATGCCGACAGGTGCCGTTCCCAGCGGGCGCGCCGGAACTCTTCCGGGCGTGGCACCATCCTGTCTTCCAGCTCGAGGGCCTGTTCGAAGAAGCTGGCCGCTTCCTGAAATGCGCCACGCTGGAATGCCTGTTCCCCGGCCTTTTCGAGATATGCGATCGCCTTGGGCGGGTCCTCCGCTTTCGACCAGTGATGGGCCAGGATTGGATAGTGCGGTGACAGGTCGTCTTTAAAGGTGCGCTCGTACCACTCCCCCACCGCGCGATGCAGTTGGCGGCGCTGGGCGAAGAGCAGGAGATTGTAGGCCACTTCCTGCGTAATAACGTGCTTGAACAGATAGGCCAGGTCCGGCTCGGGACTTTCCAGCCTGGTGAAGTCCAGCCGCTCCAGGTTCCGCAGGTAGTCCGGCAGCGGTTCCTTGTCCGATTCAATCGGATGCACATCGCGCAAGACGCGGAAAGCAAAAAGCCGCCCGATGACGCTGGCGACCTTGAGCGTCAACTGCTGCGGGACAGGGAGGCGGTCGATACGGCTGGTGACGACGCCCTGCACGGAGTCTGGGAATGTTAAACGCTTCAGTTCCTCCGGCGTCGTGTTCAAGCGGCATTGGCTCTGGTCAACCCAGATGACGCCACTGTCCCGCAACGCATAAGCCAGTTCTTCGTTAAAGAACGGATTGCCTCCTGCGCGTTGCACGATGAGTGAAGCCACTACTTCGGGCAGGGAGCTGACGCGCAACCGTTCGCAGATCATCGCCACAGTCTCCTTCTCCGCGAGTCCTTCCAGGCGCAACCGCCGCGTGCCTGGCGCGTTGAGAATGTGCGCCAAATCCGCAGCCAAAGGCTCCTCTATCGGCCGGGTTGCGACCACGAGCAGGAGTGGATGCACTTCCATCTGAACCATGCGCGCCAGCGCCCACGAGGCCGAGTCGAGCCAATGCGCGTCTTCGAGAATCAGCATCACGGGGCGCGATGAATCGGCCGCTGCTCGCTTGAGCAAGTGTGTCAGCAGCCTGCTCGTGTTTTCCAGGCGCACTTCGCCGCTCAACTGTGTCGTCAGTTGGTTCTCTGGAATATCGAGCGGCAGCACCGCATTCAACAACGGCGTGAGCTTCGTGATCTCCGGGGCTGATGGCAGTCGGTTGAGAACTCTTTCACGCGCTCTCTCCGCCCCTTCATCCGCGTCCAGGCCAAAGAGTTGGCCAAACACAGGCCGCCAGGCGTGATAAGCCGCCGACCTTTCCATCGCATCCCCAACTCCCGTCAGATGCAGCAGGGACAGGCCTTCCGCGTCGTAAAGCAGTTCGGCCAGAAGCCGTGATTTGCCGATGCCAGCTTCGCCTTCGACGACCACCACACCACCTTCGCGTTGTTCCAGGCGTTGAAGAGCCTCGAGCAGGACCGCCCGTTCGGCCTGCCGTCCGACCATCGTGCGATGTGGCAAGGCCGCGTGCATCGCGCGCTTCGCGCAATAGACCGCTACCGGCTCAGTTTTGCCACGCACGCTCACAGGAGGAAGCCGCTCAAAAAGCACCCGGCCTTGCGCCGCACGGAAGGTGGCTTCGTCGCACCAAACTTGATCCCCCGTCGCCAGCATCAGACGGGACGCCACGTTCACCACGTCGCCAATGATCGTGTATTCCCGGCGCAGCGCATTGCCCAGCACCCCGCAGTAGGCACGCCCAGTGCCGACGGACACCGAATTGCTCAGCCCGATCTCGCTCAACCCCCGGCGCAGTTCCAACCCAGCATGGACTCCACGCGCTGCATCGTCTTCGTGCAGAAT
>JAKEEH010000436.1 GCA_022616725.1 Limisphaerales bacterium | reverse complement strand
GCCTGCACACAGGCCCAGAGCAAACAAGGTCGCCGCGACTGAAATGCGGCATGAAGTGGAGCGCTTTGTCGCGGGGTGCATAAGCCTAGGGACTTCGCAGCGTGTTCTCCAGGAGCAGCACGGAAAGGCGCTGCGTCTCCCACTGGCGCTCGACTGACGAAGGAATATGGATGGTGCGAGGTCCGCGAACGAAGGAGCCCAGGACAATGTCCACATCGGTGTCTCCATCAACGTCGCCAGCATCCAGCACGATCCAGCGGCCTTGTTGAGAGCCCTCCATGACAAAGGGTTGAAACTGCCAGTCCCCATCGTTGCGCAGGTAAACAAATCCTTCGTCGGGCGCGCGATCGTAATCCGGGAAGAACGAGATCAGCGCCAAATCGAGGTCACCGTCGCCGTCGAAATCAGCAGCTTTGACGCCGTAGGCGCCATACAGAGGGAAGAAGTAGCGTTCGACAAACTTCTCAGCTTCGGCGCGCTGAAAAATGCGGACGCCGTGATAACCTCGCGGGCCGCAGGCGTAGTCTCCCTTGTCGCCGTTAACGACGATCAATTCGGGAACGCTGTCCGAATCGAAATCGGCCAACTCCAGCCTGCAACAGCCGTATGTTGGAGGGAACTCAATGACCTTCTTCATCGTGAAGGTTCCGTTGCCCTGGTTTGAATAGATCTCGACGCACTCCATGCCTTGCGCGCGCAGCACGGTCAGATCGGGTTTGCCGTCCCGGTTCCAATCGTGAATACGGGATTGAACACTCCCGGAGATCTCCTGAAGCGAATGCTCCAGTGGCCGGCGGTCTGCGCGACCAACGTGACTAAACCAGGACAAGCGTCCGAGCATGTTTCCGAACGACGCAATCAAGAGGTCTTTTTCCTGATCGCCGTCCATGTCAAACAAATTCATCTCTACCGGGCGCCGCAAACCAGTCAGGAGCCGAGTTGGCGTCCAGGTTTTCCCGTTGGGACGCAGCGCCCAGACCTGGCCGAGTCGTTCGTCCGAAGGGAGGATGCGACCGATCAGGGCGACCCAGAGCCTGTCGGGTTCATTGATGATCGACACCGGGGCGCTGTCGGTAGCGAGCTGTCTGATTACGCGTTCGTTTGTTGCAAACAAAGTGAGCGTTTTGGCCTGGGCGTCTCCCACCCACAGGCCGCCAGCTCGCGGGTCGAGTTGCAGGAGAGACGTGCACGGGGCGTCGCTGCCGAAAACGAGCTGCCGTGGTTTGAACAATTGCAACTTCTGCGGGGCGGGACGCGCCGGCTGCGCGGCGACGTCGGCCGGGGCGGCGTCAACGTAATAGGCGATCAAAGCGGACCAATCGGCGCTGGAGATCAGGGGCTGGGGGGGAAACAGGCCGGAAGCCTTCAGATCTTCACCGTCGAGCCGCGCGTCGAAATTTGGCCTGGCAATGCCCAAAAAGCCTGCCATTCGTTTGAGGGCCGCTTTCCAGTCCTCCTTCCCCATCAGGTCGGGTGTTGGCACCTGGTGACAACGCTGGCAATGGAGTTGAGCCAAATCCTTTCCGGAACGAGACGGCTCACCAGCCAAGGCGGTCAGAACCGAGAGGCCAACCATTAAGGACGGAAGACGCACCAATGCAGTGTGCAGCAGCGGTCGGAAGAATTCGAGGAAAGAGAATATCAAGCGCATCAAACGCAAACGAAGCCGGAACCAAGAGCAAACGGGCCGAACCGGCGAATGCCGAAATCCGAAGGAAATCCGAAGAGCGAAAGCGGCAGAGGACAGCCGCACTCCACAACCTGGCGGAGATGGGATGCCCTACAACTTTCGCGCCAGCGTCGTGGAGTGCGGCTGTCCTCTGCCGCTTTCATCAGCCACTTGTAATGGCCGGCTGAAGCCGGGACGCCAAACGGACCAAACGGCGCTCACGGGCCCCGAACGGACCGATAGAAGCGGATGTTCGTTCCCGCAGGAATTGCGTAGGGACTTACGGCGTTTGCCACCGGAGCCCATGGGCCGGTCAGCGATGTGGCTGACTCCAGCACGTCGCTAAACGTTATTATTCCTGGCGGTGCTATGCTGATGGCGGGTTGTGCGCCGCCGCCGAAGGGCCCGTAATCTCTGAATTTCGCAATGCCCGAATGGCCAAAGCCATTAGCCGTATCGTTGTTGTTCATTTCGGGCGCATAGAACATCCCGACAAACACTGTGGCGGCCAGGCTCTCGTCTTGTTCAAGCGTATCCGGGTTGTTCGTGTAAGTGACTGTTGCGGGACCAATCCAGGTGAAGCCATCATCACTCTTGTAGGCTTCGATCGTCTGGCCTACACGTCTAACCCGCATCCAGGCCGTCGGGTAATTCGGAACTCCGCCGAAGCCGTTTTGGATAGCGTAAATTGCCGGATACGTGCCCGGATCGTAAGTGCCGCCTTCAATCGGGCGATGAATGAGTTCGTAAGCGTTGTTCCCGGCGGCCCCGCTCCACTGGGTGACCGGATTCACTCGAATGGTATAGTTTTGAGAAAAGCGATACCCGCTGGCGATCTGCTCCCGAGGCACTCCAGAATCCAGGGCTTCGCGAACCTGAAGACCCGATCGGGCCCATTGGCTGGTGGGATCCTGATACTCAACCCTGACGGCTCGATCGAAGTCCCCGGTAATCTCTTCGTAAACGAAGGTCCCTTCATCATAGTTGTCCCAGTACTGATGTCCGCCGCTGATCAGATCGAAGTCCTTGGTGCTAATCGCTACGGCGCCATCACTGAACAGATCGGTCGAGCGTTCGGTGTTGAACTGGTCTGCGCCAAAACCGGTCCAGGACAGGAGGTTGGAAAGGGTGACTGATTTCGTGACGGGCGACATTAGCGTGTTGCCCTTCAGATCGCTCACGTTGTTAACTGTGACGTTAATCGCCTGCCCGCCCTGGACGCCGCTCAAACCGAGGACGGCACCCTGGTCGTAGGTCCAATACTTGAAGGAGGCAATGGTTCCCGGCGAAACCGAGTAGTTCACCTGATTGCTCGCCCCCTCATCCAGCACCTGCTCATCCCAGGTGACAGAGATCTGGAACTCACCTGCGGCGGTCCTCAGCGCGGCGACATTGGGCTGAGGCGGGAAGGTATCCGGGACAACGGTCAACTGCGCCGCCGTTGTGGTTTGTTGAATACCACCGATGGTGCCGATAACGGCCCTGTACATCGTGTTATTGTCTGAAAGTTGCACGTTCGTCAGTACGAGGCGCGCGCCGGTAGCCCCCGGAATATTTGCCCCGTTCCTCTGCCACTGATAGACCACCGGAGTCCCTTCCGGTGTGGCAACGCCTCGGGCTTCGAAGATAACAGTCCGTTCTTCAACGTTCGTGACACTTTGCGGGTGCTGGACGATCGAAAGGCCGACTCCGGTACCATTCGCCATAACTCCTATGACCGAGCCCCCGAGTGGCCGCAGGCCGGCCGCTGGCGTGGTGTCGCCTTCCCGCCGCGATGCAATCTGGAGAAAGTCCCCGCCCGTAGCCTCCTTCACCAAACCGAAAATGAGGAAAGTGTCTCGCGCGTCCACGACCGTCTGCGGTTCAGAGGTTTCAGGAAGGGGCGGTTCCTCGAAGACCCCGCAGCAGGCCGTCTCTTCGCAAAGTACCGTCGCGGTAGCTACATCCAGCGTGCCGTCGGTGCTGCGATAGATTCGGGAAGCGTCGTCACTGCGGGTGAAGAACCGGTAGCTGCCGACGACTCCGGGAGTATATCTGAAGGAGAGCCGGGCACCGTAATTATCACCGATATCGGCAGGAGTGCTTGCTCCCGCTATAAACCGCACTTCATCGGGCGTATTAGCCTGGTATTTCGCCGATTGAATAAGGGCGTCCACAGCGGTTCCGCCGATGCCGTAAAAGAACTCCACTTTGGCGAAGCCGGGGCTGAACGCGTCGAACCTCAGAACGACCTCGGCGCTTTGGGCGGATTTGCCATCGACGGTCACTTGCACCTTATACGCCGCCCCCGCGTCACCCGCAGCCGGCGTAAAGGTGTATTCGGCGTCGGTGGCTCCCCCGATAGCCATGTTGTTTCTGAACCATTGATAAGATGTGGTGCCAGGTGGCGCATAATAAACCGCGGTGAAGGTCGTCGGTTGGCCCGCCACGGCGCTGCCGCCTTTGAGGCGGGGACCGCTCAACACTTTGGGAACGTCATCAGCCCAGACCCCCAGGCCAAATTGTGAGAAATCCGGCGGGGTTCCATTATCGGGGACGCTCAGGAACTCGAAAATGGTGGTCATGGCGAGATTGTCGCCACCGGTGCCTTCCTTCATGAGAAGCTCAAAGTAGCGTGGTTGATTTTCGACGAATGGCTGCGCGACGGAGACATTGGGCGCAGGTTGCATGGGATCGACTTTGGCCGACTCGGGCCGCCTGTCCGTCGCAGCCCACGCCCGGCTGGGGTTCCATTCGGGTTCGCGAGCGATCAGAACTTTATTGGCGGCGTTGGTGTCGCTGCTTAAGTAAAGCTCGCTTTGATCATCTGAACAAATGATCAGACGAAAGGCCTCTGTCGCTACAGGGAAAAGCAATCCCGTGATTCGCACCCCATAATTATCGGCCGCATCGACCGGAATCTCGGGGATCGGCGCGAACATCACGCGGTCGGGGGAATTTGGAAATTTCGGACTGCCGGTGAGAGCTGAAATGGCGGTTCCGCCAATATTGTCGTAGAACTGAATCATCACGACATTGGTATAAAATTTGAGCTCGGCCTGGGCAACGATTGCGCAGGCGAAAACAAGACCCAAAACCGCGCCACGGATCGAAACCGGGACGCGTTCGGAGATCATGCCCATCTGACGCCGGCATCGTGGCCGAGCAGTGGTGAGGGGATGGTTGGCGATATTCATGGTAGTACTCCCTTGGTTAGCAGTTGCTTGAACGGGCTGTGTGCGCACATCATTGGTTTACTCCAGCTAAGTAGCGACACACCAAGCACGCAGCGAGCCTATGGTCGCAACGACTGAGCTTATAGTGGTTGAATAGCACCAAGCCACGATCAACGCAAGCGAAAAATTTGACAGGTAAGAGGCGTCAACAGCGGATGTTACATTCGTGTGACGCCTGGAATACACTCAAAACAATCAAACAACGGCGCCGGCCCTTGCGGACCGGCGCGCTCTCAGAAAGTGGTGTGGGAGGACTTAGTCACCGCTTTCCTTGAGAATCTCAAATTTACTCGTCCCGCGGCTGGTAAAGTTTACGATCACGCCCTTTTTCAGGTCCGCACCCTTCAGTGCTTCGCGGAATTGTTTGATCGAGTCAACCGGTTTGCGATTGATCTCTGTAATTATGTCGCCGGCGGCGATGCCTTTGGAATGGGCAATGCTGCCGCGCTCGACCTCGGTGACAATCACTCCTTCGGATTTCTCCAGGTCGTATTGCTCCGCCAACTCGCTGGTAAGGGCCTGCACCTTTAGCCCGAGACTGGAGGCCGTTTCGACCGGCTCCCCCTCTGGATCACGCCTGCCCGACACGAGCACGGCGGCATCTTCCGGCCAGGAGTCGGGCCTCACTTTGACTTTGATGTTCTTGCCGGCGCGATTCACGTCCAGCGTTACTTCTTCGCCGATCTTCCTGGAACGAATGGCATTCTTGAGTTGCTGGCCTGAGGCGACCGGTTTGCCATCGACGGCGGTGACAATATCGCTGGCCTTCAACTCCGAGTTCGCGGCTGGGCCTTTGGGAATGATCTCTTTAATGACCACGCCTTCCGTCACGCCATTAACAAGATCGCGATATTCGGTCGAGTCGCGCAGCGACTCAATCCTCACGCCAAGCCACGCGCGGACGTATTTGCCGTCGGCGATCAGCTTGTCGGCGACTTCGCGCGCGAGATTGGAGGGGATGGCGAAGCCGATGCCGGTCCGCAGGCCGCGAATCAACGTATTGATTCCGATGACTTCCCCTTCGATGTTGACCAAGGGCCCGCCGCTGTTGCCGGGATTGATGCTGGCGTCGGTCTGGATGAAGTCCTGGTCCATCATCATATCCTGTATGACGTGGCTGCGGCCCTTGGCGCTGACGTGGCCGAAGGTGACGCTGTAGTCGAGGTAAAACGGCGCGCCAATGGCGATCGCAAATTCCCCGACGCGAGTTTTGTCTGAATCGGCCAACTGCGCGGCGGGAAGTTTCTTGTCCCTGGTGTCGATCTTAAGGACCGCGAGGTCCGATTGGGCATCGACGCCCCGAACCTCTGCGACGTATTCCTCTCCGTCCTTGAACCGGACTTTGATCTTTTCCGCGCCGTCCACGACGTGACGGTTCGTCAGAATGTAGCCTTCTTCGCGAATCACGACGCCCGAACCCTGGCCGATAGAGGGCGGTTCCTTGCGTCCGGGCGAGTTTTCCCGCTCGCTGCGCTGTTTCTCGCGCTGTCGTTCCAGTTCGCGGCGGAACTCGCGCGGCAACAGGTCCCAAAAGGGGTTTTCCTCGTCGTCCAGGCTGTTGGAGTTAGGCTTCTGCTCAACGGTGATGACGACGACGGAAGGCGAAACTCGGTCGGCTAATTCAATGAATGCCTGGTTGAGCTTCCGGGCGAAATCGAGGGCCGCGCTCGGAGTGTTGGCGCTTTCGGCCAAAGCCGGGATAACCAGAAGACAAACGGCGAACGGAATCGCTGTTAATCGCATAGGAAGTTTCATTATGTTTGAGGAAGGAATATCCGAAACGTTCAAAGAACGCTATTCGTTTTTGTGACATAGCGGCCAGGCACGTTTAGCATTTGCGCAGGATTCGATCACTTTGACTGGGGGCTGTCTTTCTGCATAATCGCGCCGTCTCATGGATCCGATTCAACTTCTCCTGGCCAGCGCGGCCCGTTTCAACGCCCGGCAATGAATTCGAGCCGTGAGCCGCGCCCCGCCCACTGGAAATGGATCGTGTGCGGGCTGTTGTTGCTGGCTTCGGCGATCAATTACATGGATCGGCAAACTCTGGCGAATGCGGCTGTTCGCATCAGCCGCGAGTTCAGCTTGACGCAAACTGAATATGGAAATGTGGAGGCAGTCTTCGGGTATGCCTTTGCCGCCGGTTCAATTGCCTTCGGCTGGCTGGCTGACCGGGTTTCGATTCGCTGGCTTTACGCGCTGGTTCTCGCCCTCTGGTCCGTCGCAGGATTTGCCACCGGTTTCGTCAGGAACTACGACGAACTGCTTGCCTGCCGCACCTTGCTGGGCTTTTTTGAGGCCGGGCATTGGCCGTGCGGCATCCGCACCACACGCATGCTCCTGGACGCGCGGCAGCGTTCGCTGGGTAATGGCGTGCTGCAAAGCGGCGCGTCTGTCGGCGCCATCATTACGCCTCTCATTATGAGCGCGCTCATGACGGCCGATCTGGCCACCTGGCGCTTGCCATTTCAAGTGATCGGCGCGGCGAGTCTGCTTTGGATTCTTCCCTGGCTTCTGCTGCTCAAACGGGACGACCTTCCACCTGCCATCTCGGCCGAACACAGAGACGAAGCGACCGGCAACTTTTGGCGCGTGATCTTCAGCCGGCGCATGTTGATCGTCTTCTTCGTCATTGCCTGCATCAACACCACCTGGCAAATCCTGCGCGCGTGGCTGCCGAAATTCCTCCAGGAAGGCCGCGGTTACTCCGAAAATCATGCGCTCTGGTTCAACTCCGCATGGTTCGCCGCGACTGACATCGGTTGCCTTGGTGCTGGCGCGCTGGCGGTCTGGCTCGCCAGACGCCACCTTTCCGTACATACCGCGCGCGTTGTTGTGTTCGCTGCATCCGGCGCGCTTTGCGCTTCATGCGTGCTCGTGCCGTGGCTCGGAAAAGGCTGGCAATTGTTGTTCGTCCTCGCCCTGACGGGCGCGGGCGCCTTGGGTGTCTTTCCCATCTATCACGCCTTTACTCAGGACATCTCGGGGGCGCACCAGGGCAGGATCACCGGCGTGGCCGGAGTGGCGGCGTGGCTGATTCCGGCGCAGATTCAAAAGCTCTTCGGCATGCTGGCCGACCGGACCGGCTCCTTTGATCTTGGCCTGGTCCTGGCCGGATTTCTGCCGGTGCTTGCGGCCGTGCCGCTTTGGCTGCTTTGGGAGACAAAGCGGGATAGCGGGAATCCCGTTCGCACAAGCGATTCATAGAAGATCCAAAGAAAGCAAAGCATTCCTAAAACAATATATTTGACAAATCTAAAAATAGCGCGACTCGATAGTTCATTTCGCGGAGTAGGAGAACGCCCTATAGTGACGGGTTCGTCGCACTCCTAAGGTCAGGTAATTGCCGGCGGAAG
>JAKEEH010000435.1 GCA_022616725.1 Limisphaerales bacterium | reverse complement strand
TTTCTCTGTCATTCCGACTGTATTTAGAGAGATGGCTAAATTTGTACATTTTATTCGTCGGAAATCTCTTCTTTTCTCTCACCCGCTTTTAATCACGCCCCTTGAAGAAGTGAAGCAGGGCGCCCGGAAGGGCGCGCTTATGAGGGAAGAAACTTTGGCTCAACTCCCGATAGAACCGATGAGATTAGTCGCCCTCACCCCCAGGAGAGGGAAAGACTACGCACAGCGCGTGCAGGAATCAATGTCTGGGCTTGCATTCGTAGCCTCGGAGGGGGCGGGCGCTGATGGCCGAAGAAGCTATGGTGCACCGGCGCGGCCGGACTGCGTACGCAGAGGATGGGGCTGGATTGGCGGACAGGGAACACGATATCAGCCCCCTCCTGACGTCGGGGGTTACAATCGTCATAATGTTCCTTTCTTCGGTGGAACACAGGAGAGCCGCTCGTCGGGTTGTTTTCTGCAGAGGGTCGAATCGTTAAATCGGGGATCGCTGGCATCGCGAGTGCGGCGTTAGTCAGAGCTCGCGCTCGCCTCTCGAACGGCTTCTTGAATCTCAGCGGGATGTTGAGGCAAAGTTTCGGAGATGAAAGCTCGGGCCATGCTAGCGGTTGCACTCTGCTTGCTGGGTCTGGCATTGGCGAGAGTCAAAGGGATCGAGCCAGTGCCCGAACGACTGGCGGTGCTTACGTTTGATGATTCGGTGGCGTCGCATTATTCGGTCGTCCGTCCGATCCTGAAGCGTTACGGGTTTGGCGCGACGTTCTTTATTACGGAAGGCTTCTCCTTTTCCACGAACAAGCAGGACTATATGACGTGGGAACAGATAAGAGCCCTGCACGAGGACGGGTTCGAGATTGGCAATCACACGCGCGATCACGTTTCCGTTTCCGCGCGCACTGTTGGGCAACTGCAGGAGCAGGTTGAAGCGATCAACGCGCGTTGCGCGGAGCACGGCATTCCGCGACCCGTCAGCTTCGCCTATCCGGGCAATGCGATTGTTCCCGAGGCTTTGCCGATTCTTAAGGAACTCGGGATTCGGTTCGCCCGGCGTGGAGGCGCGCCCGAGCACGCGTACGAGTGGGGACGCGGGTTCGCCTACGAGCCTGGCGTTGATCATCCACTGCTGATCCCTTCCGCGGGTGACGCGCGCCCGGATTGGGCGCTCGAGGATTTCCGGCGAGCGAGCGACCAGGCGCGAGGAGGCCGCATTGCGGTGCTGCAGTTCCACGGCGTGCCGGATCGGGAGCATCCGTGGGTGCACACGCCACCCGAGCGTTTCGAGGAATTCATGCGCCATCTGCATACGAACGGCTTCAAAGTGATCGCGCTTCGTGATCTGGCGCGATACGTCGATCCGGAGCAAGCGCCCGCGAATCCGCTGGCGATTGTGGAAAAGCGGAAAGGCGAGCGGAAAGAGGTGCTGGTCGAGGGGGAGATCATCGATGCCGCGAACGGCAAGAGATTGCCCGCTCGACTCTACATTCAGGGGGAGGATGGCGCGTGGCATTTCGCGAAATCGGCTTTTGCCCGCGGGTCAGCCGTGCGCTACGAACGGCGCAACTGGCTCAACACGAATGTGGTCGAAATGCACACGACGCTCTCGGCGCATCCTTTTCGCGCGGAGCTGATGCCGGGGCGACACACATTTACGGTTGAGCGCGGCAAGGAGTTCTTCCCCGAAACGCGCGAGGTGGTTGTGAAGCCGGGTGTGCCAAAGGTGACTTTGCCATTGCGCCGGTGGGTGAACATGGCTGAGCTGGGGTGGTTTTCGGGCGATACGCATAATCATCGCAATCCCGCGGACCTGCCCAATGTTATGCTGGCTGAAGACGTGAACGTCGGCTTGCCCCTGGTGGACTGGACGACTGCGTCGACGATCGCGCCGAGCGCGGGTGATCGCGGCTTCCAGGGCGACTTTGGCGATGCTGCTGTGGCAATCGATGCGACCCACGTCTGGTATCCGCGCAACACGGAATACGAAATCTTTCGGACCGGGAACAGCAATCACACGCTGGGCGCACTGCTCATCCTGAACCATCGGACGCGTTATGACCAACCCGTGTTCCCACTGTCCGCTATCGCCGAGAAGGCGCGGAAGGAAGGGGCGCTGCTCGACCTGGAGAAACATAATTGGCCGTGGTCCATCGCGCTGGCGCCGATCCTGAAGGTGGACCTGTTCGAACTGGCCAACAACCATCATTGGCGAACGGATTATGCCATTAAGAATTGGGCAGCGCCTGCTCCAGCGTGGATGGGATTGTCGGGTTCAGGCACGGCGACCGAACGCGATTGGACGCTCTACGGATTTCAGACCTACTACGCGCTGTTGAATTGCGGTTTTCGGATGCGCCCGGCGGCGGGCTCGGCCAGCGGGGTCCACCCGGTGCCGCTCGGTTTTGGCCGTGTGTACGTGCACCTTTCCGAGTCCTTCAGCTACGACGCCTGGATCCGCGCGCTGGCTGCAGGACGCAGCTTCGTCACGACGGGACCAATGATCTTCGCCAAAGTTCAAGAGCTATGGCCGGGAACCGTAGTTCACGTAACCAATCAAGTGGCCGACTATGGCGTCGAATGCACGGCGCGCAGCGAGCAAGCTCTCGAAAGCATTGAGCAGATTGTCAACGGCCTTGTCGTTCGGCGTTTCGAGCCTCAGAACACAAAGACATCTGCCGGCGCGTTCGAGACGACAATTACGGCGCAGTTCAGTCCCAAAAGAACGTCGTGGCTGGCGTTTCGCTGTTTTGAAAAGCGCCCCGCTGATCGTTTTCGTTTTGCCCACACTGCGCCGTGGTACTTTGAGGTTCCGGGCAAACCGCTTCATCCGCGTCGGGAAGAAGCTGAATGGCTCGTCGCGCGTGTGAAAGAGGAGATAGCGCGCAGCCGCAACATCGTTCCGGAAAATCTAATCGAAGATTACCGCCGTGCGCTCACGACGTACGAGGAGATCGCGGCGGGGGCCAGATAGGCTTAAACAGGAAATGATATGAAACCGCACCTATTGCGTGAGACGGGTACGTTGGCGATCTTTGTTGCGGTTTTATTGGTTGCGCCTCAAGCCAGGGGCGATCCAGCTTACTTTCCGCCGCCTGAGTCGCAAGGCGGCTGGCGAAAACTGGACAACTCCGATGACATTCGCCAACTCGCTGGCATGAACCCGGACAAGCTGTCGGAACTCGAACGATGGCTGCTGGAATCTGATAAGCGTGACTTCGCGGCAGTGGTGATTCGGCGCGGCTATGTAGTACTGGAGGTGGAGCGCGGCAATAGCGCTAAGAGCGATTCTCGTCGCGTCGCCTCGGTGTCCAAAGCGATTTGCGCGATGGTGCTGGCGATTGCATCTGAGCAAAGCGAGCGCGGCCTGAAAAAAATGAAGTTTGATGACCCGGCGTTCCAGTTCATCCCTTGGGCGCAACCGCTCAGCGACCCGCGCAAGGAGAAGATCACCGTCAACCAGTTGCTCAATCACACTTCGGGCATCTGTCCCGAGGCAACTGGCGCGCCCAATGATGGCACCTGGGAATACATCCTCGGCCATAGCGGCGATAACCGGACCACCAAACTCGCCTTTGATCCCGGCGCTGGCTGCGGCTATTCCACGCACGCACTCGCGCACGCGTCACTCCTCTGTGAGGCAGTCACGGGCATGCCCTACGACCAGTTCGCCGTTCAGGAGCTATTCAAACCCATTGGCGCCGAGCACTGGTGGTTTCAGTTCTATGACGGAGGACAAAAATATGGTCGCCATCCCTCGCACGGAATGGGCATGCCCGCGCGCGACCTCGCGCGAATCGCTTACTGCATGCTGCAGGGCGGGCGGTGGAAAGACCGGCAGGTGATCCCAAAGTGGTTTGTGGACGAAACCGCTGCGCCGACGCACAACGTGAAGACGCCCGAGATGCGCTGGAAGCTCAACCCGCAAATCTTCTCCCATGGCTGGGAACTCCCCGCGCGCTTGACGGGGGAAGGGGGGCGAAGCGGCACGGGCATTCCTGCTGATGCGCGCGCCAAGCCCGGCTCGGGCGGGCAGTACATCGCGTTCGTGCCAAGCCTTGACCTGGTAATGACCCGGCAAACCGGCAGCAGCGGCGAGTGGCAATTTGAGGAATATCTGCGCCGAACGTGCGCCGCCGTCCAAGCAACCGTGAAGCCATGAACAGACCGGCTCTTTTCGGGCATGGCCGCGATTAAGAGCACCCGCGAGAGAATCCTCGCAACGCCTGGAGTGATTTTTGAAACAAGAAGTGCCTGACGAGTGTCATAAGAAGGTCAGACCCTGGAAGAATTCGATGAAGAATTTTGCCTTGGTGCGCGCAGCGCTGGTTGTCGGCACTTTGCAGCTTGGCTTGGCGGTTTCGGTCGAAGTACGGGCCGGTACCCGTGGCCTGACTGAATCAGTGGTCATCAATGGCCAGCACGTGGAACGCGGCTGGCTGCGAGTGCCGGAGCGGCGGGATGGCAGGACCACAAACGCAATCGAAATTCCGTTCGTCCGCTTCCCTGCAACCGTCTCATCTTCAGCACCTCCGATAATCTACGTTGCGGGCGGGCCAGGAGAGTCGGGGGTAAGCACGCTGTCCGGGGCGGCGTTTGGACTCGTCATGGCTCTGCGCGAGGTGGCGGATGTGATCGCTTTCGACCAGCGCGGAGCGGGCCAATCCAAACCGAGCCTGGCTTGCAATGAAAGTTGGGGCTTTCCTCTGAATGAACCCGGCGACCCGCAGAAGCTCGCCCGGATTGCCGCCGAAAAAGTGCGAGAATGCTTGACGGAGCTGGAGCGGCGCGGAATCGACCCGGCCGCCTATAATGTGGTCGAGAGTGCAGACGATGTGGAAGCTCTCCGCCCGGCGCTTGGCACGGAAAGGATCACGCTTTGGGGCATCAGCTACGGAACCCATCTGGCTCTGCAAGTGATTCGCCGCCATGGCGGCCATGTCGCCAATGCGATCCTCACGGGAGTGAACGGCCCGGACCATGCCTTGCTCAAACGGCCCAGCGCCATCGATGGTCAACTCAGAAAGTTGGGTGAAATTCTCCACGCCGAGGCGAACGCCAACGCGAACGTGACGAACGTCGTTGGCGTCCTTCAAACAGCCGGGGAGCGACTCGCCGAGAAGCCAGTCACAGTCCAAGTGATGGACGAGAAAACGGGCCAGCCGATTGCCGTAACGGTAGGAAAATGGGACCTGCAGTTCCTGACCGCCAGTCGCCTGACGCAAACCTGGGGACTCAAAAGCTCGCCCGCCTTTCTGGGCGCGCTGGCGCGCGGAGACTACAAGCCCCTGGCCCAAGCCGCGTTCAACTTCCGCACCGCATCCGTCGGCAGCACGATGCCCGTCTTGATGCTTTTTTCGTCAGGCGTCTCGCCGGCGCGGATAACGGTGGTGGAATACGAAGCGAGGAAATCGCTGCTCGGCAACGCCATCAATTTTCCTTACAGCGACCTCATGAAGGAGTTCTCCAGATTCGACGCGGGGGAGTCGGTGCGGTCGGAAATTCGGTCCGATGTGCCGGTGCTGTTTGTGAGCGGAACGCTGGATGGGCGGACGCCGCCGGAACAAGCCGAAGAGATCCGGCGGGGCTTTTCGCGGAATGAACATTTGGTTGTTGAGGGGGCGAGCCACGGCTACGACCTCTTTTTCTTCGCCACGCCGGTCAAGCAGGCCATGTTGCAGTTTCTCCGCGAAGGCAATATCCGCACAAATCGGGTGAGCCTCGGGCGGTTCTCATTGGACTCATTGGATAGACCTCGAGGGGCGCGTTGAGCAATTTCAGGTTGCAAGTCGAGGGTCAATACAAATGAATACTGTACAACGCCGCAGAAAAGCGGACGCACGACATGAAAACTGTATCGAATCAATTGCTCTGACCGGACGCCACTGCCGCGCGTGGTAGAGTAGTTCGATCTGTTGCTCACAGAGTTTGCTGGATGGGAGATGGGGTTTTGCCGATGCCCGGGTCGAGCATGACCTCGCCAGGCGGGAGGCCTGGCTGAGGTATCCGAAATCAGGATGCCTGACGGAACGGAGTGAAGTGCCCGCGGTCAAACCGCGCTAAAATTATCCGGGACACTTTCTTCAGATCGTCAATGAATTTCTTGCGCTCTGCTCTGCGGCTTTCATCATCTGGCGCGCGCAGGATCGAGGAGGGATGAACGGTCGCCAACACGTGCGGGGCCAGCGGTGAATCGATAAGCTGGCCACGCTGTTGGCTGACCCGGAACTCTCGTCCGAGAAGTGCCTGTGCTGCGCTTGCTCCCAGACAGACGAGCACCTGAGGTTTCACGACTTCGAGTTCTGCGTCCAGCCAGGGCCGGCACGCGGCGATCTCGCGCGCGCTCGGTTTTTTATGAATGCGCCGCTTGCCCCTGGGTTCCCATTTGAAGTGTTTCACAACGTTCGTGACATAGACTTGCGCGCGATCAATTCCGGCTTCCTCCAACGCCCGGTCCAGAAGCCGGCCTGCAGGCCCGACAAAGGGACGCCCGGCCAGATCTTCGTCGTTGCCGGGTTGTTCGCCGACAAACATGACTTTGGCCGTGCGCTGTCCCTCGCCGAAAACGGTTTGCGTGCCACTCTTCCACAGCGGACATGCTCTGCAACCCGCTGCGGCCACTGTTAGTTTCGGCAGGGTCGGTCGGTCTGGAACCAAAGGTGCGGCGGTCGTCAATTCGGATGTAATTCTCATAAAGCCGCGTGCACGTAGCGTCGCGGCATGAGTTTGGGCGGTCGTTTCCCGCGAAGCACCGTGCCGGTCACCGGCGCATACGCCAACTCATCTTCGTCCACAGCGCGGCGCAAGAGCAATCCCCCGCGGCTCATATCGCCGCGTCCAACGAACTCGATGGGGAATTTGAGGCGACTGCCGAAGACCTGAAGCAAGCAGTCAATGTACTTTTGCGTGCTGATGCTGCCCAGGAGAATGACCTCGGATTCTTCGCCGAGCTCCGCTGCGATGCGCCGGGCGTCGCGTTCCAGCGGCGCCCGATAATGCGGGTCTTCGTAGTCGATATCCACATCGGAAAACGCCCGCAGATCCACCAATGTGACCGGCTCGTCCAGAGAGAGTAACCCGCGATTGGTCGTGATGACCCATATACCGCAGGTCCCGGCCGGACAGCGGACAAACGTCCTCGCATATGCGACCTTCCCCCGGAAATAGAGCCCGCTAAGAAACGTAAACACCTCTGCCAACGGCGCCGATCCGCCCGTCTGAAGCCGCTGAGCGAGGGCGAAATCTGGCCGCGGACTAAAAATCAGTTGAGCTCGCTTTCCCTGCGCTCGAGCCGGTGACAGAAGGAACACTCTGTTCACGGATCAGCATAACACAACGCTATGGGCTGCGAAACACCAAACCCAAGCAGCCAAGCAGCAAACGCCAGAGAAACGCCAAATTCCGGAGTTCGGGGATGGGTTACCGGTACTTGGTTTTGCTGCTTACTGTTTCGGGATGTTTCTACGTGTCTGGGTTTTTGATGTTTGGGCTTTTTACGCTCCGCGCGGTTCTTTGTTGATTTGAGGCTCTCGATTGGTATGCTTGTATCGAAGCCAGAAGAGCGCCGCTGCCGCCCACGAGCTGTGCTTGTGCTTCGTGGTAACCCACGAAGTCGGACGCGGTCTGCTTTTGCACGGCGTGGAGGTTAAAGGCCACGCTAAGGCTTCGTTCAAAGTACAGAAAAATGTCAGTATGCGAACACTGATGCGTGCCTCGGGCCGACTTGCCGGCATTTCACTATTTGTAACGCTTATCTCCGCGGACCTCTGCCGGGCCGCATTTACTCCGGCCGATATTGGCAATCCAGCTATCGCCGGCACGTTTACCGAGGTCGCAGACGGCTACGACATCGTCGCCGGTGGCACCAATATCTTCGGCAACGCCGACCAATTCTCGTTTTACTACCAGGAGATGGCGGGAGATTTCGACGTGCGGGTCCGCATTGCTTCCCTGAGTCTCTCCGATGCCTGGGCCAAAGCGGGTTTGATGGCGCGGGAAACCGCTCAGGCCCGCAGTCGATTCGCAGGGGCTTTCGCGACACCGAACATCAGCGGCGCGTTCTTCCAGTCTCGTGCGGGCACCAATCAGACAACCTATGCTGGCCAATTTCCAGTTAATTACCCCAATACGTGGCTGCGCCTCAGGAGAGTTGGAAGTGCGTTGACGGGCTATGCGGGGATCGACGGCCAGAACTGGTCGCAGATGGGTACGCTCAACATGACAAACGTGACCGGGCCCTTGCTGGTCGGTCTTGCCACGGTTTCCGCCAATGCTTCGCGCAGTGTTCGGGCCGAATATCGCGACTATGGCGATGCCACGGGCGGCACGATCGCCTCGGTGCGCCTTCCGATCGAGCCGCTCGGCCCATCATCCCGCAAGACAGGGCTGATCATCAGCGAGATCATGTATCACCCCCGGCACAGCAACGACCTCGAATTTGTCGAATTGTTCAACGCTGACCTGATTAATGAAGACCTGGGCGGCTACCGGCTCAGTGGCGCAATCGCATATACGTTTCCATCCAATACAGTACTGCGCGCTGGCGAATTTATCGTCGTCGCGCGCACACCGCCGCTGCTCGAGGCGGCTTATGGCATTTCGGGAGTCCTCGGACCGTGGCTCGGCGATGACGGCAATGTTCTCACGAATGCTCTGCCTGACGACGAAGGGACTATTCGTCTTCGCAACCGCAGCGGCGCCGTTTTGCTGGAGGTGAACTATGAAGGCGGACTTCCCTGGCCCGTGGCGGCCGATGGCGCCGGGCATTCGCTTGTGCTTACGCATCCGTCCTTCGGCGAAGACGATTTCCGCGCATGGGCCGCGAGCGCCTACATCGGCGGCTCGCCGGGGCGGTTGGATTCCGTGGATGTCGATCGCCTTTCCAGCATTGTGATCAACGAATTCCTCGCCAACTCGCCCGATCCAGTCGAGGATTTCATCGAACTCTACAACCACAGCAACGAAACTATTGACCTCTCCGGCGCCTGGTTGAGCGATGACCGCGACACGAATAAATTTCGAATTCCCACCGACACGATGATTGATCCCCGCGGGTTCATTCACTTCAACCAGAGCACGCTCGGATTTGCGCTGAGTTCGGCGGGTGAACGCATTTACCTGGTAAATTCAAATCAAACGCGGGTGATTGATACACACGCTTTCGAAGCGCAGGCGCTGGGAGTTTCGAGCGGACGTTTTCCGGATGGAGGGGAAGCCTTCCAGGAACTGGCGACGCGGGCCCCCGGCGCCGCTAATTCCGCTCCGCTGGCTCGCGAGATCGTCATCAATGAGATCATGTACAATCCCGTCTCCCGGGTGGAGGATGAAGAATACCTGGAACTGTTCAACCGCGGCACAAACTCAGTCGATGTGAGCAACTGGCGGTTCACGGATGGAATTGACTTCAGAATCCCGTCCGGGGCCGTGATTCCAGCGGGCGGTTTTCTGGTCGTGGCGAAAAACGCCCAGTTACTCCGGAGCAAATATCCACAGTTGAGCGCGGGTAACACAGTCGGCAATTACGGGGGATCTTTGGCGAATGGCGGGGAACGGATCGCCCTTTCGATGCCCGAATACGTCTTTGTCACCAACGGCGCCACCATCACTACGAACGCAAACTATATTGTCATCGACGAGGTCGTGTACGTGGATGGTGGCCGCTGGGGTCCGTGGTCCGACGGCGGGGGCAGCAGCCTCGAATTGATCGACCCTGACAGTGACAATCGGCTGGCTGCAAACTGGGGGGACAGCGATGAAACGGCCAAGTCAGAATGGATTACGGTGAACCATCGGGAACTGCTGGACCACGTCTATCCGCGCGGCGGAGCCGGAGCCACTCTCAACGAGGTGCAGATAATGATCCTTGGCGCCGGCGAGGCCCTCATCGATGACATCGAAGTCCATTCGGAAACTCCGACTACCGGCCCCAATCTGGTCACTAACGGCGATTTCGCAAACGGACTGGCCGGCTGGGTTATTCAAGGAAATCATCTCAAATCGGGCCTTGAACCCGCCGGGCCAAATAATCCGAGTCAGTCCCTGCGAATTCGCGCCAGCGGCGGCGGCGACAATGGCGCCAACCGCGTCGAGAAGGATCTCACCTCAATCCTGCCTGCGAACGCAACCGCCAGCGTACGCGCGCGGCTGCGCTGGCTTCGAGGGCACCCGGATGTGCTATTGCGGTTTCACGGCGGTGGCATGGACGCCCTGGTCAGTCTTCCTCTGCCTACCAATCTGGGTTCGCCGGGGCTTGTCAACAGCAGACGCTTGGAAAATGCGGGCCCGGCGATTTATGACGTTGCTCATCAACCCGGCGTGCCTGCCGCCAATGAACCTGTTGTCGTGACGGCTCGCATCGACGATCCGGATGGCATCAGTGCTGTAACACTGCAATATCGAACCGAGAATCCAGTCGCGGCGCTCACGTCCGTTCCCATGCTCGACGATGGCACCGGAGGAGACGCCTTGGCTGGTGATGGCATTTATAGCGTGACGCTTTCGGGTTTCGGCGCGGGGCGGCTGGTGGCATTTCGCATTCAGGCGATGGACGGCGCGGCCGGCCCGGCGACGCTGTTCCCGCACGATGCGCCGACGCGGGAGTGCCTGATTCGTTTCGGCGACGCAACTTACAGCGGAAGCATCGGTGTCTATCGGCTGTGGATGACGTCGGCGAACATTGCCGCGTGGACCGCGCGCGAAAAGCTGAGCAACGAAGCGCTTGATGGAACGATGGTCTATAACAATTATCGAATCATCTATAACGCGGGCGCGCGCTGGCGAGGCAGCCCGTTTATCCGGCCCAACTATACGACGCCTACCGGGGTTGCCTGCGGTTACGTCTGGGTTGTGCCCGAGGATGACCTGCTGTTCGGCGAGGATGAGATGAATCTTGACTCGCTCGAACCAACGAGTCGGGACTCGACCGCGCTGCGCGAAATCACCTCCTTTACCATTTTGGAGCAACTTGGACTACCCAGCAGCTATCAACGCTTCATGCATGTGGTCATCAACGGGATTACTGACACCAGCCGGGGTATCCCCGTTTATACGGACAGCCAGCAGCCCAATGCCGATTACATCGAGAGCTGGTTTCCTGACGATTCAGACGGCGAGATTTATAAGATCGACGACTGGTTCGAGTTCGACGACTCCGTTGCGCGTCAAGTCAACAAATGCGCGAGTCTGCAAAATTTTGTTACCGCTGGCGGGGTAAAGAAGAAGGCGCGCTACCGCTGGAACTGGGAAAAGAAATTCAATCGCGGCCGGCTCGACGATGACTACAGCAGTCTTTTCGCTTCGGTGGACGCGATCAACGCGCCGGATTCCAGCATCGTTCGGGAAATGGAATCCATGTTTCAGCTTGAGGAATACCTGACGGCGCTGGCCTTCCGCCATGTCGTTGGAGATTGGGACGGCTACGGCTATAATCGCGGCAAGAATCAATTCACCTACCGCCCTCCGGGCGGCAAATTCTGGATGCTCATGTGGGACCTTGATTTTGCGCTCGGCTGCGGCGGAGGGCATCCCCCGACACAGAACCTGTTCGAGGTCAATACGCAGGGCGATAGCGGAGAGAACCACATGCCCGAAATTGCCCGTATTTATAACAATCCGTACTTTCGTCGCATTTACCTTCGGGGGCTGCAGCGCATGGCGAATGGGCCTTTGCAGGATGCGAACTTTCTGCCGATCCTTGACGCGCGGTACCGCGCGCTGGTGGCCAGCGGCGTTAACACCGTCTCACCCTACGTTGCCAGCGGCGCACAAAGTATTGGGATTGACGCCTGGATTCGGCAGCGCCGCGCCAACATCCTCGGGCAGATTCCGAATGCCAATTTTGCGGTGACTTCTACAAATAACGTCACCGCGACAAACAATCTTGTCACGATCACCGGAACGGCGCCTATCGCAGTCAAAACCATACAGGTTAATGGCCAGGACTACCCGGTTACCTGGACAAGCGTCACCGCATGGACACTGCGCTTGGTCGTGACCGGGGACGTGACCTTGAGTCTTCAGGGCCTGGACCTGGCCCGCAACCCAATCACGCCCATCAATACCGTTAATATCACCTACACGGGTTCTTCTCCATCGCCGGAAGGAGTTATCGCCTTCAATGAGATTATGTATAACCCGCAAACACCGGAGGCTTCGTTTGTTGAGATCTATAACAGCTCTACAAATTTCGCGTTCGACCTCTCCAACTGGCGAGTCAACGGCTTGGACTTCACCTTTCCTTTCGGCACGATCCTGACGAACCGCCAGATTATTGTCCTCGCGAAGAATCGGACCGCATTCAGCACCGCTTACGGCAGCAGCGTTGGCATCTTTGGCCAATTCGACGGGAATCTCGATCCCGATGGCGAAACAATCTCGCTCATCAGGCAAGGGACGTCGCCAGAGGAAGACCTGATTGTCGATCGTGTGCGTTACGAGCCTGGGCCGCCGTGGCCCTCCACAGCCAACGGAGGCGGGCCGTCGCTGCAACTCGTTGACGCTGCTCAGGATAATGCCCGGGTCAGCAACTGGTCCGACGGCAGCGGCTGGAGGTTCTACAGCTTCACGGCAAATCTTAATCCCAGTACGAATCAATTCCGATTTTACCTTGCCGCTATCGGTCAAATTTATGTGGACAACATTTCGCTTGTTGCCGGACCGGTTCCCGAAGTTGGCCAGAATCTGATCCTCAATGGCGACTTCGAAGGGCCTTTCCACACGAATGACGGAGGACCATGGTCGTTCTCACAGCCTAGCCTCTCCAACACCGTCGTCAGCGCCGACTTTGTCTATGCTGGCAATGGCAGCTTGCGCCTTGTCCATCAAATCCCCGGACCGAGCACCTTCTTGGTTCAGAACGGTTTGGTTATCCCGACTGCGGGAGAATACACAATGAGTCTTTGGTTCTTCCCCATCACAAATAACACCACCTTGACGCTCTATGTGAATAGCACTTATCGGCCGACATTTAACGTCCGCGCTGTCTTATCGACGCCGGGCGCGGTCAATTCCGCGGCTGCCACCCTCCCGCCGTATCCGCCGTTATGGCTCAACGAGTTGCAGGCCAATAATATCACCGGCGTCCGCGACACCAGCAATACGGCCGAACCCTGGCTG
>JAKEEH010000434.1 GCA_022616725.1 Limisphaerales bacterium | reverse complement strand
TTTGCCGAAAAGTCGCTCAATGGCGCGCAACAATTGGATGCACACCGAGGAGAGCAGGAACAGCTTGACGAGATTTAGCGTTAATGCCTGTGTGGATTCCAAATGCAGGAATTTGATCAAACCGGCACTTGCTCTCGGCGGCAGAATCCAGGCCGATACAACGAGCAAGAGGAACAGCACGAGGACGAAATACTCAAAGCGCCGCGAGTTATAAACTTCTCTCCAGCGTCGCCCCCCTTTGAAGAGGGCGAGTGCCAGATCGACGGCGAAGCAAAGAGCCAAAATTACGTCGAGCCGGTCAAACCATGGGATTGCTCCGCTGCCAATGGGGAATCCGTGCTGAAGAATCAGCGAGACCAGAACCAAAAAAGCCACCACCCGAATCCACGGGCCAGTAATGCCACGAAGGATCGGTCGAGAGCTTGTCGCGAATACCAGTTTGGGTTGTTCAGGGACGTTTTTCACCGTGCCAGCACGTTAGTAGCGATGCGCCAATCCACGTACGCAATGCACCAAGCAACCGACCCACTGATATTCGTTCATACAATGATCCGCGCACCCACGGTTGCGTCCTGTCGCAACGCGACACAAACCGGCATTACAGGGAAATCATTTCGACCACCGCGGTCCCGAAGATCGCCCTTTCAATGCGCCGACGAGGTTAGCTGACGGGCTGGGTCTTGAAAGTAACCCCGGCGAGAGTGACTCGCCATTCGCCCCGGTCCGTTTTTCGGGTCCCCCGCTTCCGGCCCATTTTCGAGCCGGAATTAGGCTGCGGGGATACGGATGACAGAAATGGACGAGGGTGTCAATCGGTCTGGCCAATCCGGCCAATCCGGTCCAATTTGCCTTCGTCATCGCCCTTTCCAGCTTTCCCGCAGATTGCCGCAAAGTTCTCGACACTTTGGTCGGTTTCCCTAAGCATTTCCTGCCAAACTAACAAACAACATTTTATGGCAGCACCCGTCCCGTTTGCGAAGATTCCCAAAATCCAATTCGAAGGACCGAAATCGAAGAACCCGCTGGCGTTCAAGCATTATAACCCAAAGGAAATGATCGAAGGCAAATCGATGAAGGACCATCTTCGGTTCTCGGTAACGTACTGGCATACCTTTCGCGGAATGCTCGCGGACATGTTTGGGACGGGCACGGCGATCCGCCCATGGGAAGACGGCAGCAACTCGGTCGCGATGGCGCAACGACGAGCGCGGGTGGCGTTCCAGTTCATGGAGAAACTCGGTGTGCCATTTTACGCCTTTCACGATCGGGATGTCGCGCCGGAGGGCAAAAACCTCCGCGAGTCGAATAGGAATCTCGACTCTGTCGTCGAGGTGCTGAAGGAGGAACAGGAACGCACGGGCATCCGCCTCCTCTGGGCAACCGCCTGCCTGTTCGTTCACCCGCGTTTCATGCACGGCGCCGCGACGAGCTGCAACGCCGACGTGTTCGCGTTCGCGGCCGCTCAGGTCAAAAAGGCCCTCGAGGTGACGCACGAACTGGGCGGCGAAGGCTATGTGTTTTGGGGTGGACGCGAAGGCTATACCACGCTCCTGAATACGGACCTCAAACGCGAGATGGATCACCTCGGCACGTTTATGCACATGGCCGTCGATTACAAAAAGGAGCTCGGCTTCAAAGGGCCATTCTACATCGAGCCCAAACCGAAAGAGCCAACCAAGCATCAGTACGATTCCGACGCGGCTGCGTGCCTGAACTTTCTGCGCGAATACGATCTGCTCGACGACTTCAAACTGAACATCGAAACCAATCACGCGACGTTGGCCGGCCATACTATGCAGCACGAGCTGGAAGTCGCCGCGGCAGCAGGGGCGCTGGGCTCGATTGATGCGAACATGGGCGACGTATTGCTGGGGTGGGACACCGATCAATTTCCCACCGACTTGTACCTGACGACGCAGGTAATGCTGACGATCCTGAAAATGGGCGGGTTCACCACCGGGGGGACGAATTTCGACGCCAAAGTGCGCCGGGAAAGCTTTGAGCCGGTGGACTTGTTTCACGCCCACATCGCGGGGATGGACACGTTTGCGCGTGGGCTCAAAAGCGCTGCGGCCATTCGGAAAGATGGACGCCTGGCGGACTTCGTGAAGCAGCGGTATAGCTCCTGGGACAAAGGCATTGGGCGCGACATTGAGCGGGGCAAAGCCGGTTTTCGCGAATTGGAAGCATATATGCTCAAGAAGGGGGACGTGGAGCCGAACGCCAGCGGACGCCAGGAGTATCTTGAGAATCTGATCAACGAGTTTATTTGATGTGACCGGGCGCGGCACGGAACGAATCATCGCGACGTATTTCGTTGAAACGCCGCATCCCATCGAGGCTGCGGCGGAGGCGATTGCCGGGGAACAATCTTCGGGGACGTTCCTGCCGGTCCCGGGCGAAACCGAGGAATTAAAGAACCGGGCGCGTGCGCGGGTCGAAAAGATCACCCGGCTGGAAACAGTTGACAGTCCGAGTCTCCCCGGATCACGCGCGCCAACCAGCAATGGTGGGGCAGTCAAATATCAGCGGGCGCACGTGGTCATTTCCTATCCATTTGACAACGTTGGCGCGAACCTCCCGACCTTGCTCTCGACCGTGGCGGGTAATTTGTATGAATTGAGCCAGCTTTCCGGGCTTAAGCTGCTTGACATTAAGTTGCCACAGGCGTTCGCGAAGCGCTTCCCGGGCCCGCAATTCGGAATCAGCGGCACGCGCAAGCTGACCGGTGTTTACGATCGGCCGATTATCGGCACCATCGTCAAACCAAGCGTTGGCCTCTCGCCTGAACAAACGGCCGACCTCGTGCGCACACTCGGGGAGGCTGGAATTGATTTTATTAAAGACGATGAGTTGATGGCCAACCCGCCGCACTCCCCTCTGAAAGACAGAGTCAAACCCGTGATGCGCGAAATCAATCGCCTGGCGGACCGGACCGGGAAAAAGGTGATGTATGCGTTCAACATTTCGGACGAGACAGACGCGATGTTGGAGCATCACGATGCCGTTCTGAATGCAGGCGGCACCTGCCTGATGGTCAGCATCAACAGCGTGGGACTCGCCGGAGTGACGCATTTGCGCCGTCACAGCCAATTGCCGATCCATGGTCACCGCAACGGCTGGGGACTGTACACGCGCTGCCCGCAGTTAGGGATCGACTTTGCGGCGTATCAGAAGCTCTGGCGCCTGGCCGGGGTCGATCACCTGCACGTCAACGGCTTGCAAAATAAATATTGGGAACCGGACGAATCCGTGGTGAGGTCGATCAAGGCGCTCCTGACGCCGATGTTCGGCGGATACGAAGTGATGCCGGTTGTTTCGTCGGGCCAATGGGGCGGCCAGGCGCCGGAGACATATCGGCTGACGCAGACGGTCGATCTGATGTATCTGGCCGGCGGCGGGATTATGGCTCATCCCGGCGGCCCGGCGGCCGGCCTGCGCGGACTAAAGCAAGCCTGGGAAGCGGCGATTCAGGGAGTGCCTTTAGGCGAGTATGCGAAGACGCATCCGGAGCTGCAGCAAACGATCGACAAATTCGGGAAACTCCGCCGGTGATGCGTCGGCCTGGAAGAGGGGGGCTTCTCGTCGCCTTTTACGGCGACGACTTCACCGGGTCAACCGACGTCATGGAGGCGCTATCGTGTTCAGGTATCAGAACAGTGCTGTTCATGAAACCGCCAACCCGCGGGGAACTGGCGAACTTTCCGGGGTTACGCGCCTTTGGCATCGCCGGTTGCAGCCGCACGATGTCTCCGGCAGAAATGGACCGGGCCCTTCCCGAAGCGTTTCGTTCCTTGCGACGCTCCGGCGCCCCAATCGTCCATTACAAAATCTGTTCGACGTTTGATTCGTCGCCGCAAATCGGAAGCATCGGCCATGCAATTGACCTGGGGCGCCGCATTTTCAAATCAAAGATCATACCGCTGGTGGTAGGCGCGCCGCCCCTGGGAAGGTACTGTGTATTCGGCCACCTGTTCGCGCGTTCGGGTCTCGACAGCCAGCCGTTTCGTCTCGACCGGCATCCCACCATGAGCCGGCATCCGATTACTCCGATGCGCGAAAGCGATCTGCGGTTGCACCTGGCGGAACAAACGGCTTGTCCAATTGAACTCGTCGATGTGCTGAAGCTGGAGACAGGGGCTGTGCTGCTGGAGACGCCTGCGACTGGCATCTGTAAAGTCCTGTTGTTTGATGTCCTTTATCAACGTCATTTACCTGTGATTGGCCGTTTGGTTTGTCATCTCGCGCGAAGGAACCCGCCGCTATTCGTCGTGGGGTCATCCGGCCTCGAATACGCCCTGGCGGCGCACTGGAGAACGGGGCCGCGTCCGAAATTCAGCGTCGCCCCGGCGCGTCAAATCCTGGCAGTGAGCGGGAGCTGTTCCCCGGTTACGCAAAGGCAGATCGAATATGCCTTGGCGAAGGGCTTCGTCGGGATCCCCGTTCACCCGGCCAACCTCCTGAACCCACGCAGCCGTGACGCTGAGATTCGGCGCCGAGTCGCAGAAGCGCTCAATCGCCTGGATGCAGGCCATAGCGTAGTGCTCCACACCAGTCTCGGGCCGGAAGACTCGCGCATCACCGCGACACGCCGCGCCCTTTCGCACGCGGGCTTGTCACGCGACGATCAGCGCCTCAAAGCCGGGAGAATGATTGGCCCTTTTCTCGGCCGTATCCTGGGTGAAATCCTCGGTGCAAAAAAGATACGGCGGATCATCGTGGCGGGTGGCGACACTTCGTGGTTTGTGGCGAAGGAATTGGGAATCAACGCGCTGGAAATGATTGCTCCGATGGCGCCCGGATCGCCGCTCTGCCGCGCGCACGCATCCAATCCCACTGCAAATCGCCTGGAAATCGTATTTAAAGGAGGGCAGGTGGGCCGGAGCGATTTCTTCGATTCAGTTACACAGTAACAGGCGGTGCCTACGACGATTTCGTGGATCTACGAGAAAATTCGACTTTCGCCCGCGATCTTCGTTAACTTTCGCCGTGAACGTTCTGTTCATCGGCGACATCGTGGGCGAACCCGGGCGCAGAGCTGTCAAACAGCTTGTCCCGGAGTTGCGCAAGCGCTTTGCCCTCGACGCGGTGATCGCCAATGGCGAGAACTCTGCCGGCGGCGCAGGCGTCACGCCTAGGACGGCTGAAGAGATCTTCTCCGCCGGGATCGACGTCATAACCAGCGGCGACCACTTGTGGGACCAGAAAGAGGTCGTCGAGCTTCTGGAGAATGAGCCCCGATTCCTTCGGCCCGTCAATTATCCGCCCGGCACTCCAGGCCGTGGCGCCGATGTGTTTCAAATTCCGGGCCGCGGCCCCATCGCAGTCTTGAACGTGCAAGGTCGCGTTTTCATGCCAGCCCTGGAAAACCCATTCGCGACTACCCAGGCCGAGCTTGCGCCCCTTGCGGCACAAACAAGAGTCATCATTGTCGATGTGCACGCCGAAGCGACTTCTGAAAAAATCGCCCTCGCTCGCCTGCTCGATGGCCGCGTCAGCGCCGTGATCGGCACGCATACCCACGTACAAACCGCCGATGAACAAATCTTTCCCGGGGGAACTGCGTTTCTGTGTGATGCCGGTTTCACCGGAGGCCACGAGAGCATCCTCGGCCGGGAAATTGAACCCGTGATCAAACGTTTTCTAACTCATATGCCGCAACGCTTCGCCGTCGCCAGGGACCGCGTATTCCTGCAAGGCGTCGTCGTTGAGGTGGACGAAGTGACCGGCAAAACCCGCCGCATCCAACGGGTCTCCGAACCCCTGCCCGTCCATGCCTAGGACTGCCCAATCGCAATGGGACTTCGGCGAGCTCTTTCCGCCCGAACAGACCCGCCGCCGAGTCCTAACCGTTTCCGAGCTGACCAACAACATCCGAAAACTGCTCGAAGCGCAGATTGGACTCGTGTGGGTTACCGGCGAAGTCACCAACCTGCGTGCGCAAAGCTCCGGCCACGTCTATTTTACCATCAAGGACGGCAACGCCCAGTTGCAATGCGTCCTTTTCCGCAGTGAAGACGTCGCCCATCGCGATCTCCTGCAGGATGGCCAGAAACTTGTCCTCAACGGCGATGTCACTGTGTACGAATTACGCGGCCAGTACCAGCTCATCGTCCGCGGCATCGAACTGCAGGGACTCGGCGCACTCCAACTCGCGTTCGAGAAGCTCAAGCGAAAACTGGAGGCGGAGGGGCTTTTTGCGACTGAACGCAAAAAGGCGATTCCCCGGCACCCGCAACGCATCGGACTTGTCACCTCGGAAACCGGTGCCGCCATTCGCGACGTGTTGCACGTCATCGAACGCCGCCAGCCGTCGCTCCAAATTACCCTCGCGGCTTGCCGTGTCCAGGGCGCGGGCGCAGCGGAGGAAATCGCTGCTGCGATCCGGCTTCTCAACGAGTGGTCGGCGGAAGTTGATGGGTCGCGGCGGCTCGATCTAATCCTGGTCACCCGCGGCGGGGGAAGCCTGGAGGATCTATGGGCGTTCAACGAAGAAGTCGTCGCGCGAGCCATCTTCGACTCGGCTCTTCCGATCATCTCCGCCGTAGGCCATGAAATTGATTTTACCATCAGCGATTTCGTCGCCGACCTCCGCGCCGCCACGCCGAGCGCCGCGGCGGAGCTGATTACCGAAGGCGCGTTCAGCTCGCGGACTTGGCTGCGCGAGACGACCGCCTACCTTTGGCAATTGACCCGTCGCCGCCTCGACGCCGAGCGGGCCGGTGTCCAGCGGTGGCAGGCACGCCTCAACCGCATGCACCCGCGCCAGCGTCTCCGCGGTCAAATGCAACTTGTGGATGACCTTTATACCGCCATCCAACGCTGCGCCCGCCAGAAACTCCGCGACTGCTCAATTCATCACGACAACCTGCGCCGTCGCCTCGCCCGTGTCCGCCCCTCCCTGATCCTCACCCAATTGCGTCAGAAACTGCGCGATCTCTCCCGCTGTTTGCGGGACCCTGCCCGCCAACGGACCAAAGACGGTCGCGCCCTGCTCAAGTCTCTCCGCGAGCGCCTGCAACTTCTCTCTCCCGAAAATGTCCTGGGCCGCGGCTACTCGATCACGAGTGACGCCGCCACCGGCAAAATTCTTCGCGACGCCGCGGACACTCACGCCGGCCAGAAGATTCAAACCCACCTTAAAAAAGGAATTCTTAAGAGCATTATCTCCCCCGATTGAAGGATGTTTCCTAAAGCACGAAAAAGCGCCAGAGGACAGGCGCAGTCCACAACCTGGCGGAGTTTTCAGACGCCCTTGAAAATGCGCGGCAGCGTCGTGAGTGCGCCTGTCCCCTGGCGCTTTTTCGCATACAGTTGACATCCACGCGCATGGTCCGCGGCAAGTGTTCTAAACTGGGAGGCGCCCCCTCGAGCGTGGCGGCCAGAGCTAATCTTCATCGCTGAAGCTTCGGTCATTCCTTGCGCATTGGTCATTTAATTTAACATTTCGACTTCCGCGCAGCATTGGGAACACCGATTCCCCCGGCCTTGAAAATGCGCGGCAGCGTCGTGGAGTGCGCCTGTCCCCTGGCGCTTTTTCGCGTACAGTTGATATCCAAGCTTCCGTTACAACACTGTGCCAGACCCTCTTCAAGGTGAAGAAGGATTAACATTCGAGAAGCAGGATCGCAGCCTTTGGCCCATTCGCCTCGGCCATGTGCCGGGCTTTGACTGCGTTCGCCAGTCGTTCCAGCTTCGGCAACTCCTGATTGACGCGCTACGGACAGAGCGGGAATCCCGGTGCAGATGGATCAGCACTTAACCGGCTCCAAGTGCCTGCTTCAATCGATCGTATTCGGAAGAACCGGCTCCGTGAATCACCAACGGTTGATCGGATCCGGTGAGAAAGACCTCCAGCGAAGCGCCCCCATGCACTGCCTCGGTGAGACGAATGGCGCACACACGCTCAAGGACGATGATGGTATTGTTGATCTCGATAATCTTCATTGAGATGTGGAGTGATAACTGAAGCGATGTCGCGGGGGCAAGGCTTGCGGGCACAAAGCCATCCGCCAGATGACGCTCAGGTTCACGCATCCACTATGCCTTTCGTTTCATGCTCATTCAACCGGCAAGGGCCTCAGCGCCGATTCAACGATTCAACCTTTTTAACGATTTAACGAGCGTCAGCAACCCGTTCCAGCCGGCGTCTCGCTAGCTGATTTACTGGCCCCCTCCTTTACTCTAGAGTTTCCAGCCGGAAGAAACCCATGCGCGTGGGAATTGGGATAGATAACGACCAGGTGCCGCCATCGAGGACGGCGGTGCCCGAAGCCGGGGACCATTGGGTGGGTACGGCTAGGTTTGTGGCTGAAAAGACCCTGAACATGCCTGTGTCCGCCCAGCGCAGGGTAATACGACCGAGGCCGGGTTCGTGGACGATGGCGAGCGTTGGGGGAAGCGGCGGATAGGACAAGGGATCGGCTGGGTCGAAATCGGTGTCGAGTTCCGTTCGGTCGAACAGACCGTCTCCGTCGCGGTCGATGGCGATGCGGCGGCCCGTGCCTGACTCGACCACCGTCAAGATCAGCGGAGCGTCGGGAGTGGCTAGCGCCAGCAGAGCTTCCACGCTCTGTTGTTCGTGGTTCCGATCCGATTGGAAGTACCCACCGTTGGCATTAGAGTCGTTTCTAGCCACGTAATACCACCCGCGGTTCAGTCCGTTCTTCACGCCGCGAACCACTAACTCAGGAGGTGGAGCGGGGGTCATTCCCGGCTCCAGAACTTGCCAGAGGAAATCGAGATTCTGCGGGGCAGTCAGTGTGAACTGTCTCCCCACGGCGGCATGTGTGTCCTGGCTATCATCGTCGTAAGTTTGCTTGCCGAACCCGGCGCCCGGAATGGAAATCAGAAAGGCGGTCACATCCGCGATGATCTGGTTGTTCTTTTCACGAAAAACGTCGGCAAAGAAATCCGTCAGCGTAGCGGATCGGCCATCGAAGCGGAGGCCGAATCCCGCGCGGCTGTTGGTGCTGCGGAGGTCCATGCCGAGTTTCTCGGTGATACTGCGGAGTTGCGCTGGCCGGAATGGCCGTTCCGCCTCGCGTCCGACCACAATCAAGTCGCCCTCCGCTCCGCGTCCGCTCAAGCGGTTGTGGCAGGTCCGGCAGTCGCCAATCGTCAGTTCGAATCTCCCGTTGAAGTCCTCATTGAGGGCGAACAGTTCCGATCCGGTGACCGCATTGCCGTTTGGGAGCGGCGTTCGGTCGGGGACGCCGTTGGCATCCACGCCAAAGAAGCCTGGCAGGGGCAAGTTGGTGGGCATGGAATTGTCGAGCGGCCGGAAGCGGCTGGGCGGAAAGTGAATGGTGGCGAGGAATTCCTTGAACTCCTGCATTTCGTTGGTGGTGAGTTGGGAATCGCGGGCCAGCAAATCTGTAAAGGTGACGTTGAAAGTCTGGATGGTTGCGCGGTCGCCCCGCCAGTGCAGCGGCATGATCGGCACAAACTCCTCTGGCACGATGACATCCTGCAGCGTGATGGTGACGAGCGGGCCTTTCATCGGGTGAAACGGCCGGCCCTGGTAAACGAACCAGGTGATGTCCATCCGTGGATCACCGAGATCCCAGGCCAGACGGTCGAAACGCGCGTCGGCATGGCAGGAAGCGCACGACGCTTGACCCAGTCCCGAATTACGGCGCGTGTCATAGAGATGTTTGCGCCCCGCTTTGATCGACGGCGACGTCGGGTCGAAGAAGGGCACGTTGGTCAAAACGTTCAGGCTCGCGGTGTCGAGCACTGAAAGGCTCGAAGAAAAGCGGTTCAGCACATAGAGCCGCTGGCGTGATTCGTCGAGCGCGAGACCGGAAGGGCCTTCCTGTAGTTCGATCGGAGTGGAATTGACACGCTGTCCTGCGGCGTCGATGACGACGAGGTTGCGTGAACCCATGCCGGTGACATAGCCGCGGGTGCCGCCGCCGTTCCACACAATGCCGCGTGGGTCGCCGACGGAAAGGTCGCGCATGCTCTGCGGCACAGTGGCGGTGGAGTAATCGAGGTGCGGATTCAGATCGAGAATGGCTTTTGCGAGGGTGCCCGGCTCCACCAGAGCGAGTTTCACGCGCAAGAACGTGCCGCGCAGGTTTGGCTCAAAGCGCCGCTCGTTCGTACCATCCGTGCCAATGACGGCGATGCGGCCAGATGCAAGATTCACCGCCACGTCCGTGCAGAGGTTCATCAGACCCGTGGCGTAGGTGACGTCCAATGTGCTCGTGTCGATGATAGCCAGATCATGATCGGGCAGGTCCCAGCCGGGGATGCGGCCGGACAGTGCGGCGTTGGTGCCGGATATGAATTCGCTCCAGTCGCCGTGATTATCATCCATCCAGCGGCCCGCTGCGTTCTTCTTCACGATGAGACTGTCGGGGAGATGGGATTCATAGAAGAAGGGATCGAAAATATTCGTGCTGATGTAAAGCGGCGGACTCAAATTGGTGCCATCGTTCGGGACGGGAAACTGCCCGCCGTAAGGTCCTGCCGGATGCTGGAGAACATTCGTGGTATTCGGCTGAGTACCGACCAGGATGGTTGAGCCGTTACCCGACTCAAAGACGGCGACGTAGAGCTTCGTGCCATCCGGGCTGAGCGCCATCGCCTTGGGCCGCTCGCCATCGATGACGAGGTTGGTCAAGACTTCCCGGGTCTGCGGGTCGAACACTGTTACCGTATTTTCCTTTGCGCACGAAACGAATGCGCGTGCCGGCGTTCCAGCGAAGACAACGTCCGAGGGCCCAGCCCTGGTTTGGATGGCGGCGGTGACGAGCCGCCGCGCCACATCCACCACGTTGAGGCTCGAGGAGATGTGATTGACCACCCACAACTCATTCGTCGTCCGCCATCGCACGCTCACGGGATCCAGGCCCACCGGCACGTCGCCCAACGGCTGCGGCACGCCGGATGCCACGTTGAACAATTGAACCCGGCCATCGGGGAGGTTGCACACGGCCAGTGTTCGGCCATCCGGACTCAGCGCAACAGGATGGACCAGGGCAGTTTCAAAGTTAACAAAAGGCGATTGAGCGAATCCCTCCGTTATTGTTCGGACAAGCGCAACGCACAGGAGCATAGCGCAACGTCGCGGAACCATGTCTCATGATACGCATAGCCGTTTTGTAATTCAAACCGAATTCCTGCCAAGCCGAGGCGGCGAGAGTCGAGACGTCCCGCAACCACCATTCAAGTTGCTTCGCTACAATGAGGATTAGAAAAGCACGCTGGGAGTGTGCATGTCTCGTTTAGGCGGTGTTGTCCAAGCATCACCATAAACTTAGCAAAAGTCTCCTCTGCAAGAGCATGGAGTTGTCATTGCCCACCAATTTCCATCAGAAATCCTGCGACGGTTTCAAGTGGACCGGCTCTTCCAGAATGTCCAGCAGCTCTTTCGCGCACCACACCCGATCACGTTTGGCGTCGCCAGTTTGCCTCACGATTCCCAGGTGCTCCAATCGCTCGATGGCCCGTTGGGCGGTCGTGAAAGCCACTTTCAATTTTGCAGCCGCGCCTTTGATGGTGAGATACGGGTTGGACGCCAATAGTTCGACGGCGCGCACCGGCGTATTGTTTGAATCCCCGGAAACCTTCTTTGCCGGTTATTTTCACGAAAGCACAAAATCGAAAATAACACTCATGCTTATTTGCGCGGCCAGGCTGTCCTGCCGCGCTACGCTGTGGTCAATGGTTCAAGCGAACGGAAGCCAGCATTCGCAGCCGACAATGCCGCGGTGCCGCGACCTGGCGGCGCTTGACTATTCCTCCGACGTCTCAATTCACGGGCTACCCACATCCAGTAGTGTCCACGTGATTTTCACGATTTAACGGGTTACGATTCAGCAAGCCTTCAACAAAAGATCGCCTTGCACGTCCTAATAGATATGCTATACTACGTGCATAAGCAGCAACTAAAGAAGCTGCTGCTCGTTATGAATATATTTTTGCATGAAGACGTTTAGAAAGGCCTTAAATATGGCCAAAAGACCTCTTTTTCCCCTGCCTCGTCAAAACTGCCGCAGTGCGGCAACTCTTGCATCATATACTGTACACAAATGAACAAAACTGAACATTTTTTAACATCGCCCCATGAAAAACCTGAGCAAAATCGCAAAAGTGAACATTTGTGAACACCTGTGGGGGTGGGTGGCTGTTCATCCGTGTCATCTGTGGAATCCGTGGTTGTCGCCGCCCAGTGTCCAGGACCGGACAAACCGGCCGTTGCCAGCCGTACTTATGAAAAGTGACACAAAAGTGATACAAAACTGCTACACAAATGGGGGGTGTGTCAGTTTGCCGCCAAAACCCATCCGTTCCCCATCCAAAGACCGACGATTCAACGGCTTCCCGTTTCAACCGATCACCCTTCAACTCTTCAACCCGTCAGAGAAATGCTCTGCCACGTCTTTAAAGCCTGCAACGCGTCCGTCGGCGACCCTTGAGGAAGGGCAGGGGGCAGGAATATCGCTGCGCGTGATTTTTTCGGGGTCCTCCTCCATAGTCCCGGCGCGTGGGACAGACCAGCTATCTGGTGTTGACGGGAATATTCCTTTTCGCGGGGGCGAGTTTCTTTTTTGCCGTCAGTGAATCCGCCCTTTTCGCGCTGGGGAAATGGCGCACCCGCCAACTCGGAAATGAAGGCACAGGCGCGATCGTGCAGCGTTTGCTCTCCCGGCCTTCCGAGTTGCTCGCCACCATCGTGCTGGGCAACACGATTGCCAACAGCACCATCGTCGCCCTCGGATTGTGGCACGCCCTGGCGAGTCCCTGGCCTCTTCCGGCCGCGCTGGTAGGGCTGGCAGTGCTCATTCTGGTGGGCTGCGAAGTGCTGCCGAAAACGCTCGCGGTGCGCGCGCCGGAACGCTGGGCGTTGCGTGTCGCGCGGCCCATGCTGGCCATTCAGGAAGCGACCGGCTGGTTCCAGCATCTCGTGCAGCGCTTTAATCTCTGGCTGCTCAATGTCGTGATCCCCGTAAAGCCCCAGACGGGCGTCACCGACGAAGAATACCAGGAACTGCTCGAACTCGCCTACCAACAGGGCACCCTCGCCAAATCCGAAAAGGAAATTATCCTGCAGATCATCAGCCTGGACCGCAAAACGGCCCGGGATGTGATGCGCCCCCGTTCTCAGATGGCGGCCATCTCCGACGACCTTTCTGTCGAGGACATGATCGCCGCCGCTCGCAAGCACAAACACCACCGTCTGCCCCTCTACGACGAAACTCCCGATACGATCGTAGGCATTCTCAACGCCCGGGCCCTTCTCCTCGATCCGCAGATGGACCTCGCCGAGGCCATCGAATTCCCGTCGTTTGTTCCAGAATCGATGAATTTGTTGACGCTGCTAAAAAGCCTTGAACGGCAGCAGCGCGGCCTGGCGATCGTCTTAAACGAATTCGGCGCGACGGCAGGTCTCGTGACGATCGAGGACATCCTGCAGGAAGTGGTGGGGAAAGTGCGCGCTGAAACCGGCGAAACCGGGCTGGTGTTCGAAAAGTTGGGCCCGCGCAAGTGGCGCGTCAGCGGCGCGATGTCCGTCGATGACTTCCGCCGCGAATACCCGGAACTGATCGATGTCCCCGGCGTGGCTACGATGGGCGGTCTGCTCATGCATCTGCTTGAAGTGGTGCCGGCGGCCGGCCAGTCCGCGACTCTCGGCCATCTAAAGCTGACCGCTCAAAGTGTTGATGAACGGCGCGTGCGCGAAGTGATCGTCGAAGTGATGGGCAAATAGATGGAAACACTCCTTGTCACCATCTTTGCCATCTGCCTGGCGTTCTCCTTCCTGCTCTCAGGCATGGAAGCGGGTGTCCTGGCGCTCAGCCCTATCCGCATTCGCCAGCAAATGCGCTCCGGTAACCGCTGGGCTGAGGCGCTGCATAACTACCTCGAGCACCCCGAGCAATTTCTGTGGACGATCCTCGTCGGCAACACTCTCTCTAACTTCGCCGTGTTCAGCATTGGCGCGCTCGTGCTCCACGGCCAGTTTACCGGACAGCCGGTTTTGCTTCTTGTGACTTTCTTTGCCGGAATCCTCCTGTTCTACACGTTTTTCGAGTTGCTCCCGAAAATTCTATTTCGACTGTATCCGAACCGCCTCTGCATGTACCTCGCGCTGCCGTTCCGGCTTCTCGACCTGGCCTTGCGGCCACTGGTTGCGCTGATGACAGCGGTTTCCGACCAACTCCTGAATTGGACCGGCGGCAAACGTTTCACCAGGCACCTGTTTGGCAGTCGGGACGAACTTCGACTCGTTATGCAGGAATCGGCCCAATCCTTTACCACTGAAGAGCGCGCGATGATCAATCGCGTGCTGGACCTGCAGAACCTGTCCGTTGGCCATATCGCCTCTCCGCTGGCCAGTATCGTTATGGTCGCCGAAACCACGCCTGTTTCCGAATTATTTGCGTTGTTCCGCGAACGCGGTTTCAGCCGGGTGCCGGTCTGGAGAATGGAGAACAACCAGCGCAAAATCATCGGCATCGTCGTGCTCAAGACGCTGATCTTCGAAGTCGCTCCCGACTCCCTGCAGCCGGCCCGAGACTTCGTCAAATCCGCTCTCTATCTCGATTCGGAGATGCGCCTTGAGCGCGCCTTGCGCCAGATGCAACGTGCCGGCCAACGCGTAGCCATCGTCCTCGACCGCTCCGGCCGCGAGACGGGCCTCCTGTCGCTTCACGACATTCTCCAGGTGATCTTCGGCCTCGGGAAGTAACTTCAGCTCCTCGCATCAGGTCCAAAATGCTCTCCAGGGACGCATAACACATCGCCGGCGAGCAACTCGCTGGCGGCACAGTCATTGGTTTGATGTACCTGAGCTTGCGCGCTGCTAATCGCCCGGCATTTTTGGCCAATGCGGATTCATTTCTTGGGAGCGACACGCACGACGACCGGCTCGATGTATCTGATCGAGGTCAACCAGCAAAGGATACTGTTGGAGTGCGGGTTGTTCCAGGGCCGTCGCGGGGAGTCGCTGGAGCGCAATCGGAATTTCCCATTCGATGTGACGCAGCTCGATGCGGTCGTGCTGAGCCACGCGCACATTGATCATTGCGGAAACCTGCCGAATCTTTGCCGTCAGGGCTACACCCGGAATATCTATTGCACTTTTGCGACGCGGGACCTGGCGGCGATCATGCTCGAGGATTCGGCCGAAATTCAAAAGGATGACGCCGAGTTCGTTTCCAGGCAGCGGGCCAAAAAGGGACAGCCGCCTGTCGAACCGCTTTACTCCGCCGCAGATGCGGACCGCGCAGTCCGGCAATTCGTCGGGTTCAACTATGATCGCCCGATGCCCGTCGCCGATGGCGTCACTGTTACCTTTCGCGATGCCGGCCATATCCTGGGAGCGGCCCAGGTCGTGCTCGATATTCAGGAAGGTGCGCGCAAGTTTCGGTATCTGTTCAGTGGCGACATTGGCCGCGGCGACGACGACATTCTGCGCGATCCGGAGCCGGTGGAGAATGCCGATTTCCTGCAGGTCGAAGCGACATACGGCGGGCGCGACCATTCCAGGAAAGTGGATGCCAAGCTTGAAGCGGGCAGGCTGGTCCGCACGACCATTGAGCGCAGCGGCAAGGTCATCATCCCGGCGTTCTCCATCGGGCGCACGCAGCAGATTGTCTATACTCTGCATCAGCTAACGCTGGCTGGTCAGTTGCCGCCCGTGCCGATTTACGTGGACAGCCCGCTAAGCGTGAATGCGACGGAGGTTTACCGGCTGCACCCGGAGTGTTTCAACGAAAGCGTTTACAAGTTTCTGCGCGAGAAGGCGAACCCGTTTGGGATGGAGAATCTCACGTATATCCGCGAAGTGGCGCACTCGAAGAAGCTCAATGAATTGAAGGATGCGGCGATCATCATCAGCGCATCGGGCATGGCCGAAGCCGGGCGAGTGCGCCATCATTTGAAGAACAACATCGGTGATCCGGTGAACATGGTGCTTTTCGTCGGATATTGCGCCGAACACACGCTCGGCGCCCAGATCCTCGCAGGGCGCAATCCGGTGAACATTTTTGGCGAGCCGCACGCTGTCCGCGCGCAGGTCGCGTCCATCGACGCATTCTCTGGCCACGCGGATCGCACGGAGTTGAAGCACTATGTGAACGCCCTCTCGGGCAATATCCGGAAGATCTCTGTCATTCACGGCGAGGAATCACAGTGCCTGGCGTTTGCCGAGACGCTCCGCCAGATCAAACCGAAGTCCGAAGTGGTCGTCCCGCAATACCGGCAGATCCTCGAGTTCTGATTAAGCTTAGACCGCCCGCATTTTCATGCCGGCGTCGAGATGATGAACAAAACCCGGACCAGCAGCATCTAATGTTCGCGAGCAATGCAGGCGCTTGCCTGACGTGCATTTGTGGTGAAACTTTTAGCTCGTGGGCGGTTTAACAACAGGAGAGGTATGAAGGCTTTGCATGTAATGGTCGGGTTTGTGAGCGCTTTTGGCTTGGGCGCGGGCGCTTCTGAGCTGCAACCGCCGTTCCGGGTCGAGGCCGGCGGCAAACCAATCGATGTCGAAATCGGCCACGCCGCCCCGTGGGTGGCTGATTTCAACGGTGACGGCAAGTTTGACCTGTTGGTCGGTCAGTTCGGAAATGGCAAGCTGCGCAT
>JAKEEH010000069.1 GCA_022616725.1 Limisphaerales bacterium | reverse complement strand
GTGTTCGGCAAACAAGGAACCTTTCTGTGCGATTTCTATCACGTCAGTGAGTATCTGGGGGCGGCGGCTGAAAGTTCTCAGGGTAGGAAAGCCCATCCGTGCACTGCTCTCCCATTCGGCATGGCAACCCCTTGCAGCGCGCTTGCAGATGGTGATCACTTCGGAGAAGTCCGAGAAATCGCTGCACTTCCTCGTCACAAGCTTGCGTGATCTCGACTTCGTGGAAATCGAAGAGGTTCCCCCGGACGAGCCAGTTGATCCGAAGAGCTTCACCGTTGAGAGCTGTGTCGTAGGTCCGACTGGAGTCGAGGACGAGAACCAAGCGGGAGCACTTCACGCTGTGTGAAGCATGGCCACACGCTGGGCATGCGGGATAATATACGCTTGCGCCGAACCCGGATTTCGGGGAATGCTTCGCAAACATCACAAGATCCCGCTCACAGTAAAGAGTTGTCAGCTTCGGTCCCCAATAACGCCAGATTTCATTCAGCACCATTCGCGCCGAGTTGCGCACGAATTCGCGGCTATCCTGCAAGCCTTCGACCCACGGATCGACTGTAATCAGATCGTGGAATCGAATCAGCGCTGTGCAGGCTGCTTCTTGCACTCGCTGCGATGGGTCCGCAAACCTTTCAAACAATGCAGCGATTCCCCGTGAATCGCCCACTGCGCCAAGTGCATTGCAGGCGGAAATTCGCACGCGGAGATCCGGATGACTGAGTGCTTCGATCAATGGCAGCAAGGCGCGACTGTCCCCGCTGGCAACGAGTCCTCGCAAATCGTTCAACGCACTAACTTGGTTCGCGAGTGTTCCGGCAACAACATCCACTAGTTTGCCTTCGCCCATCCGCACAAGGGCGGCGCTTACTGCTAGCTGGATCGAATCGGACTGGCTACCGAGAAGTCGGATCATTCGTTCCACTGAACACGGGTCAATCGCCAAGAGCGCTTGCATTGCTGCGTCACGGACCTTGGGGCTTTTGTCACCGAGTGATAAAACCAATGGTTCCACCGCACCCACGGCTTTGATCGCTCCCAGCGCAAGAGCGGCTTCTTGGCGAACACCGCTGCAATCGTCATTCAATGCTCGAATCAGGGCATCAGTGGCGTTCGGATTGCCAATTTTGCCCAACGCGCGAATAACCATTTGGCGCTTGTCTTCCATGAAATCGGTCACCGACATTAAGAGTCCTTCCACGGCCCGAGCGGTGCCAATTTCAGCTAATCGTTCAGCAGCGGCCTTCCGTTGACGAGAATACTGAGCGTCGAGCGCACGAATCAGATCCTCGATCTCAGCTTGCTCAGATTGAGGTGTCGCATCCTTCATGCTCGGCCCTTCCCCGCATGGCTCCGTTCGACTGAAAAACTCGCGCAAGTTCTCGTTGCGCCCTTGGCAACGAGAGGACACGAGAGGGAATCTGTGAGTTTCCACATGGATCAATTCTGATTTCCAGACAGCACCCACTCAAGCGGGTCCAGTAACCCGGTGCCGCAAAATGGCTGTCCATCTTCACTTCCGACTGCGCGGCCCAAAGGTGAACACGCGAAGTAACGTACGGATTTGAAACGCTGTTCTAACGCTCGAAGAGCGTTCTGTCCACCCCACTTCACAATCGCGCCACGACATACGGCCGGGTCAATCGGACCGCTTCGAATGTTTCCGATGGCAGCCTTAACTTCATCCAAATCAGCTTTTGAGATGACAACTGCTACGCGCTTCTTCGACGCGCCGTTACCCTCTACGGCAGCCATCCCTGCCACGGCGTTGACGACGATTTGTAGCGACAGACAGGTCTCCACACTGTCTGCGCCATTCGATTCGAAGGTCTGTGGATCCACGAGCAAAATGACACCTTCCAGTAGTGGAAAGTACTGTTGCTTCGTCATCGATGTCACCGAAGAGAATTCTTCGCCCGGCGCATCATAAAGGTAGAGTTGACACATGGACTCGCCGACCTTGCCGTAAAGCAGGAACGCCAATTTCACCTCAGCCGTCTTGGGCGCCGGAACACCTCGCCGCAGAGGTTCGACCGCGCGATCAAAATCCGATTCTTGGGTCGGGTCATCGATCTGCAAGCGGAGGTGTCCGTTGTCCCGATCCCGGAGCAATTCCTCGGCTGTCATCAGCAGGTAATTAGTCTTTCCGCTGCCAGGGCCACCCATAATAGCGACCAATCGCTCAGGCACCCGCCCAGCGTGTTTTCCAAGTAAAGGGAGATCGCAACGCCCACACCGCCTCGGAAGCTTTCTTCGGCCGATAAAGTCCAGAGTCGCCAAGAAGTGCCCGCAGTTCAGACATTCATGCCGGAATAAACCATACAGGTTCGGCCAGAGATTCGGATTGCTGATCCCGCACGCAGGGCAAACGAAGCGCGGCAACCCCCGATAGTGACACTCACGCGAAGGACAGGTAAAGAATATGCTCCGCCATAGCTGACGCAACCTCGTGCCTAAGAAAAGGCAAATGAGAGGAATCAGAACCAACAGCTTGGCTATCACAAGCAAGACTTCCCAAATGAAATAAGGAATCGCAACGACCAACAGAACTGTGAATAACACGGGCATCGCGAGCATCCTGATCAGAGCATCGACTACCAGCATCACGACGAAGGAAACGACTCCGCTGGCAATGATCCCAATGGCCGCTAACACACACTTCGATGGAAGATTCTCAGCGCCGCTGACTCGACCGAGTCGGTCAGCGCATACGAAAAAGTACACCAGAACAACAAATACCGACAAAGCGAAGACTATCCCGATCTTTCCAACGTACTTCTCAATCCAGCCACCAACCATTGCACCGCAAACAGAGATCCCCTTGAAAGCGCGAACGACGCGGATCGCCGCCAAACCGATTGCGCGCGCAACAAACGTCTGCCGATAGGGTGGGTGGTTCGTTCGCTGGAGCATACGTGGTTGGTTGTTTATCAGCAAAGACCCGTGAGCAACGAAATATTTGCTCGGTTATTATTTTTTCATGACATCGTCCGCAAAGCGAGCCGGCATACGTGGGCAGACACCAGCCGATACTCGGCTCAGAAAGAGGACGCAAACCGAGCATCCTTTCACTCAACGATTCAGGATAAATGGCTGCCGATCGGAGCCGGACGCCGTTCGGCAAAATTTCGCATCACGATCCCACTCTCGCTCAGAGAGAACACAGCCAAAGATCCGGCGTTCAGTTCCCGTCGCTGCGGCCCCACTCAAAGCCCAGCGCGTGCGTGTCGCTCAGAAACTTCAACGTCGAAATCGAGCGAGATCTGCCAAATACGCGAAGCAAAGTTGCGCGAAATGCATCCGTGATCGATGCTCGACTGCGTGTAGAAAGCAACGTCTCGAATGTAGTAAGGGCCTGTTCCAGAGAGCGAGTTCCGGTTTGGTCGACTGTGTGAAAGACCAGTTTGTCCACTCCCGCCATCGCTGAGGCAGCAACCTGTAGAAGCGCCATAAGGATCCGATTCCCACCGAAGGCACCGCATCCCCAAAAGCCGGTGTGAATAATCACTTGGCACCCACGCGATCGATCACGAGTCGACTCCAGCTTCGCCGCCTGGAACGCAGTAAAAGCAGTCACCAATAAAAAGCGGATTTCATCCACCGAGTACTTCCCTATCGCAGGCCGCAAGGCCGTCATGGCAATGACGTTGGTCAGGGTGGGCGGGACGAGTCGCGTGGCAGCGCGCTGTACAGTTTCTACGCTCGCCCGCCCGAAGGCACTTCCGTAAAGCCCGTCGGGACGGCCTTCGGCCGGATTGCGATCTATCTCAATCCGGCAATGGCGCGGAACACCCATAATCAATATTGGAGTGGGCTTCCCATTCCGCACAGTAAATGGGGATCTGCCTGAGGCTTCCAAAGCCTCCTTCAAGGAGCCCAGCGCCGGGTGTTCTGCCACTTGCATCTCGTCCTGGGCAAAGAGCCCGGAGCTGTAGGCCACGAACAGCCGCGGATCGGCGAAGTTCAAATGCCACTCAACCGCTAAATCACTCGAAACTGCCGGCAAATAATCGAACACGTCTTCGCGTCCCTCGACCCGATGAGAATCTGGCCTCCACTCGATCTTCGACGGCAAAGACATCTCTTGCCAGCGAGAATAGGATATTCGGCTCTGCGCTTCCGCCCCCTCTGGACAAGCAATAGAATAAACCGCCTTCTTATTCGGATGATGCCAACGAGGCGGATAGATCCTTGCCAATTCCTCTACGTCGAACTCGGCTCGCTCTTCAGGTTGTGGCTCGAGTTTCATATATTGCTGCGCGATGCAGCTACGGCGTTTTGCATCGGCCATGCCTTGTCCACCCATGCGTACAACGGAGCAAAGCTTTTCGTAATACCCTCAACGCTCTTCTTCCCTTTCTCATTTGAACGACCGTCCGCCGTGGCTGGATTCGCTCGATAGAGCAGAACGGCTCTGGCTGGGAAAGTCTCCTGAGGCGTGCGCATAACCATGTGAAGTTGCAATCTCAATGGGATCCGGCTGAGCTAACGGATGCCTCCTCGCCTCTGTGTGTGAGCGGGTGGGCGGACAACAGCCACTCAACGGGTTCCGACACGCCTGAGCCATTAAAAGGCTCCCGGCTGCGATTATCAACAGCTCGTCCTAACGGAGAACAGGCAAAATAGCGGACAGACGCGAAGCGCTGTTCCAACGCTCGAAGCGCGTTTTCACCTCCCCACTGCATAAGCGCCGTTCGGCAGACTTCGCTGGGGATTGGGGCTTGGCGCACGTCACCAATCTCTGAAGTCACAAAGGCCAAGTCCGCCTTGGAAATGACCACTGCAACGCGCTTTTGGATCTTGGCTGAACCCAAGTTTCCCGCAGATGTCATACGCACAACCGACGCGACAATTTCCAGCAAGGCATTCGTCTGGGAGCGGTTGCGATCCGCCTTCGTCTGCTGCGCGGCGAAGCTTTCGGGGTCCACCAGCAGGACGACTCCTTCCAGTAATGGAAAGTATTGCTGCGGAGCAGTCGCACCGAGCGCGTCGAACTCCTCTCCAGGCGCATCGTAAAGAAATAGTTGGCATCGCTCTCGGCCCACGCGACCGTAGAGCATGAAGGCCAGGGCCACATCGGTCGTCTTTGCTGCGGGCAAACCCGCCGCCAGATTATCCCAGTTTCTCTGGAACTCGGCTTCCTGACTCGGGTCGTCTATCACGGCTTTGATCGTAGTCGCAGCATCCCCGCTGTGCGTGATTTCCCGCACCGTCATCAACAGGTAACTGGTTTTGCCGGTGTTTGTACCGCCCGCAATGGCGACCAATCGTTCCGGGGCCCTGCCGGCGTGCCGACCCAGCAGCTGCATCTGACACGAAGGCTGTCCGCAGCGGCGAGCTAACTTATCCCGACCCAGCCAGTCGAGCGTCGGCAGGCGCTCGCCGCATTGCGCGCACACGTGCCACAGCACACCATAAAGACTTGGCCACAGGCCGTAGTGGCTAGCCTGACACTCGGGGTTCGGGCAAACATGAGCAGGCAGGCCGCGATACGAACAGCGGCGCGAAGGGCAGGTAAAGAAAATCCCCCACCATAGTTGCGTTAATCGCGTACCAATGAAAAGGACAAACAACGGAACGAGCAGCAGCAGCTTGCCGGTAACGACCGCTGTCTGCCACAACGCAAGGATCGGCATCCAGACCAGCAACGAGACAAGCAACACCGTACGGGCGAGAATTTTGAACAGCTTGTTGGCCACGAGCACGGCTGCGAGTGTCCCGAACGAGAGGACCGCGCTACCGATCACACCCATCAGAGCGCCACCGACCAATCCGCCTACGCCAGCTTGCATTGCGTTGCCTTCAACCCGACCTCGCTGCCAATCCAAAACAAACCAGCCGGTCAGGCCAACAAAGATGAGTACGCCAAGGCGCAATACCAAGCGCCACTTGTGTTTCATTTCCCATGCGTAAAGCGCATCCGCCTGCAACTGCGCCCAAGCGACGCAACGACGTCTCCAGTCGTTTAAGTCCGCAAACGTCGCAGAAAGATTTTGGCGGGAAAGTCGGAAAGCACGCCGCAAAAACGTTTCGCTCCGGGCTCGATCTGATTGATTCATTAAAAGTGCCCTCCGAGCCACGTCCACCACTGACGGATTCCTGACGCGATCCAAGGGAAACCAAACCAAAGTCCAGCCGCTGCAGACGTGCCTACTAGCGCGTACATGACGAGGCGCAGCCCGACCTTCTTTGTGAAGTTGCAGATAAAGAAAAAGACCAAGGCAGCAGCATACGACAAGAGGAACACAGCGGCTGCGCCCAAAGGGCCGGCGAAAATGCACCACCAGATAAAGCCCACGATAAACATCGGCCAGCCAGTCGCCCCGCCGATAAAGATGTTCAGAAACCAAGTCGAAGCGTCGAAGGCATCAGACCAAGGTTTGAACGGTGGCTTCGTTTCCGTTCGCGAATCGGAAGCCAGGAAAGCGTCGAGCAGTTCATCCTCACCAAGATCGCTGGACAAGCGGTTGTATTCCGATTCGCCGAGACGTGTGCGGATAGACTCCAGCAAGGAATCTTTGATGCTGGGCGGCAAGTCTGATGCCTTAAGGTTCATGTCGCGCAGTCCTCTGAGAAAAAGTTGAAGGGGTCAAAGGCAAGTGATCGATCAAGACTGCTGTCATCCGTCCGATGGGCAGCACTAGCAATTGGCCAGAAAACTGGACGCACGAGATGTGAGTGGAGCACCATCCAGAATCTTCAATGAAAGTGCCCACCCAACCAGGTCCACCATTGACGCACACCGCTGGCTAGCCATGGAAAGCTCATCCAGACCCCGTAACTAGCGACGCCCAGCACAGATACAAAACCGATCCATAGCATGCCCTTGTTACCAATTGCATTGCGCAGACTAAAAAAGATCACACCAAGCACATAGAGGGAAGGCAGCACAATAAAGGTTACGGGACCACATACAACCACTGTCATTATGATCCCAAAGACCAGCCCTAGCCACCCCTCAATACCCCACGCAAAAGCAGTGATAACCCAACCGGGAAACAGCAAACCGTACTGCCAGGGGTTGACTCTCGAGGGATCAGACCGAGCAGAGGCTGGTTTCGAAGTCGAGAGCTGGCTAGCATGCCGAATAAACAGCTCTACCAGACCATCTTCTCCATAAGCGTCCACCATTTTGTCATATGTGGTTTGACCAACTTGGTTCCGTAGGTGATCCAGCAACTCCCATTTCTGGCTTTGGGATAAATCAGAACCACTCATAACGAGCATCCTTTCCATAATCGTCGCGAATTCATCAGTTTCATCCGCAGAGCACGCCAGATCGGCAGCACGGGATAGTCGAGACCGTTCAATCGCATCAGCCAGATGAGAGGCTCCGCGAAGTCAGCCTTTCACTCCGCTCAATCGGTCGAAACCGCTACGGTACCACACTATCCTGAGCTGGCTTCAGGGGAAGGCGGTTTCGCCGCCACTTGGATTTTCTCGCCCTCCACGGCGACTCGGATGCGCACACCACGCTGGGCCGGCGACGCGCTCAAGAAGGCCGCCAGCGGCGCGGCCATATCGCTGTCCACCACCCGCTGCATGCCGCGTGCCCCATTGCTTTCGCTGGCAGCCTTTCGAGCGAGCCACGGGAATACCTCCTCTGCAATGTCGACCTCGACGCCATAAATGAGGGATATGCGGGAGACCACTTCCGTCAGCTTGTTCCGCGCGATTGCTTCGAGGTCGCCTGCTCTGAGCTTGTTGAAGCGAATGATGCCATCCAATCGGTCGATGAGCTTGGCAGGAAATTGCCGCTCCATCGATGAGCGCAATTCGCCTTGCGATGGCGCAGCAGTTGTAGTCGCAGTACCGAAACCGACGGTGCGTTCAGACTCGCCGGGTGCCAGCAGATTCGAGGTCATGATGACGATGGAGTTGCGAGCGTCGGCGATGTTGCCGTCTCCGTCCACAAGCGTGCCCTCGGACAACAGGCGCAGCAGCACAGCCAAGACATTCTCGTGCGCGTGTTCGATCTCGTCGAACAGCACAAGCGAATACGGATGAGTTCGCAGCCGTTCCATTAGCGGGGATCCTTGTTCGTAACCGACGTAACCAGGCGGCGCGCCAACGAGCTTCGCGGTGGAATGTGGCTCTGTGAAATCGCCCATGTCGAATCGGATCAATCCGTCCGCCCCGCCATAGACTTCCTCGGCCAGGACTTTGGCGAGCTCGGTTTTGCCCACGCCTGGCGGGCCGATGAACAAAAAGACTCCCCATGGTTTTGAGCGGTCAGCCAAATCCTGGCGTCCGCGCCGAATGGCGTTAGTTACGGTTTCGATGGCTTCGGGCTGACCGATGACGCGCGCGCTGATGCGTTCTGCGAGCGTCTCGAGGGCGCTGCGGTCGCAGGCGGAAACGCGCTCGACGGGGATACCCGTCTGCCGCGACACGACCTTGGCAACGTGTTCGAGGGTTACGGGGACGACTGACGACTGGTCGCCGGTGTCAGCAGAAGTGATGGCTAGGACGCAAGCGCGTTCGAGCACGTCACGCGCTTTGGCGGGCCACTGTTTTTCGACAATGTAGCGTCCTGAAAGGTCCACAGCGGCGAGCTTGGCCTCTTTGGTGACATTCACGCCGTGGTGGCTTTCCAAAAAGGGCTGACGCGCCGTAAGGATTTCAATCGTGGCCTCCCGAGACGGCGGGCCGATGGGCTGTATCTGGAAACGCCGCGCCAGCGCTTTATCCCGCGCAATAGTTCGTTTGAATTCGGTGTGCGTAGTAGAGCCGATGAGTTTGAGTTCACCGCGGGCCAGCGCGGTCTTGAGCATGTTGCCCACGTCAAGACTGCCCGCGCCGCCGCCGGCGCCGACAATGGTGTGGATTTCGTCGATGAAGAGGATGAAGTCGCCGTGCGCTTCAGCGAGCAACTGCTGGACGCGTTGCTCGAATTCGCCGCGCAACCCCGTATTGGCCACGAGCATGCCTGCGGATAACTCGATGATGCGCACCGAACGGAGCTGGCGCGGACAGCGACCTTCGGCAACGCGAGCGGCGAGACCTTCGACGATGGCGGTCTTGCCCACGCCGGCTTCGCCCACCAGCAGTGGGTTCGCATTTTCCGTCAGCAATAGCGTTTGCATCGCGGTGTCGATGTCGTGGTCGCGCCCGACAATTTTTGGCAATTGTCCTCGCCGCGCCTTTTCGGTGAGATCAACGCCCAAGGATCCCAGCACGGAAGTGCTCTGGGGACGGAAGGATGAGGCGAGCAAGGGAGCGCTGGCAGTAATGGCACCTTGAAGACTGGCGGCTTGCAGCAGTTGCGAAACGATTCCGTTCTTATCCGCGAGGAAAGCGGCAAGAATGTCTTCTTCCGTCGCTTGGTCGCGGCCTTTGCCTTGAGCAATATCGTGTGCATGCGTCAGCGTTTTCCGTGCGTTGTCACCAAAGGGAAGGCCAAGTGAGACAGACCCGCCCGGTTGCGGCGGCACCAGGGAGCGCGCGGCCTTGAGGATATCCGGCGGACTCATCCGATGCTGTCGAAGCATGGTTCCCGCCGGGCCGGAACCGTCGCCTATGAGGGCGGCGAACAAGTGGGGCGTGCGAATTTCCGGCCAGCCGTCTTGCCGCGCCATCTGAGCCGCGGTTTCCAGCACATGCCCGGCGGCTTCGTCGAATTGGGCCGTGGTCCAGCCCGACGGCAAGACAAGAGGCTCGGTTGCCGTCACGGGGCTTTGATCGGAGGCCGCCGGACTCGGCGCCGGAGGCGAAGTCGCCTCGGTGGGAGAAACAATCGGGGCGGCCGCTTCCGATGGCGGCGAGGCTTCGCTTTCGATGCCGAGTTGATCAAGGTCGATGCGCGGCTTGAGCGTCTGCTTCAGGGCAGGGTCGGCGGCGAGGCAAAAGGCACGAAAGAGGATGCGCTCGGTGATGAAGCCTTCCGGCCCGGCCAATTCGCGCGCGCGCAGGATGACCGGCTTTACGATGCGCTCGCAGGCGGCTGCCAGCGGGAGCGAGCGTCGCGCGGCGCGGCCACCGGAAGCGATGAGACCGTCAGCCAGAGCTTGCGGGGGAATCTGGTGGCGCAGGAGCAGTTGTGCGGGCCAGCCTTTGGGACTGGAGAGAAACGCCGCCAGGAGCAGACGGTTGGGGATCGGAAAGAAGCCTTGCTGTTCGGCCAGGGCGTGGGCGGCCCGCACCACTTTGCGCGCGCGCAAAGTCAGCCGATTGAGTAGGTCGTCGTCCGGCGACGGCTCGGAGGCTTTGAGTTCATCGAGATCGGCTTCGGCTGATTCCAAATCGGCCTTTTCAAACGGCGTGCGAACGAATTCCTTGAAATACGGCGCGGCTCTTTCGCAGAATCCTTGGAACAGGTCACGTGTGGTGACGAGGCGTCCACGGCCCGCCTTCAAGCGCGCGGCCTGAATCATGGGCAGCACGACGCGTGTGCACGCTTCACGGCTGAGACCGAAGGAAAGCGCGCCTTCGTTGGCGCTATCTTCGCCGCCGTCTTTTTCAGTGGAAGCGATCAGAAAAGCTCCGAACAATTTCGGATCGACGCCGCATTGGCGGCACACTTTCGCCGCATGGCCGTTGGCATCTGGCAGGAATGCGGCAAGGGTGAGGCGGTGTGGAATGGGGAAGACGCGGCGTTGCTGGGCGAGGATGTGAGAGGACTGTATGACGCGCTGGGCGTCGGAATCCAGGCCGTGGAGCGAGATTTCCCCGTTCTGATCGACTTCGTGGGCGCGCTCGATCTGTTGCAGTGCGGTGAGTGATTGGGCCGCCGACGGCAAACCCAGCAGAGCCAGCGCTCCCCAAGCCGGATCAGCCAGCAGGCACTTGAGCAGGTCGATCTCACTGATGCGGCAGTCGGCAGTCGCGGCGCCGCGGGCTTGCGCGGCTTGGTCGGCGTGCTCAAGAAGTCCCACGCAGGTCGGAGCGAATTGCTCTTTGACGCGGACAACCCATTTGGCGAGAAATCGGCGCACAGCTTCCGCATCAATCTTCTCGGCGTCGATCGCGGCTAGCTCCGCGGCAGGATCGGCGCCGCTAGGAGCGGTTCCGCCCGGTTCGACGTGGGCTAGTACGGCTTGGTAGAGGTCGTCAGGGCTGATTTTTAACTGGCCAAACAGTTCGCGCGTGAGGTCCCCTTTGCGGAGGAGGCCGGCGAGCAGGTCGGTGACCGTAATGAGAGAGCGGGACTGCTGGTTGCGGCGTTTGGCGGCACGCAACAAGACCGAATCGGCGTCGAACGAAAACAATTCAGTGTCGAGCGGCCCTTCGTTGGCGAAGAGGCGGCTGGAAGGGACAGCCTGGGTTTCGGACGAAATCGCCAGCGTGGTGATGGACGGTGACGGCAACATGCGGTTGGGATCACCAAAGTAGCGGTAAGCCATCCATGTGAGGTGTGCTTCGCCGGCTTCGTAGCGGCGATGGCTGGCCTCGCGGGCTTTGAGCGTGGCTTCGCCCAGGCGTTCCGAATCGGTGGCGTGGGTGAAGAACGTCACCGCCATTTCCGCCGCTTGCGTGTTAAGCACTGGCCACAAAGGGGCGATCACGACTTTGTCGGAGCGGCCTTCGGCAAAGGCCGCCGCCACGTTCCGCGGACGGCTCTCGAAGTCCCAGTCTCGGCCCGAATCAGCGCCACTACAGGCGTTGAGGAAGACCAGGCGAGCAGAGGGCTGTCGTTTTTGAATGTGGGTGGCCGAAAGCGGGCCATCGGAGAGCAAGAGGCAGCCTTCGTGACGACCGCGCGGAAAATATCCGTGACCGAAGTAGTAAATTCCGGCGACGGCCGGGTTCGCTATCGCGTTCAGGACATTTTCGCGGGTGGCGGTGGAACCCGGCATGATGTTGAGCATGAAACCGCGCTTTTCCACCAATTGATGAAGCGTATCCAAGTGGCTCTGGCAAAGGCCGGCTGGATCATTCTCGGGGCTGCAAAGATCTTCGCAAGGGTCTTCGATGAATAGGAACTGATCGCCTTCTGCGCTCAACCGGCCCGAGCCGCGTACAACGTGCGTGAGGTGACAACTGATGGCCAGTCGTTCCGAGCGGGGGGCCAATGGCAGAGAACATTCGCCGCAGTAGGCTGCCTCGACAGCCGTGCGATGGTTTTTAGCACAGGCGAAGTAGTGCTCCTCCAAGACCTCCCACGGGATGGTATAAGCCTCGTCTTCAAAAACATCGAACTGCGGATGGAAACCTGGCAAAAGAATCCCGCGCAGACCCTTGGAAGGCAAAACGTGATGGGCCAGGGCCCAGGCTCGTTCTTCCAGCAAGGCATCCGCGCGAGGCTGACCAAACTTCGCCCGTTCGGTCAGCAATTCGACTTGGCGGCGAACGTCCTCCACTTGCTTCCGCAACACCTGCCGATCAATCTGCTTCAACTCTGGAGGCAAGTTGATTCCACCCAAAGACCCCGGCGTATACCGAAAGATCTCTTCACCTGTTTTTTCGCTCTGTTGATAGATAACCGTGAGCGTCTGGCTGTCGATTGCGTTCATGGACGATGGCTGGAAAAAGGGGGGCAGGAGTGCGGACTTCCGCCTCAGTCGTCCTCCGTTTCCTCGTTGGGCTCCAGTTGAAGAGGGATCTCCCAAGACGGTATGCGTTGTGCATCGTTCGGGATCAGTTTGATCACCCACGCGTCGAGCGCGAGCACGATCGGATCGGCTTGGAAGTTAGAGAGCGGCCCGGCCAAGAACAAGGAGTTGTTCCGCGCGCGCCGAATTTCGATGCGGACTTGATCGGGCCGCGGCGCGGCGTCTGTTGCGCTTTCCAACACGCAACGGAGCGTTGCCTGGGCACTGTCCGACACTTCGACGATTAGCCGCACGCTGCACTCGGCCTCGTCATCCTTGAGGAGCCACTCTTTGCGCCGTGAGCCCGGGGGAACGGCCAGTTCTTCCGGTGCATGGAGCGTCATCTCCGCCGCGCATGCCACGGCCATAACAGCGCCAAGCGACGGAAAGCCGGAACCCCGTTCCTCGACGGTTCCCTTCCGGCTGAGAGCGAGACGAATCGGTTCTGTCAGGACATGGCATCGGGCGCGCGCCGCCGTGGTAACTATCTCCCAAAGGGGCTTGAGATCCCATAGGACGCGACGGCAGGGGCGGCACGCTTCGACGTGTTTGGTAAGTTCTGGAAAGAGCCGCTCGCGCGCGGCGCGGGGCAGGTCAGCGAATTCGGCGGCCCGTCCGCCGAACACGTCACAGACGCTGAGGTCGCGGCGGGTCAGCCCCAGATCGTGGCGAAATTCGCGCAGTGTCCCGTCGGCGCGCCCGGCGGTCTCCAAGACAGAGCAGGCACGCTCGAGTTCTTCGAATGGAATACGGCGCAGGCCGGACAGATAGCCGGCGATGATTTCTCTTGCTTCGGGCGGATTCATAGATTTGTCCTCATTGCATCGCGTGGGCCAGTTTGGTCACGGCGGCCAGTTCGTCCTTGTCATTCGGATCGATTCTCAACCGTTGCAGCACCGTGGGTACGGCGAGTTTTTCGACAAAGGTTAAGTACCAGACGGGGATGACCCAGTATTTGCGCCGACCCGCAATTTTGCACCATGCGTCGAAAGATTGTTGATTGCACCTCGCAAACGCGGCGGCACCGATCACCTGGCCCAGTAGGTCGAGGGCGGCGGCGCGCTCAACGGCGAAGCACCGGCCCGTCAGGTAACTCTCCAGCGCGTCTGACGTTTTTAGCATCTTCAAATCGTCCCATAGGCGCCGCAGCGGCGGGCGAAGCCAAGCCTTATAAATGGTGTCTTCCACCAAGCGCATGCGCGAACTCAATGCCACATTGGCCGGAGTACCTTCGTCAATCGCCTTGAGCAAATGGTCGTCGTGCGCCCAATGCCAAAGCTCCCGCAGGAAGCGCTCAAACGTGCATGGATCGCGGTGCCGTTCCGGCAGAAAACCGTAAAGGAACACGCGCGCAGTCAGCAGCCACAGCAGCGATTGATCGTGCGGAAGGATCCGGACGAGACACGCAAAGTGAATCCAGCCATCTGCCAGGTCGCTGAGTTCGGCCGCAATCACTTGGTTCGTTTTCCGCTTGACCCGGGCGGCCACGTAAACGTCGAGCCGCTCGCGCAGCCTTCGCCTCCAGTTTGTAATTTCGCTCGGCTTGAAACCGCCGGGTCGCCCAATCTCCTCGAACGAAGGACGGACTACATCCGCATCCTCGAGCAACACGTAATAATGAAACACGAGGTCCAGGGCCCTGCGAAGTTTGTCGTTGGCGGACGCGACTGCATCCGATTTTTCCAATGCAGTGGTCACGCTGGGACCGTCAACTACCGAGGCAGTTTCGCCCTGTCCATCACCCTTGGCACCCGTAGTCAGGCGGAAGAACATCAGTCGCAGCAACCGATAGCCTTCCCGAATGAAAAGGATCTCTTTAAGAAACGTGGCGAATTGCTTTGTCTCTGAGTGGTCGATGATCACAACTCCATTATCATCGTCCTCGGATAACGCCAAGTCCGGCCACGAGTGGAATATGGCGCACTGGCTCCACCAACGGGTAAAGCGCGAACGAAACGCGAAATAGGGGAAACCGGAATTCAGCTTGTCGAGGAAAAGCTCTTGCCAGAACGACCGAACCACTTCGGCAAGGACGTCAGCCGGTACCCACGATATGGGAGGGTTGTGCTTGTCCGCGTAGTACAGCCGGCCTCGCTTCCAGACCGTTTGCTCAAGAATGATCGCCGCGCCAATGACCTTTTCATCTTTCTCGCGCGCCTCGTCTAGTCTCGCATCACTTGAAAACATCTCGGAAAGCCGCGACCCGACATGGTTCCAATCGGGATAGCCATCATTCTCCGCGTTCGCGCCGGTCACTAGCGACGGCGGACAGGACAGTCCCGCCCGTCGCAGGAAGCGTATCAATTCGGCGTCCAGCCGCCACGTTTGCACGATCCAATCGACGACTCCTGCGTCGCATGTGGCCAAGTACAGTGCCGCTCCGGCGCGCCGGTCATCGGGCTCGGCGTGCTGATCGGCGAGGCTTTGCTCTGCGGCGCATAGGTCGATGAGAAAGTCCTCGAGCTCAGCGGGCGGCAGGCCGGCGGGTAAACGCTCAACCGAATCCAGGACATGGGCCACTTGCCGCCACAAGCAAGCTCGCGCCCCGGTTAGCTTTCTCAGTTCCGCTATCACCGTCCAAAAACAGGCCACGCGTCTGCCCAGTTCTTCGTCCAGCACGCATTCCGGACGTTCGCGAGCCGAAGATATCGCTGGTTTAGGAGATTCAGCCTCCGCATCGTCATCGGGCTGTTCGCTCGTGCGCAACGAACGTTGGGGAAAGAGGCAGGCGGCGAACGCCACGGCATAGGCCATATCGGCCAGCGACGGTGGCGGTGTGGCCGAACGCTGGGCAGCCTCCACGCGCAATTTCGCTTCCAGTTCCTCCAGCTTTTCAAACAATACCGGCGGAATCAGTTGGCGTCGCTTGAAACAACGGGCGACATCCAGCGGATCCAGGACGGACGGGCGCTCGTCTTCCGAAGTGATTTGAAATATCACGCGCCGGACTTGAGTAGCCAGCATGCCCAACCCGGCTGGCGCCAACAAGTTGACGCAACACTGCTGAATCCGGTCGCAAAGAAGTTGGTCCGATTGCTCCGCACTCATAGGCCCACTTTCTTTTTGAAGTGACGACCGGGCAGCGGACAAACGTTCTCGAACCCCGACTCGAACGGCGCAGCCAGACTGCGGCAAAGCATGACGCATACGCCAAAATCAGAGCGGAGATCCGCGTTGCCTTTCATTCGATTCTGAATTTCTTTCCAGCTCCCCACACTTCGGTCTGGACGTGTTTGATGCGGCGGCGAACCTGCGCACAACGCCCGGTGAAACTGCCGTCAGTCAAACCAACCGTTACGACGAACGCAACAATTTTGTCAGGTGTCCAGGTGTGAAAACTATCCAAGAGAGGCCGCTCTGGCACCTTGCCCTCACGACTCCATTCACAAACTTTTCATCAAAGGAGTGCCGAGTGAAATGAAAACTGGTCCGTCTGCTCTAAATGGGCAATGCGCTTTGTGAAAAACATCACTCTCTGCCCATGACCTTGCCTGACCTTCAAGACCTGTTGCTCAAAAACACGGCGACCTTGGCGGAGTTACAGACTCAGGTCTCACAACTCGTCTCGAAGGAGCAGCGGGTGGGACTGGCGCTTTCCGTGTTGCGCACGAAGCTGGAGGCGTGGCTGTTGGGCTTTCATCGAGACAAATATAAGTCAACGGACCAGCGCCTCTTTGTTCACGCGCTTGCAGAAGAAATCCTCATTTTTGTCAAACTCGGCTACGACGTTGGCTCTGGCGGTTCCCTCTTCCTTCTCGGAGTGGCGGCATTATTGGAAGGCCGCAACCAAACCGCCCTCGATTACTTCAAACAGTTTGCCGAAGCCGCGTCCCCAGACGACCGAAACCGGGCGAATGTCCAATACCTGTCGGCTATGATCTGTTACAACCGGAAGGACTATCACGGTGCGATTCAGCATTTTGAAGCCGCTTTCGAAAACTCCCCGCATTCCCAACGGGACTGGCAATGCAAGATCTACGTCGGGGAACTCCAATTTTTCCTGCGCCACCCGGCAGAACAACTCGAACGGACGTTTGACCTTATCGAGCAGAGCCTACGAGTCTCGGACGGAATGCAAAACCATTCCTTTCTCCGTGCCTCTGCCCACTTGAAGTGGGGCAATTGCTACATGGGGCATCTGGACCTTCCGCCTAAGGAATCCAACTTTATGGCCAACGTCCAAGTCGCGCTCGGGCACTACAAGCTGGCGCGAAAGTTTCTTCCTCCACATCCGGACCCGGAATCGCTGCTACCGGTAGTCGTCGATTATTCGCTTGCCCAGGCGCTGTTGCTCGCTCGGTCCGTGGACATGTCGTTAGCCATGACGCCATCCGAACTGTTAGCGGACGTTTTCGAGCGCTTGCGCCGAATCGTCCTAACAAAGCGCGAGGAAATCATCTTGGCTCAGAGCTATTTCATGTTGGGCACCTGCGGCTGCTATTCCCCTCATGTGTCAAAGGACGCGGCTGAGATCTATCTGGCCTACGCACGCCATCAAACCCTGAATGTCCCCTCAGACATTTGCTTCTACAGTTGCGTCACCAAAGAGCTCCTCAGCCGCGACGAATTCGTCCGTCAGATCGACTTTTTTGCCAATCAACTCGAACAATCCAACCAATGGAGATGACTCTCATGCTATTCCGAAAGAAAATCATCGTTCCGGCCGGCTTTGAACCGGCGGTCAATTTCGAACTAGTCACACGCCGACCGCTCTATATTCGAAGCGAGGACGACACAGTCCATTTCGTGAACTTCGCCCCTTGGTTCGTGAAAGTCTCCTCCGAGGCCGCATGCGTTGAGGGTGTCACCTTCAATATCCAAGCCAATTTCCGCTTGGAAATCCCGCGTACCGAACTGGCCGATGTATTGCGCGCCTCAGGGCATTCCGATTACAGCCGCCCGGCGGAAGTATCGGCCCAACAGGTTAGCGAGCGCCAACAGCTTGCCGAAGTCGCCACCGCTTCGCTTCAGACTTTCCTTCGCAAGAGCGCCTTTGCCGATCTGGTCAGCCAGCAGGAGCACATCCGCAATCAGTTGAATCAGCAGATCCAACAAGAATGCGCACGGGCCAAGCTCGCGGGTGAAGTCGTTTCGTGCGAGGTGGTCGCGGTCACACCAGACCAATCTCTGCTGGGTCAATTGGCCGCGCTCGCCGGTATGATCGTGGCCGTCCAGAATGGCGTGCCCACCCGCGCTTATAAGGCCCCCACATTAGGGGCCGTCGTTGAACATTTCCTGGAGACCGACCGGCAAAAAGAACTGATCAAGGCCAATGTCGAACGCGCCAGAGCCGAAGGGGAACTGGCCATTGTTGAGGCGCAGCAACAAGCGATCAAAGCCAGGACAGACCTGAAGATAGTGGAGGCGGAGCAGGAGATGCGAAAATCTAAACGGCAGGCAGAACTTGATGCCGAGCGAGCCCAATGGGATCAAGAGGCGCTGCAACGCAACGCCACCATCAAGGAAACCAACGCTCAATTCGAATATGCTTACAAGGCGAAGCGCTTGGACCATGACATGGATTTGGCCCGCAAAGAAGCCGACCTAGCCAAGCTCAAGGAGACGTCCGACGCGACGGAACGCGACGCCAAGCGTCTGGACTTGGAACAGTTGGAGATCTTTCGCGAGAGAGAGGCGGCGAAGATTCGCGCGGAAGAGCGCACTGAAACCATGTCACAGTTGGTCAAGATCATCGAACGTATGAAGGACATGCCGGTCCCGAACTACCAAGGTCTTCATACATTGATTACAACCGGAATGGAATCTCAAGATCCATTCAAGGGGTTGCTGCTACACACGATGCACCAGATTGCAGAATCAATGACTAATGCAGTTCACTCTCCTAGGTTACAGGATAAGCTAAAGAATGGAGGTTGCGATTGATCCCCGCCATTGAGTTTACGAAAAACAGCATCTTGGCAATGACTTTTGAACGAAAGCGATTCGCGGAGTACCTCCGCCATTCGTTCAGACCGCAGAGGTTACTTCAAATCAGAATCAGAATACGTTCCACTCCGTCGAGGGTAATTTCGTCGCTTGTGCAGTCGTAGGCCTTGGTCGTGCGCGGCGACTCCGGCTGCGAAGGTTTCTTTCGGCGGGTCCAGCTCTCGCTCTCTCAGTTGCTGCGAGCCGAACGACGTGAAACCGTGTTTACTCCCCCAGCCAAACCTTCACAACGCCGCTACGAAAGCGAGAGGCTCAAGCGTTGAATGCCGTCAGGTTCCGGCATCTTTTCACTCTCCAGGAAGAAAAGCTTCGGCTGCGGTTTCGGGTTGTGAACCGCGTTCCAGAGGCCCTTCCGGTTGGCAATCGCACTCAGCGAGGCTTCGACGAACGCCTGGAGCTTAGGGTGATACGGCTGAAAGTTCGTCACGCGCGCCAGGCCCTCTTCGATCAGCAGCTTGTTGACGCAAACCTCCTGGCCCTGCTCGTGCTTCGTGTACACGTAGCACGGGAGACGACCATAGAGCGCTGGTTGATTGCTGGCCACCTCTACGCGGACCTGACTCCCAGGTGGAATGAGCTTTTGCAAACGCGCCCATGCCTTCTGTGCCCTCGCGTGAGAGTGCGAGGAGTTATTGTGGTCGACGTCCGGCGTGTCGACCCCGATGAGGCGGTATCGACCCCGGGAGCCGCAAAGCGTGTCCCCGTCCATAACTTGGCTAACTGTCTCCTCGAAGGATTGGAGCTTGTAGGAACCGGGATCGATCTTGATGGGGTTGTTCTCCCATTGCCGGGCCCGGACGGCCGCGTTGATTTGCCGGGCTGCAATCCGGTTGTCACCGGCCGGGAAATGACGCAGTGCGTCCAGGAACTCAGGATCGATTACTCCATTTTTATTCACCGGAATGCCATCCTGGATGCCGCGGGCAACCAAGTCGAGGCGCTGATCGAGGACGACCTTGTGGCCCATCTTCAGGTAGCGTTTGAGCGCCAACGTGGCCAAGACCAAGCCGACGACGCCCTTCAAACCCATCGACTTGTAAGCCACCATGCCGGCGAGGCCGCCCAGGACCACCAGAGTGACCGGGTTGGCGTTCTGGAGATAGCCAATCGTGGCCTCCAGCACCTTGTCCCCGCTAAGTCCGGGCAGGATTTCGATGTCGGAACTCTCACGAGCCTCCACGGGATACGTTTCCATCGGCATCCCGGCATGACTCTGGGTCTCTGGCGGCTGCGCCAGGCCGAGGTCCGCGATGGCCTGCTTGAAATCCTCGACCTGCTGCTCGTGATCCGGATTCTCTTCCGGTGGCCGAATCAGCCACATGTCTTCCTTCGGCACGTAGAGTCCGCCCTGTTTGGTCTGGGCCAGCGTATCGAGCGCGGCAGACAGATCAGCGATGCGGGTCACTGACGCGCCATCGTGTGAGCGGATCACGAGGGCGTTGGGAGGCACCTGCGTGAGATACGCAACCTTGACCGCGTCGACATCCGATGCCGTGTAAGTCAGGCGCGTTTCCGTGTCGAAGAGTTTCAGTTCGGGGTCCGACGCCACACCCTTCAGGAACAGCGGCGCGGCTTTGTCATACGGCAAAGCCTGAGCCGGATCGGGCTGGTTTCCCTTCCGGAAGAGAATGTAACTGTTGCTGTGAGCGGGAGATCTCATCGCGATCGATCTTGCGGTGTTGCCGAAGGCGTTACCAAAGTTTTTCGGAGACGCTCCAACACGGGCGCCGGGCCGCGCGTGTCCAGGATGAAAGGAGTCACCATGGGGCTGAGGAACAATTGCGCAGGGATGGACAGGAAATGCAAACCGATCTGCTCAGGGAACCGGGAAAGAATCTGTCGAAAGTCCGGGAGCAGGCACAGAGCCACCAAATCCAGCAGCGGCATAGACACAATCAACACCCGATCTCTCTTGGAAATTCGCAAGGTTTTCAGTTGGTCGGAGACCAGAAGTAATTGCCGTTGGTCCAGATGACAGTGACGTCAGTGGCCTTGATCTTGGATCCCAGAAACCCGCTCTGCTTGAGGGCCACGGTCCGTGCCGCAGGGTCGGTGTCCGTGATGACCACGGCGGGCTTTCCCAAACCCGGCGCCGTCGAGCTGTTGTACTCCGCCAAGGCCCGTTCCGCCTCGTTCAGCACGGCCGCAGCATTGGTCTTGCGCAACGCACCGGCCTCATCTTTGCCCGAGGTGAAAAAGGCCAGGACAATCCCCGACAGGATGAGGATCACCATGACGACGGCGATAAGCTCGATGGCGGTGAAGCCCCGCTGAAAAGAGCGTTTCATAAATCAGGCGACTAGATCGCCACCTCATTATAATGAGATTACGCCCTCGATGCGGCGCGGAGCGAAATGAAACACAATACGATCATGACTCTGCGAACCAACCGTCGAGCCGGCTTCACCCTTGTGGAGTTGGTCGCCGTCGTCGCCCTCCTGGAGTTGAACCTCACACCCATCACGCCCAGCAAAGCCCTCCAGTGCTTCCCGTCTCTGTACAAACTTCGTTACCCCACTTTCCTGCACGGCGATCCTGGCATCGGCAAGAGCTCCATCGTTCGCCAGTTTGCCAAGCGACGCCAACTGCGCCTGATCGATCTGCGACTCTCCACCATCGAAGCGATCGATCTTCGCGGCCTGCCCACGATTGACCGGGACAAAGCGGAAACCGTCTGGATCAAACCGGAATTCCTCCCCACGGACGAGTCGCCAGGAATCCTCTTCCTCGACGAGTTCACCGCCGTGGAGGAGCGGATGCAGGCCGCCTGCCTGGAACTGTTGCTCGACCGCCGCATCGGCAAACACCAAATCGGCCCCAATTGGTGGATCGTTGCCGCCGGAAATCTCGCCTCTGACGGGGTCATCATCTACGAGATGACGACCACGACTGCCAGCCGGCTCGTGCATCTGCACGTCGCGGCGGATGTCGGGGATTGGCTGGAATGGGCCGAGACCAACCGATTGCACTTCGATGTCCTGGCCTACCTCCGGGCGCATCCCCAGCAGTTGACCACGACAGAGCAGCAGAGCGAAACCGGACACGTCGTCGGGGCCACTCCGCGCGGATGGGAACGGGTGAGCGAAATCCTCAAGGAAAACCAGGATTCAGAAATACGCCGCGTCCTCGTGGAAGGAGTCGTTGGTCGAGAAGTCGCCAACAGCTTCTTCCTGTCCGTGAGCGAGCTGAGCCTGTTGCCACAAATTGATAATCTGATGCTCCAGACACCGGAACGCGCGGCAGCGATGGTGCCTTCACAGGTCGAGGCCCTGTATGGGTTGTGCTACGGCCTGCCGGCCTGCTGTCACAGCCTGGAAGATCTTCTCCACGGCCTGGCCGTCTGGACGGCCATAACCAGCGTTCAGGACACATTGCCTCGCGAGGAGATTCAGACACTTGCCGTGGAACTGCTCTTGCAGCGCGCCGCCAAGCTCCAGCTCTTCTATGAGTTCACTCAACACGCTGATTACAGCGAATACCTTCGGACTCGCCATCAACCGCTCAAGCCCTGGGCAGCTCATGAGTTGCGAGAAACGTCAATATTTACAGACGCACCTACGGCAACTGTCGCTTAAAAGCCCGGGGTTGGCCTCGCTGCTCTTCTACATCCGGTGGGAAATCGGCGAGGGCACTAACCTGCAGGCGCCTCTCCTCGTCGGCGGCCGCTCGATCACGATCCTACCGAACTTCTTCGCCATCCCAGAGACGGCAACCCGCATGGGGCACCTGTTCAAGGCGACACTTCATGTCGTCCTCCGACATAACGAGCGTGGAGTGAAACTGGCGCGAAGTAAGACGCAATTCCGCCCCGCCTTGTGGAGTCTGGCATGTGATTTCGTCGTGGCAGGAATGATGCGCCAGACGCAGTGGGCGCGAGTCGAGAGGATATCCACCGAATTGGCCAAGATGCTGCGAGCCTACTGCCGCGCCCATCACCTTCCGGAGTTGGAGGCTCAGCCGGCCGAGCGCGCCTATGACACCCTCGAATTCCTTCTGCAAGAGCCACGCCTGCCATCCCAGACTCGGGCCGAGTTGGAGCACCTCATCGAAAGCCAGGCCGCCAACTGCACGGCTTTCAGCGACGAAATCCCAAGCGACGCGCCCACCGAAAACGCGATATGGGACCAGCGACTCGCGCGCGCGCAGCACACGGAATTGCCCGGCGGAATTCTCCGGAGCATCCACACCGAAAAGACACTCAGCCGGATTGCTTGGAGAAGGAGACTTCGCGTCTACCTCAACGCCAGCTCCCCGAAATCCACGCGGCAAGCCTACACCAGGCCCAGCCGGCGTTACCTCAGCGGAGTCCAAGAGGTCTTCACCCCGGGCCGAGAAGGAAACCCGATTGTCAAAAGACTCGCGTGCATTCTCGACACCTCGGCTTCCATCAAGGACACGACCATTGCGCACTTCTTTGGGGAACTCGAACCGCTCCTGAGTTGCGGCGCCGAAATACTCTTCCTCACCGCCGATGCCGCAGTCCACAGATGCATGCTTCTGCGAGGGAACCGCGACTTCGCCAGCCTGCGCTCGCAATTGCAGAAGCGAATCGTTGGACTGGGTGGGACCCGCTTCCAGCCCGCCCTCGACCTGTGTCGCGACCACCGCGTTGACGTGGCGATCTACCTGACGGACCTGCGGGGGACGTTCCCGATCGAGGCCCCACCCTTTCCCGTCATCTGGGCGACCATCAAAGCGGAAAACGCGCCGAAGCCGCCTTTCGGCGTGCAGCTTTCACTGAACGCTTTAGAATGAATGCATGAGCAGCAGAGCTTCGACGCGGCGACAACCGAGAAAATCGGTCGGTCGCTCGTCTCGAAACAAAAGCTCTGGTCTCGTCCAGCAGGCGGCGCCGAGTCCTCTCCAGGTTATCCTCCATCTCCTGAACACGGCGTTCCCGTCGAAGATCCGAAACCGATCAGCAGTTCCCCAAGGTGCCCTGGCTCGGCTTAATCCGAGTCTCCTCTCAAGAATCCACCAAGGCGGTTGAGGTTTTTTTCCGTCCCCCATCTCTGGCGAAGACCGGCAAGGACGAAACGGTCTGCGATCGCCGGCAGCGCTGAGTTGACGTTTCGACGTTTCGATGATTTGCACGCTCACGCGAAGCAGCCGTTGTCGCACGCCCCTTCCCCCTAATAAGCGCGAACTGCCACAAGTGTTTTCAGGCTCCGCCAAAAACATAAAGCCAGATAGATATGTTAGAAAAACTGCCTCAACCCCTGCGCCAGCGTTTGGTGCAATTGTTCAAAGAAATCCTCGCCTACCAGTGGGTGGACAGCCTCACCTTTAACCGGCTCAGCGGCGCCGTCTACCACGAACTGCTCTCGTCAGCTAATGTTCATCTGACTGAAGACCAGGCCGTCGATTTGGCTGTCAACCTCACGCGAAAGGAGCGCATCGGAGAACTGTTGGCCCGCTATGACGCCACCGTCCAGAAGCGCGAGGAGCAGGCAAGCCGACAGGTGCTTGGGATCGTGAAGAACATGATTCCGGCAACCACCCCGGACCGGGAGCAGGTCATCCAGAATACCGTGGCGATGCTCAAGAAGTTTCCGCTCGTCCGTAGCATCACCGGAATCCGCGAGCTGGTACAGGCTCGCATCGACAACGACAACCGGGACGTCAGCGAGGACGACTACATGTTTCTCACGTGAGGGTGGCCGATTTTGCGCGACGAGTTGCGCACCCGGATGTCTCGTGTCCAGTCCGTAATGAATGAACGGCCAAACCGTGTTTCCACCCGCGCATCTGACATCGGCCCACGCCGTTGGCGTTGTTTCCATTTCCGAACGCGCACCCAAGGTAGGCGTTCCACGCCAACCTTGGGCTGGAGGCCGATGCCCCTTTGGTGCATAATCGCGACGCGATGTCCCTGAGAAAAATGGGACAAGCTGACATGCTCCAGCAGCGAACAGCGTTTCGACGATGCCTGCCTGTGCGATGGGCACTGCTGACATTCTTGACGTGCGTAGCCCACTCTCCGGCGGCCGAGTCACCCTCTCCATCTGCGAACACAGCAAACGATTTGCGAATTCACATCGACCAGGCTGGCGTCCGTCGGCAGGAGATTCGGACCAATCTAGTCGGAGATTTTTACCTCCCGCCGATGACGGAGCGCGTGCCGGGAATTATTCTTCTGGGCGGTTCGGATGGCGAGCCGATGAAAGAGCGCTCCACATTGCTCGCTGCTGACGGATACGCGGTGCTGAACCTGTTTTACTTCGGACACGGTTCGTTACCGAAGGAGTTCGCTGAAGTGCCCCTGGAATATCTGACGAACGCAGTTTCATGGCTGCAAGCGCGGGATGGGGTGGATCCCGCCCGAATCGGCGTCATTGGCCACTCGCGGGGAGCGGAAGCCGCATTCGTGATGGCAACACTTCGTCCTGACGTGCGAGCCGTCGTGGCCGTCGCGCCGAGTTCAGTGGTTTGGCCTGGCCCTGGCGCATCAGGTTACTTTCACTCCGCATGGTCGCTCAACGGGAAGGAATTGCCTTACGTGCCGGTGAAGTTTTCAAAAGGCGTCGGCGCGTTCCTGAAGGAAGTCACCGGAGGAACTCAGATCGAACACAGACCTCTTTTCGAAGACGCACTCAAGAACAAGCGCGCGGTCGAGAACGCGACGATTCATGTGGAAAAAATTCGCGCCGCTATCCTGCTCATCTCGGGAAAAGACGATCGCGTGTGGCCTTCTGCGCCCATGGCCGAAAGGATCGTCGCCCGATTGCGCGAACATCGACACGCCTTTACCTATCGGCATCTCTCGTATGACAACGCCGGCCACAGCTTTGGGTTGCCAAACCAGCCACGAACGAACGATGCCACCGGGACTTTCAAGATGGGGGGAACACCGGCCGGCAATGCTGCAGCCGCGGCCGATTCATGGAAAGCCATGCTGGAGTTTCTCGAAACCGAATTGTGAAAACGTCGCGAGGACTCGACCGACAAGTGAAAAGATCAGCCATGAGTCGATCTCTTCACATTGATGCCTGTCCAGCTTGGTTTGCCTGGGCCATCGACAATCCAGTGCGACGCTGGCTGCACAAGCCCGAAGAAATCCTCGGTCGACTAATTGCGCCGGGATTCACCGTCGTTGACCTCGGCTGTGGTTCAGGCCCATTCACGATAGCCCTGGCGCAGATGGTCGGCTCTTCAGGCCGTGTGATTGCGATCGATGTGCAGCCAGCGATGCTTGCCAGAGTCCAAAAACTCGTGGCGCAGGCTGGGGTGCAAGATCGCGTTGAACTCCATGCGTGCGGACGAGAGCACATCGGGCTTTCAGCCCGCGTCGATTTCGTTCTGGCGTTCTGGATGGTGCACGAAGTTCCGAATCCTTTGGCTCTCTTCGCAGAGATCCACGAAACCCTGAATCCTAATGGCAAGTTGCTTTTGGTGGAGCCCAAGTTCCACGTTGGACGGGGGGATTTTGAAAAGGAAGTGGGCGCCGCGTTGGAGGCAAAACTTGAACTCCTTTCACGACCCTCAGTCCGTCTCAGCCGTGCCGCAGTTCTCGCGAAGTGATCGTCAATGCCATTCGACATCGACGGCTACGCTGACCCGGGGCTGCTCCGCAACGCAGGCCGTTTTGCGACCATTGACAAGTGCGAAGTGGGAATCTCGAATGGCACCGGACGTTGTAGCAAATTCGGCATTCGACGTTGGCTTTTGAACTGGTATTTGATTCCTTGGGAATGTTAGAAGCACTTTGATTCGGGTAGCGGAACGTTTCTTCAGCGGGGTTCCCCAACCCCCACCTCCTTGGCGTCCGCTGCCCGGATCTTTCCTGATCATGCGCCGTGCTGGCCGAGAGGGTGTTACAAGTGAAGACAGAATCCATTCTCGCCATTTGTTTCCTCAAGGCCGGAGCCGCGTTCGAGTTGCCATTGGGTCGCGCTGAGCCAGTGGACGGGCTTGCTCCTTTGTTAGATGCCGAAGGGCTGCGCCCAGAACAAACCACCAGTTTGCAATGGCAAAACCAAAGGGCAAGGTCCACGTCTTCTCATCAGCCTATGCCGCCGCCGGACGGATCCGTCGCTGGCGACCATGGCAGGAAGTCGGGGTTCGCTTCTCCAAGTTCCACCTCCCCAAGACCCCTTTTGCACTTCCGTTCGATCCGAAAGACTACGTTTGGGCTGGCCCGGTAACTCTTGTCCTTCTGGAGAAAACAGAATCTGAAAGAGCCTCGTTCAGACTTGGCCATTACCGCCGCGGAGTCCGAAAATACCTCAACATGCTCGCTGGCGGTCAGAAGATTGAACCCGTCGTTCTCCTCTATCACGAAGCCTGGGGATGGACGCTGCAAGACGGCAACCATCGCTACGAAGCGTTGGTCAAGCACGGTGCCGAAACCTACGAAGCCTTCCTCGCCAAACCTAAACGTCCGCAGCCAATCGATCGCTTCTGATCCGGCAATTGGAGGCTACGACCATCCCGCCCGGCGCGCGTAGTGTTTCAGCCAGGGGAGCAACCAATCATTGTGGCAGCGTTCCATGGCCTGTTGCCACAAACTCCGTGCCTCGACCGGCTTCACCTCGTGGATGTACTCGATCAGCCACGCCGTATGCCGGACCAACTCTCGCTGGATGATCGTGTCAAACAGACCCGGGAACCGTTTCGCCCACGCCAGCAGAAAGTCCGGGTAGCGAATGGCACTGCGGAAAAGCGTGCGGCGATCCAGCTCCGGGTAATTGTCCATCACGCAGAAGCTCAAGTGAGGGTCGAGGAGAATCAACGGCAACAGTCGGGAGATGTCAGCCACCGCCTCCGAGCGGCTCATGC